>NZ_JBJMAW010000013.1:0-72757 GCF_046600735.1 Novilysobacter longmucuonensis
CTGACCCCGAGCGCCTACGCCGAGCAGCTGGCAGCCGATACCACTACGATGAACCCCGGACTCTAGATAGCCCCGCTACTGAAGGCGGGGGGACGTCGGGGCGGGACTACGAATGTCCGCTCATGGCAGCGGTTTCAACTGGTCAGTGCAAGAGCTTGTCGATATCGCTCGATCGGCGTCTTGAAGTTCAGCGTCTTGGGTGGCCGATCGTTCAAGCGTCTGGCACACGCAGGCCGGCAGGCAGACCACGTCCAGCGCGACAGCGCGTATACGCGATGGCGCGGTCGCGAACTGTGGATTGACCACTCCCGGATTGCGTAAGTTTGTAAGGCACCCGAAAGAGCGCGTGCTCGCGGTCCGCTCTAAGAAAGTTACCCGCGCTAAGCTCACAAATTTACCTATCCATCCTCATGCGTCGAGGCAGCGACACGCTGGTCGAAGCGAATTTGGCAGTCGGGCACTAGCGCCTAAGGGCGACCAGCTTCAGTTCGCGGAACCGACCAAAATCAGTTCGAAGCAGTGTCACCGTGCCAGCGTAGTCTCGGGGCCGTCACGAGGATGACCACGACCACTGCCGCAATTGACATAATAGGCATCGGACGCCGAAAAGCCCGTCGTAGCAGCTTCAGAGCGATTCGGAGCGGCGGCGATCAGGGCCAGTCCAAACGCCAGCCCGACCGCCGCGGCGGCCGGGCCCAGCCTGTCCAACACTGACTCCCACAGCGCCCGCTCTTTCGAGTCCGTGGCGCGCTCCGCGTGGATAGCCGCGAGCCAAGCCCCACCGTCTAGTTTCGCCATAGCGCAAAGCTGCGCAATGCGCTCATCCGGCATCGCCTTTTTACCTGCTCGCCATTCGCTGACAGCTGCGCGAGTGATTCCGATCTTCAGGCTCAAAGCGTTGTCCGACGGGAGAGAGCAGGTTTCCCGCACTTTGTCAAGTATCTTCGCTTGCGTGCCCATGTTCACCCTCGGTTGACATTCTGTTCTCCGTCAGATTACATCGCCTCGTGTTCGCTACAGGCGAACACAGGGCCGACCCGCCGGGGACAGGCCCCGGCGGTGACCGGCTCTCCTTCAGTTGAGGCCTTCCCCCGCCGCCGAAGTCCCCGGCGACCGCTGGGGAGTGGGGAATGATCGCTGACTGGATGTTGCTCGCGCTGCTGTTCGCGCTCGGAGCCTTGGTTTTCATCGCGTCGCTTCGCACCGCCGAAGCGCTTGCCCATCTCCGCAGTCAGCACGAGCGCCAAGCCGCCGAACTAGCGCGGCATATTCGGTCGGGTGATCACCGGTGAGCGCGCCCGTCCACGTAATCGAAGCCGCGTTCGACGCGGCATGGGAACAGTTCGAACTCGCAAGTGCTCGCGCATCGCGCCACCTCGACGGGGACCAGCAAGACTTGTTCTGCACAGCACGCGTTGAAGCCCGCGAGTGGTTCGCCATCGCGGACGCGTGTGCGCAGGAGCTAGGCGCATGACCGCCTGCGCCGCTGCCATCGAAACGCGTTCAACGCTGCTCACGATGGCTTCGTTTCGCCTGCCGAAGCGCAAGGAAATCGGCGGCGCGAGCGCAGCGAGCGCTGGGCTTGTCTCTTCTACAACAAGTCGTACGGACGCTGTTGTCCGAATCGAAATCGACCGCAACGCCACGCGAGCCAAGAAGCTACGCAAGAGCGTCATAACCGGAGCAAGACTCCATGAGCAAGAAGCGCAAGCGCAAGGCTTCCGCGTCCGGGCCGCGATGCTCACCACGACATATCGAGACGACGTTGATCAATGCCCTAAGGACATTGCACGACTACTTGATCATGTCCGGGGCCATTTCAATCGAGCTAGCCGAGCCAAGTACGGGAAAGGTGGTCCGCGCTTCCGTTACGTCTGGGTCATGGAGCTCACAAAGCGACTGCGACCGCACTATCACCTTTTGTTCTGGCTGCCAAAAGGCATCCGAATCCCAAAGGCAGACCAGCGCGGGTGGTGGCCCCACGGAAGCACTCGCATCGAGTGGGCGAAATACGCCGTTGGCTATATCGCCAAATACGCCAGCAAGTTCTGCCCCCTGACCGCGCATCACATGCCGAGGGGCTTCCGCACCCACGCCGTGGGCGGACTCAACACCGAATCCAAGCGCGAGTTGCGCTGGTGGAAATCGCCGCTCGATGCCCGCGAGGCATTGGGCGCGTTCGCGGATATCCGCAAATGCGTCGGGGGTTACTTCGACAAGCTCACCGGGGAATTCTGGCCGTCCCCCTGGCGGGTCATCTTCCAGTCGGACGGCCGGCTAATCGCATGGAAACCTGCCTAATGAATCCTCAAAACTGCATCGTCATCAAGACGCAATCGGCCACGATCAAGAAGATCGAGCGCAACGGCAAGCCGACGTTGTATTTCAACGAACAGAGCGCCGCCATCGAAACCGGCGACGACTTCCCCAAGCCGTTCAAGCTGACGCTGGGGGAGGGCGATCAGCCATACCCGCCGGGTCGCTATCTGCTCGACCCATCGAGCCTCGACGTGGGCGATTTCCAAGCGCTCAAGGTCGGGCGGAACGTGAAGCTGATCCCGCTCCCGTCCGCCACTGCATCGAAAGTCGCCTAGCCCATGAGCGCCCTGAAGGTTTACGCGTGCGTCGAATGGGATGAGCCCACCGGCACCTGTTCGGCGCATGCGTACATCGACCCGCCCACGATCATCCCGACGATGACGGCGGAGGAGGGGCTCTATGTCGGCTGGCAACTCGTGACGCTGTACGTCGTCGTCCGCGTCGTCGTCCTGCTTCGCGAAGCAATCCGGGACCGCATCTAGGCCCGATCCGCGCCCGCCGGTTTGCGGGCATCACTCCAGAGGAAAAACCAATGAACCGCAACAACAACGAAAGCCGCGTCCGTCAGGCCGCCGACACCGTTCGCAACCTCGGCAGCAAGGCGCTGTTGGGCGCAACCGCGCTCGCCGTGTCGGGTGCCGCGATGGCCGAAACCGCCACCACCGGCATCGACACCGCCGCGATTGACGCGGCCATCGCCGATGTGCAGACCAAGGGCGTCGCGATCGCGGGCGCGGTCACTCTGATGATCTTCATGATCGCCGCCGCCAAGTGGCTGCGTCGCGCGAAGTGAGTCAACTCGGGCGGTCCATGTGGGCCGCCCTTTTTTCTGCGGTGGAGTAGGGGACAGGTGATGGAAGGATGGATTGTCTTGCTCGGGTGCTGCGTCTTGATCAAGGCGCTCGGCTGATGCGCATGCGCGACTACCTGACGCGGCGCGTCCTCGGCTACCTGACGATTCTTGCGCTCATGGCGCTGCTCTCACTGCTTGGCATCGGCAACGCTCGCGCTCAAACGGCATGTGGCTTCTTGACACAGGAGGCAATCCGAGAAGCGGCTAAGGCGACCTATGCGACGGAAGGCGAATCGTTCGCGGCGTGTTCGGCGCTCGACGGCACCGCAGTCACGGTTCACCTATCGAGCCACGGCGGCCGCTTGGAGGCGACCGGGCCAAACTGCGTAGTCGACCGGGTCGCAAAGGAGATATCTGTTTACTACGTCACCACCGGCACCCGGTGGTCCGGCACGTCGTGCGATGAATTCCACGCCGATAGCTGGGCGGGCGAAAACCGGCTGTTCGCTGTCGGCTTTCAGTTCGCGGAAGCGTGCCCCGAAGGCACCGAGCCGCAACCTAACGGAACCTGCGCCGCACCGCCGCCGACGTGCGATGAGCTTGCGCCATCCACCTCGACGTTCACCCCGCCCAACGGCTCCACGCAATGCGCGAATCAGTGTCAAATCGCCTACTACTACAACGGCGACGGCACCAGCACCGCCTACCCGACTGGCGCAACCTGCATAGACAACGAAGAAGAAAAAAACCTTTGCGGCGGCGACTCGTATTGGCACAGCGCACTCAACGTCTGCGCGCCCACCGAGCCGCCCGATTGCGAGGAAGGCCAGACCGCCAAAGAAGGCGTATGCACGAAGCCCAACACCTGTCCAACCGGCATGGTGGAGGACGCTAACGGCCTCTGCAAACCCGAGAAAAACGAGTGCCCCGCCGGCCAGGTCAAGAGCCCGGACGGAAGCTGCCTACCCGGTGACGGCCAATGCTCGGCCGGTGAAGCGCGCGGCGCGGACGGCACCTGCAAGAAAGACGCGGACGGCGACGGCGAGCCCGACCCGGATGACCCGGCGAACAAGTCCTTCAGCGGCGGCGACCAGTGCGACGCGCCGCCATCGTGCAGCGGCGACCCGATCATGTGCGGTCAGGCGCGCATCCAATGGCGTATCGACTGCAACACCCGCAAGAACCGCAACATCAGCGGTGGCGCGTGCGACTCCGCGCCGGTCTGCACCGGGGAAAACTGCGATGCCATGGAATACGCCAGCCTGCTACAGCAGTGGCGCACAACGTGCCATCTGGAAAAGCTCGCCGGTAGCGGTGAAGGCGACGGCGAAGGGCAGGGCAGTTGCGGCGCGGGTGACGCCGACTGCAACGGCATCGCGGATGACCTTGAGGGCGGCACTGGCGAAGGGCAGGGCGAACCGGGACTTGGAACCGACGACGGTGGGGCCGGGTGGGCGCAGGTGGACCAAGCCGGTTGGCTCGGTGGCGGGTCATGCCCCGGCCTCCCTGTGTTCACCATCAGTGGCCAGACCTTCGACCTTAGCGAAACGCCCTGCGAGCAGGGGGGATTGCTTGCGAACCTCTTTCTAACGGCGGCGCTCGCTGCCGCTGCATTCATCGTTGGCCGCGCGGCATCGGGAGGGTAAATCATGCCTGCGATATGGGTAGCAATAACTGGATTCATCGGTAGCCAAATCGGCTTCTGGATAGCGTCGGCGCTGGCCGCGTTCGGGCTGCACATCGTCGCGCAAGAGTTCGTCATCGAGCCCGCGTTAAACGACATCAAGGCGCAGATGGGGAGCGCCGGTCAGCTCGCGTTGGATTGGTTCTCATTTCTGAAGGTCGATGAGTGCATTTCCATCGTGTTAAGCGCGTACGCGGCAGCGGCCGCATTGAGCGCCGTGCGCCTGCGTCGGAAGCCGGTGGCATGAGTTTCGACCTCTCCGGCATCATCGTATTGACGGGCCTTCCCGGCGCCGGCAAAACCCTTTACATGATGCAGGTCGCGGAACGGGCCGTCGCCGAAGGCCGCCCGGTCTTCCAGTGCGGCATCAATGGCATGTCGCTGCCCGGGGTGCAGGTATGGGAGGACCCGCACGCGTGGAAAGACCTCCCGCCGCGAGCGGTGTTGCTGGTGGACGAAGCGCAGGACCATTTCCGCACGCGACCGGGCTCGGTCGCTGCGCCGAAGTCAATTACTGACATGGAGCGCATCCGCCATTCCGGCGTCTGTATGGTGCTGACCACGCAACAACCGACGTACCTCGATAAGCACCTGCGCGGGTTAGCCCAGCATCATCACCTTGTCGAAGTCCTCGCCGGCCGCACGTCCAATGTCTACCGCTTCCGCAGCGTGCGTGAGGACGTAACGCCGCACTCGCTGACCGACGCCGAGCTACAGCTCTGGACCCATCCGCGCCATCTTTATCCGTTCTACAAGTCCGCCGAAGTTCACACCAAAAAATTCCGGCTCCCATTTCGCATCCTTGTTTTGTGCGGGGGAACCTGCCTTGTCGTTCTCGGTCTGGCCTATGCGTTCTGGCCTTCGTCCGGGTCTGCTGCCGTAACAGGCGAGGCCCGAGCCCCGAAGGGGCTGGGTCTCGCTGAACCGGCACCGGCACCGACAGACGCCGCGCCCATGACCGCCACCGACTACGCCAAGCGCTTTGTGCCGCGCTTCGCAACGATGCCGCAGAGCGCCCCGGCATACGATGAGCGGCCGGTGGTTGCAGAGCCGCGCATCGTGTGCATGTCCTCGCGCGACGGCATGGCCGCCGATGGGTGGAAAGACGCCAGCGTCACATGCTTGACCGAGCAAGGCACCGTGTATGACCTCGGTCCCGGCGAGGCGCGCAGGGTGGCCCGCTATGGCCCGGTCTATGACCCGTTCAAGCGCCCGGAAGCTGCGGACAGCGTAGGCAATGCCGGCATGCGCCCGCCCAGCACCACGCGACGCGCAGGGGCGTCTTCCGGCGGATGGACATTGGACGCCCCGCAAGTCACCGGGTATGGAGCGCTCGCCAAGTGAGCGTTGCAGCGCTTGCCGTTCCGGGTCGCATCGCGCTTACTAGTGGCAGCGTCGAGGCGATCAAGTGGTTCGCGCTGCTGGCGATGCTGGTAGACCATGTGAACTCGGCTTTCTTCGGCCGCGAGCTCGGCACGCTCGCCGATATCGTTGGCCGCGTTGCAATGCCGCTTTTTGCCGGTGTCCTCGCCTACAACCTCGCGCGACCGGGGGCCGACTACGGCCGCACGATGCGCCGCCTGCTGGTGTTCGGCGCGCTCGCGTTACCCGCTCACGCGTACCTGTTCGCGGACCTTTATGGCTGGTGGCCGCTCAACATCCTGTTGACGTTCGCGGTCGCCGTGGGCGTGCTCGATTTGTCCACGCGAGGCCGCGACGAACTCGCGGCGGCCGTGTTCGTGATCGGCGGCGCGTTGGTCGAATACTGGTGGCCGGGTGTTGCCTTGGTGATCGCTGCGACATGGCATTTCCAGCGGCCTACCGGTCGCACGCTCGTATTGGTCGCCGTGGCGCTGGTTGGGCTGTGCGCGGTCAACCTCAACGGCTGGGCGCTGCTCGCGCTGCCCGTCGCGGCGGCTGCGGTGGTGTGGTCACCGACCCTACTGCGCTTGCGCTGGGCGTTCTGGCTCGCGTATCCGCTCCACCTGCTCGCGATCGCGATCTTATCCGCGCTGATGGGGTAGGGCATTGCCGCGTTGGTCAATGCGCGCAGACCGCTTCACTCGCGCTGACGTGGGTCCGGCCGGGGTCGGCGGTCATGCTCCGAGGAGCCTGCATGCGATGCGCGGCCACTCCCTGCAAACCCGCTTATTGGCGGTGCTTGTGGGTGTTCTCGCCTAGCACTTTCCGTGCTGTATCCACTCGCGGCCCCGCTTCTCGATCAGGTCCCCGTTGATGCACCGGAACCGTTGCGGCTCTCGCGGTCCCGTCGATCGCTGCATGGCGGCCTCGCGTCGGCGTTCTATCTCGGCCAGTTGGCTACGCCGTTCCGCTTCGATGAGCGCCACCCGCTGTAGCCGTTCGGCGTTATCGACACGTGGCACAGGCGATTGCTCTGCTGGCTGCGCCTTCATCTGCTCGGAGTCGGGTCGATTGCGGTTCCATTCGAGGATGCCCGCAATGGTCACAAGCACGCCGGCAAAGCCGAGCGCCAAGCTGATCCACGATGGCCAGCGCGGTTCCTTCCGTAGCCCTTGGTGCTGTTCCATGGCCGTCCTCCCGTCCGCAATGGCGAGAGGATACCGGACGCTAAGCCGCGCCGACTCCATGCCGGCGGTATTCGCCCAGCTCGACCACGACGACTTTCACCAGCTGGCGCCGGCCGGCCGCTACTTTCGCAGCCTCGGCTTTTCGCCTGGACGCATAGCCGGCCAGTCGGAGTTCCATTGCATCGCGCCACAGCAGACCTTCCAGCCGGGTGCGGCTGATGCGCTGGCGGTCGGGGGAGACCAGCTCACGGCCGCGCAGCTTCCAGCCGTACCAGTCGTCGTCAAAGTCCAGGAGCGTGCTCATGCGGTCACCGTGCCGGCGTGCCAGCTTCCGATACGATTGGTCAGGGCGGCGTGGATCCACCGTAGCCACTTTACATAATAGGCATTATGCGAAGTGCTTGTCCTTGGCTTTGCTCCGCGTTTGGGTGGCACACCGCATGGAAGCCCTCCGAAGCAAATTTGAAAGGCTCACACGGCAATTCCCGCGTCGATAGCAACGCTACATCCAGATATCCGATTTAAGCCGCGTCTTGTGGGTCGCTGCACCAGGATTTCCGCATTTGGTGTTGACTGACGACTTCTATTTGCCCCGGTGTTGGACGCACTGCTTCTGGGGCAACTCACGCGCTGGCCATCGCCAAATGGCGCGGTAGGCTTGTCGTCGGTGCTCAGCGCACTCAAGTGGGCCCGGACTCTGCACATTCGCTGCGGGATGACCTTCAACGTGCCGCACTTCTGCGCCACGGCTCAGGAGTGAGATCCCGGGCCGCCATGTAGAGCGGAAGCTTATGGCTATGAAAGAGCCTTCCAAGCCGGCTCCGGTCGTGGCCCACGAAGAGCCAGAGGTGCTGCTCGTCGAACTGAAATTCCGAGCGGAACGGATATGTCGGCTCCTCGTGGTCATGGCCTTCGAGCAAATCGAATCCCACCAGCACCATGAGGCGCGGTGGTAACGCGGAATTTGGCGATTGCCGGTTGGATTCGCATAGGCGCTCGGTGACCCCATTGAGCCGTTCCGCAGGTTCGGGGCGTAGGTCGATCAGTTCCATGTCAACCCCACGGGCAGACACGGCTTGGGTCATCGCGTCCAGGAGCGCCGGCAAATGTTTGTCCGGACAAGCAACGAAACCAGGTTCAACGAAAGCTGGGAACAGGCGATGGACAAACTTGTCGATGACCTGCTGGATGAGACTGTCGACCTCGAGACTCACGACCCAGTGCTCCCCCGAGTGGATGCCTCACTGTCGATGCGTGACGGCTCCTCAGGCCACCCAAACCGAGTCTGGTAGCTGAGCGGGCCATGCAGACACTCTTTGGCCCATTCGGGATGGGCATTTGGATCCACCAGCCCGGGGCCGATTCGCATTGGAGACGTGGCCGCAGGCATGGCTCCGACCTGTTCAATGGTCGGGAAGTGTTTGGCGATTGAGATAGCCCGGCGACGTAGGGCAACCGGCAGGGACTTGTCCCGTGCGATCTCGATCAAGAATCCGCCCGCCCACACCAGGGCGCGGGTTCGTTCATCCGGCATGGTCATCGTGACTCCTCTCCACTGGGGCGCCCTTGTGTGTCGCTCTCACTAGTTCGAGAGCTTGAGCGTTCCCCATCGCGCAAGGTGAGACTCCAGGCGCTTCAAGGTGGCGGACAGCTCGATGTCCGAATCGCGGTATGGCGAACAGAACTGCTCAATCGGCACCCAATGGCCCTCCTGTCCCGGATGCACATACGCCTGACAGTCGTCCACGAGAGCTACGAATGGCCACTGCAAAGCGGAGATCACGCGCAGATCCTTCGTAGCCCCGGTCCATACGATGTACTCCAAATGAGCAAACCATGGTGGAGCGGCCCGCTCTTGCACCAGGCCGTCGGCAATGCACCGAAACTGCGGTTCTCGCACCGTGGTGAACATCACGATCCGTGGGAACAGCTCGCGGCAGGCGACCAGAAACTGGAACAGCCCCGGGCGCGGTATCTGGCTGACCGCGTTCGATATCAGGGTGCCTTCCAGGTCCAGCGCCAGAACGGGCAGCGCTACCTCGCCCCTCGCTCCGGCTGTGTTACTCACTATGCGCTCCCGTTGACAGCGGCCTGCTGCCCTAAGGTCCAGCGGCTCTTTCCGCCCACTGAGTATAACTTCGGGACCCTCGGCTGGATGAGGCGATCTATCGCGTACGCGGCCTTCGCGGCTTGCCAGCGGCCGCGGGCTGCTTGGCCACGTGCTTACTTTCGCCCGGTGTTTTTTTCGCTCGCAGCGTGGCCTTTAGCGTCTGCTGAAGCTCGGCGAGCTGTTGCTCCAGGACTTCGCGCCGGGCGCGTTCAGCGGCCAGCTGTCGCGTCGCTTCGGCCAGGTCCCGTTGGACACCAGCACGCTCGCTCTCCAATGTTGCCACGCGTCGGCCGTGGCGGTCGGCATCCGTACGGGACTTGGCATCGAGCGTCTTAAGCTGCTGGCGCAGCCGGTCGACTTCGCCGTAGGCACGCTCTTCCACCGCGCGCAGATGGTCGGACTGCGCCTCAAACTCGGTCCGTGCCTGGGCCTGCGCGGCATCCAGCCGCTGGCGCCAGGCCGATGTTTCGTTCAGCGCCTGCTCGGCGCGCCGTGCGGCCTCATCGCGTTGCCGCGTCAGGTCGGCGACCTGTGCAGTTTGCTGTTCGATCAGGTGCTGCATGTCCTGCAAGCGCACCGCGGCTTCCGCCCGGGAAGTTTGGGCCTGCGTCGCGAGTTCACGCGCTTCCTCGGTTTGTTGGCGTAGGACCGCCGCCTCTTGGGCGAGACTCGCGCGCTCCGCATCCACCTCTTGGTGCTGGACCTGGACTGCCTCCTGAGCCGTCGTCGTGGCCGCGGCCAATGCCTGTTCCCACAATTGCGAGGCCAGTTCCGCGACGGCCGGAGGCGCGTCCGGCAGCTCCACCTTCTGTTGCCGGACTTGCAACCGTGTCCCCAGACCCTGCCACCAATTTTCGAGCAGCCGAGTCACCGTATTTGGCGAGCCGGTACCAAGGAACTGTCGCACCCGTTCGATTGTCGGCCGCTCACCGGCGAGCAGCAGTGCATTCGCCGCCCGGTCAACGTCGTCTTGTGTGATACCTCGCGCCATGTTGCGCCTCCCTCTGAACCGCCCTACTCTGCTGATCACGTACTCGCGATAAGTGATGATTATCGCGGGTACATAGCCAGTTTCATAGTATTCACTACATATTATGCAAGATACTTACGCAATTCCGACCCTCGCGCAACCTGCTTCGGGCATGGTCTTGCCCGATCAGCTGGCCCGGCAGGCCGCCGATGCGGTCCGGGAGCTGCTGGCCGAAGCGGCTGCCGAGAACACCACACGTAGCTACGCCACCGCATTGCGCTACTGGGCCGGCTGGTTTACGGCCCGCTACGGGCTCGAGCTGACGCTGCCAGTACCCGAGGCCGTCGTGCTGCAGTTCGTGGTGGACCACGTACAGCGCAAATCGGCCGACGGCGCGTTGACCTGGGAGCTGCCGGCAGATGTCGACCAGACGCTGGTGGCCGCCGGGATCAAGGCCAAACTCGGACCGTGGACCCTGGCGACGGTCCGCCACCGGGTCGCAGTCCTGTCGACCGCGCACCGGCTCAAGCAAGTCCCGAATCCCTGCGAGCAACCCGCCGTCGGTACCGTGCTCAGCCGGGCGGCCCGGGCCGCGGTCAAACGTGGTGTTCGCCCTCGAAAGAAAACTGCTATCACCCTGGCCGAACTCGAGGCCATGTTGGCGACCTGCGATGACAGCCTCGTGGGCCTACGCGACCGTGCCCTGCTCTGCTTTGGCTTTGCTAGTGGAGGCCGCCGGCGCAGCGAAATTGCTGCTGCAGACATGCGGGATCTGCGTCGGATCGGCGACAAGGGTTACATCTATCGGCTCGAGCACAGCAAGACACAGCAGGCGGGCGTGACAACGAATTCGGCGCCAGACAAACCCGTGCTCGATCGGGCCGCACTTGCGCTGGAAGACTGGCTCGAGGCGTCCGGGTTTACCGAGGGGGCGATTTTCCGACGGCTATGGAAGCGCCGCATCGGCCCCGCCCTCTCCCCGGCCGCAGTTGGCGAAATCGTGCAGCGTCGCGCGCAGCAGGCGGGATTGGAAGGGGATTTTGGCGGACACAGCCTGAGGTCGGGGTTTGTCACCGAGGCGAGCCGTCAGGGCGTGTCGCTGCCGGCGATCATGCAACTGACCGAGCACCGGGCGGTGTCGAGCGTCGTGGGGTATTTCCAAGCCGGCAATGCGCCGAACAACCCGGCGTCCCGGCTACTGGATAATTGACCCGTGTCGGGCGCCTGTCGGGGTGCTGTCGTGTTGCCGGGTCCGGCGCCTTCCTAGTCTGGAGTCCCTACCCCACCGGAGTGATGCCCCATGACCACCGCGACCCCGTCCCGCCTGCTTACCCCGGCCGAAGTCGGCGCCTGCATCCGCCAGTTCCGCGAGCTGCGCCACTGGTCGCAGGAGCAACTGGCCGAGATCGCGGGCCTGAACGTGCGCACCGTCCAGCGGGTCGAACAGGGCGACTCGGCCAGCTTCGACACCCGTCGCGCCATGGCCCGCGCCTTCGATCTCAACGACATCGACGCGCTCAACAAGCCCTTCTCGCTGCCCACGGCCGAGGAACTGCAGGCGGCGCAAGCGCAGTTCGAGCGCGACCACATCACCCTGGCGGTGGCGCCGCTGACCACGGGCCGTCAGCTGGCCAGCCTGATCACCTCGTGCGAGATGGACCTGTCCGAGCCGGCCTTTGAGCTGCCGCGCGAGGCCGCGGCCGAGTTTGCTGCGCTGATCGACTACTACCGTGAGTACCGCGACTGCCACGACCTGTACTCGGAAACCGACAAGCTCGACATCTACGACGAGCTGCAGCAGCACATCGACGCGCTGCGGGTGTTGGGCGTGTCACTGTGCCACGGCCAGCGCAAGGTCGCCGTCCAGATGGGCTCGGGCGCGCCGATGAACGCCACCGTCCTGTACGTCGTGGCATTCCGCCTCGGCCACGAGCCGACCCAGATCGCGACCCCTAAGGCGGCGCGCATCGGCTAAGTGCTCACGTGCCTGCCCGATCCCCGTACACCGAGACAAGCATGTGCGCGGTCTTGACTCGGCGCTCGTGGTTGAAGCAAAGGGTCGCGTACAGATCGCGATTGAGCCGGAAGGTCTCGAGCGGCTTCATTTCCAGCAGCGCTGCACAAGCGCCCAAGTTCACTTGCCAATGCGCGAACGCATTGGCCGCATCGTCCTCGAGAGTGGTGCGACAGTACTCCAGCAGTTCGTCCTTCTGCTCCGTGGACTGATAGAAGCGCACCATTTCCACCGAATCATAGCGATACGGATGGCGTGCCATTTCCACTTTCCAGTAATCCAAAAATCCAGAGGCACGATGGGCCTCGGCGATCGCGGCATCGAAGGAAGGGTTGGCTAGCAGGAAGGGGTAAATGTCATTCAACACCCGAATCGCAGGCGAGATCGCCCGCACCCGCTCCAGTAGGTCGTTCGTGACCTCCCGCATGCCCTTGACGCTGTCGCCCGCCTCGAATTCGGCCTTCTCCTCCGCGGTGACGTGTAGTACGACGTCAGGGACGCTCTCGAGCCGCTCCGAGCGTTGGAGGTCGGCGGGCGTCGTGTAGTCCGGATTGTCCGTCAGGGGACAGCCTGCATTGGCATACGCGCGCGCGACAAGGCGGGAACAGAACTGCGCCGCGCTGCCTTTTCTCTCCGGTTTGAGCGGAGAGCGCATGGCATCGAGGGTCGCGTAGGGTGCGCCAGTCTCCGAGCGAACGTAATCAACGATTTGATTCATCGTCTTCGGGTCAATCGTCGCCTCCGCGCGGTAGGCGTAGATGACACAGTCGTCGTCGTAGATCTGCCGTTGGAGATTACGCGCGTGCACGCCTTCGCCCGTCGAATCCATTACCGATCCGTTGGCGACGTAGAGCATCGCGTGAGAGATGTCGCTCTTGGTAAATGTCCGGATCGCCTTGCTTTGGGGGTGGGTGGACGTCGTCAGCAGAATGTCGCCTTTGCGAAGTTTGGAAAAGTCGATGCGTTTCATGAGTCAGCGCGGCTGATAGAATTCATACTGCTCTTTGGAGGGTGTGGGCAGGTAGTCGGCACGCGGCCTTGAATATCGCGCCGTCCCGTCCACCCAGGTCCGATCAATGTACGTCAAGAACCTCCACCCCACGCTCACCGAAGGCCGCAGCGCCGTCGCCGGCCGGAGCGTCAACGTCGTCGCCCTGTTCTGCGACCTGCGCGGCTTCTCCGACTGGTGCGAGCGGGTGGACATCAACCAGGTCGAGGCGCTGATGCGAGCGCAGTTCGAGCAGGTGCTGCAGATCTGCAACGACCACCACCACGACTTCCACAAGTTCCTGGGCGATGGCTTCGTGCTGGTATGGGAGGAGTCGGACGAGGTGTCGCTGCACACATGTCTAGCCCGCGCTCTCGATGCCGCGTTCACCCTGCACAAGAAGTACTGGTATTTCAGTCAGAAAGAGATGACCGATGTGCCATTGGGGGTACGGCATCGGGATCGCCTCTGGAGAGGCGGTGCTGCTGCAGCCGGAAACGTTCCTGGCCGAGCTCAACGCGATCGACTTCGTGGGCTATCCGCTCAACTGCGCCGCACGCTTGCAAACCCTGGCCGACGCCTACGGCGCCGTGCTCAGCGCCTCGGCGGTTGACCTGATGCATCGCGACCACGCGGGCCTGCTCTACCACGAGCCAGCGTTCCGTCGCTCGCTGCTACCTCCCAATGCAGAGGTGCTGGCCAAGACCGCGGGCATGAAAGGCCTACGCGACCGCGACCGGACCTGCTTCCAGTACCTGACCTTCGACGACGGCATCCGGAAGCTATGGAACACTACCGGAATTCCCACGGCCTGAGCCGGCGCCGCCCTACCCTCAAAATCTTGCCGAGCGCGCGATGGATCTGTTCCAACCCGTGGTTCCGACTGACAAACAGCACGATATCTTTCAGGTCCTGATGCACCCGAGCCTTGGACCGGAACGTGAAGTTATCCAGGGTTGGGCTGCGGGCTTCGTCGACCGGGACGGGAAGTTCGTCAAGGAGTTCCAAACGAGCTTCGAATCGAGCTTCTGGGAGCTGTACCTGCACGCGGTGCTCCAGGACTTGGGCATGAACCTGGACTATTCGTTCCATGCGCCCGACTTCGTCATCACCGCGCCCATGCCGTTCGTGATGGAAGCGACCATCGCCTCGCCGCCTCAAGGGGGCACGCCAGCCCACGGGGTCGGTAAGCCGGAAATTCCCGACGACTTTGGCGAGTTCAACCGTCAAGCGATCTTGCGGCTGTGCAACAGTTTCACCAGCAAGGTGCGCAAGTATCGCCAGCACTACGCCAAGCTGGTCCATGTTCGCGACCGACCCTACGTGATCGCGATCGCTCCGTTTGACCGTCCGCAAGCGCACTTCGCGGCCAATCGCCCGATCATGGCCACGTTGTACGGCATCTACTTCGACGAGGTCACGACCATCGCTTCCCAGGCGGAGAACGTCGTCACGCACGAGCTCGAGGTCGTATCCAAAAACGACACGGTAGACGTACCCGTCGGAATGTTCTCGGACGACGCGTACAAAGATGTGTCGGCTGTGGTGTACGGGCCACTGGCGACCTGGGGCAAGGTGCGCGCCTTGGCCGATGCGCCTGAGCGCAACATCGAATTCACTACGATCCACCCCTCGGAAGGCACGGGGCTGATGCCTGAAGTGCGCAGGGCGGTGAAAGCCGACTACATCGAACACCTGCTCGACGGATTGTACGTGTTCCATAACCCGTACGCGGAGCGACCGCTGCCATCTGACGTCTTCGACAACGAACGCTTGGGTCGCATCATCGTGCGGGCGGACCGTGATCTCGAAGAACGCTGTCCCAACGATTTCCTGTTGATGCGGATGGTAGGACCGGTGGTCAACCCGTGAGCCAGGCGCGTAACGATTTTGATCTGGATGCATTGCACGATGCGCTGGCCCGTTCCGACGAATTGGCGGCGCTGATCGGCGCCGCGTGAGCGTCCTCCCCCGCCTTATCCGACGCACGGTCCCGCGCCGACCCTACTCACCGGGATCCGCTCCACCATCCAAGCGACTGCGTACCAGTGCGTCGAGCTTGCCCAGCCGAACGAACTGCGTCAGCACCGGACGCGGCACGCGGCGCATGAACGGGAAGATGCGCGGGCACACGTACAAGTCCTCGATCCGCTGCTCGACGGAGGGCCCGGCGGGCCACTTCAATAGCTCGAGCAGTCGCGCCGCATGGGTCTCCAGGAACGCGTGTCGACGTGCGATCTTCACTAACTGGCCCGTCGTCAGCGTCTTCCCGAAGACCTCTTCGCGAAGACGCCGCATGTCCTTGATGCAGAACGCCGGCTTGTTGTACTTGCACTCGACCATGAACCACCGGTTGTCCTCCGGACGGTAGGCCAACACGTCGAAATCGCCGACATCCTCGAAGCCTTCTTGCGGGAACCGCCGGTGGAAATCGACGCCGTGCTCGAAGTACGTCAGATGCCGGCCAAACACCTCCACGGCGCGCACTTCCAAATCATCTTCAATGTGCTTCTTGATCGAGGCGGCGACCTCTTCGATCTGGGGATACCCAAAGTCGGCCGGTGGGTAGCCGTCCGAAAACGTGCCATTCCAGATACCGAAGGCGCGATGCGCCGCCGCCGCACCCCACAACAGTCTGTCCTGCCCAATGCGCAGCACCGGACGAATGCCGTAGCGGTGCACGCGCTTGCGGTGCTCCCAGATGGGCACATCACCTTCCTCGAACTCGCGACCGGCCAGCACGCATACCCTGCTCGCGTCCAAGGTCAGAAAGTCCAAGGCTGCCTCTACTTCAGCCGGCGGCATGGGCAGTGGTACGTGCGCGACGAGCGTGGCCAGCACGTCCGCCTTTGACCCTTCGTACGACCACGCCAGCGGCACCGCCCCTTCCTTGGCACTCACCCACCGACCCAGAACCGCCAACACGGGCAACAGGGTGGCCAGGGAAAAACCGACACTGTTCACGAAGGCCGTATTGAGCCGTTGCCGTTGCGCCTCGTCCATCGACGCGACGCGGTCTTCGTCATCGTCGCGCTCCAGTAGCTCGTTCGCGGCTTCGTGCTGGTAGGCCTGGTCATCGTCGCCTTCGTAGAAGACTTCGGGGATGAACTCGCTGTCCACGTCGACGCCGCCGACTTCCAGTTCGTTATGCAGGGTGTCGCTCGCCCCATATAGGACCAGCAGCCAATCCACTTGGGCAAGCAATCTTTGCCACTCCTCCACCGTGGGCACTCTGCCCCCCGATATGCCGCGGCTATACCCGAGCTCCAGCAGGTAGCGCACGTTCCGCGTCGCCCGAATGAACTCCTCGTACGCCTTGGCCTGCTCCTCGGTGCGATCGAACTCGACTTCGTGCGTAAGGCTCATGCGAAGCCGCGTGCTCTCGCGGTCGTACTTGGCCACCAAATGATCGAACTGCTCGACCGCAAGGCGAACGAGGGCTTGCCGATCAAGCTGGCGGAAGTGTTCGTGCACCAACGACCGATAGCGATCTCGAATCTTGTCGATTACCGCCTTGGCCGGCTTGAGTTCGTAGCGACCGGGTGCGATGCCCTCGGCACGAAACTCCATTGCTAGACCGCGCCGAGCCAGCTTGAAGTGCTCAAGGTCAGCCGAGATCGGATGGGCGTGATCAGGCACGTCCACCTTTCGCTCCCGGTGCGAAAGGGTGAAGCGCGGCGTTCGGTCCGCCGTGGCCGCCAACGCGCGCAGCACCTGCTCATCGAGTGAAATTCCCAACAGTGCGCACGCGCCGCGGAGCCACTCGCCGGCGCAGAAGGCCTCGAACCGGGCATCGGAGGCATCTTCCAGGTCTAAGGCGACCTGAGCCAGGTCGACTTCGACTTCCAGGACCAGCGAATCGGCTTTGCGTTCGCGGATCTTCCACGAAGTTAGCAGCGGCTCGGTCGACGTCTCGCCGCCGCTTTCCGCGGGCAGGCGTTCCAGGCTGGCGCGGCAATGGGTCACGATTCGCTGGTGCGCGAACAGGTAGGCAGGAAACAACTCAGCCCGCTCATTCCACGCGTCCGCCACGCAATGGATGAACAACTCCAGCAAACGGCCGTGCCGAACCTCCAGGTCCTGGGCGTCGACATCGAGCAAGAAATGAAAGGTGGGCCCCACCCCATCGGCGCACCACGACAGCCACGGGCGGCCGCGATGGGTCAGCTTATGCAAGGTCTTGTCGGTGGGTTTCACCGACCACGTGGTGGGGTCGTCGTCAGGAAACTGGCGCGGCGCCGAGGCCCAGAATTCTCGAAGTGCTTCAAACCGAAAATTGGACCCGCCGTGCGGGTCGAGCATGATCATGGTTGGACGGATCGCGCCGCCGATGAGCACGCCGTGCGACTGTCGATACGCGGCGAAGTGGTCCATCGGACCGGTGAACGGCGAGGCAGACTCCTCATTGGCATCGACAAAGGCGAAGTAGTCGTCAAAATCTTGCGATCGCTCGACCGACTCCACGATCGACACCAAGTCCACGAGGAACAAAGTCTTGATGTTGGACGCATGCGGGAGCGCGACGGAAGCCCCGCCAGCGATGGGCGCGACGATGACCGCGAGCACGCGCACCGCATCTGGCGAGCGCCCCTGAAGCGGCATGTGCAGGATCTGGCCAGTGGCCAGGTTCTGCGCCACCAAGCCGCCATCTTCCTCGATCAAGGCGCGAAGCCGCTGCTCGGCCGCAAGCAACTCTTTCGTGCGCCGGACATCCACCAGGACCACCACCCACAGCGCGTTTCGCGTGCTGAGCAACGCGCCGACCTGCAGATCGGCCAGCTTCGGGTGGCGAAGCGACACGCGCAATGGGCCAGGGATGATGTCCGCCGGTCGAAAGCGCACTTCGAGGAAGCGGGCGGTTTGCGTCGATGTGTCTCGCTCCAACTGTCCGCTGGACCGGGCGTCGCGCTCTTCCCAGTGCTGGATCACCACGGCGCACAGACATCGCGGGCTGAGCGGGAAGCGTTTGCCGTCCAACTCGAGCCAGGCGAAGGGCAGCAGCTTGCCCGTCATGAACTTGGTCGTGAACGTAGCAGCGTCCAGCGACGGGATGGCACCGGGGCGAGCGATCAGCGCAGGACTTACGGCCAACCCGGCCGTCATGTCTGGAATCGCTTGCAAGACCTGTCGAGCCTGCGCCCAGAACTCTTCTGGCGGCACTTCGAGGTGGCCCGAATCGAGGCCGCTGACCTCATCCGATTGCGAAATGTTATCCAGCAGATGATCGTGCAGCGCAAGCACCGCACGCATGTCGTCGCGCCCCGCTGCGCCTCCGGCTCTTGCCAGGCGAAAGGCGTCGATGAAATCCGGCATTCGCTCGAAGGCGCCGCCGTACATCAGGCGATAGCTCTTGCCTTCAAAAACGGCGCGCACCTGCCCCCAGTCTAACTCGGGCACGTAGTCGTCCGTCATGGGAAATGTGGGCAACAGCTCGTGCAAGCGCCTGATGAAGTCGCTGAATTGCGCATACGTAGCCAGGCGGCGATCGCCGAAGACGGGTGCCTTTACGGAGACGAAGACAGACAGCGCCAAGGCCTGACGGGTCTGCGCCGACAGGTTGGGCAGCCACAATTCGGCGATGAGCAGCGCGAGGTATGCGTCGATCGCGCTCACCGTGATCAGGTGAGCGCGAACGGCCTCAATGCTGCGATTCAGTGCCTTCTCCATGTCGCTTAGCGGGCGCTTTGGTGCCTGAAACGTGCGTCGATGACGCTTCTTGGGCTTGCGCTTGGACATGAACGCCGTTGTCCGGATTCGGTCAGTCGAAACTGTCGTCGATGCGGCTCGCCGAAGCAATCACCCCAAGCCCACAGCGCGACCGTAAATTTCTCACATCCGCCCGTGTATCGGCTGGCTAGCGCTCGCTGCGGTCGGACGCCGTTCTCGCAGGAGCGATATAGCGTCCAGCGCGTTGGCACACGACATTGATGTGAATCGCCCCGGGTTTCGTAGACACCTATGCTACTGGCGGCTTCGTCAGCATCACATCGCCGTAGGCGATCATTGCCATCGCGTACTGCGGCACCTGTCCGAACTTCGCATCGACCGCGGCGTTGGCTACAAACGTCGCATCCAGCGCGGTCTGTCCCCGCTCCCACTCGGCCATGAACGTTTCCAGCCAGTACCCCGAAATGATCGGCGTCATCGGCCACGGCGAGGCAATGACCACACGCGAGCCGGCCATCAGTAGGAGCTTTGGTAGACCAATCGCCGTATTGGCATGCGGGTGCCGATCCACGCGGCCACCGCTGCAGATAAACAAGATCACCAACTCAGTCCCAGCCAACGCATGGGTCAATGCCCGCGGCGAGATCACCAATTCCTTCTCATCGGTCACCCGATGCAAAAAGCGACCGTCGGTGCCGACACTGCCATGCGCCGCGATCACCGCGATTTGTGCATCGGCCAGATCATCGGGCAGCGACCCTCGGGTATCGACCTCAAAGCCGTGCTCCTGAAACGCCGTGTCGGTACGCTGGATCACCGCCACCAGGGCACTGTTACCGACCACCTCGCCCGGATCGGATATCCACGCCACACGCCGGGCATTGGTCATCATTGGCCGCGCACGGGTGGAGTGCAGCCACGTCAGCGAAGGCACGTAGCCAATGGCCTGATGCTGGCCCCAGAACCCGTCGCCCTTGGCCATCAGGTTGAGCGGAATCTGGAGCAGCGCCGCCTCCCCCACCACGACCAGCTTGGTCGTCTCCGGCAGCGGTATGGCCACGGGCGCCATGGTCACGAAAATCTCGTTGTTACCCTCTTCGCGCTCAATCTTCCCGTATCGAAGCGGGTACTTGTCGCTCCAAGTGGCCAGTGCCTCACCAAACGATCCCGTCTCACGGGCCGGCCGCTCCACCGTATCGCCTTCCTCGGTCGAGGTCAGCACCGTCAGTTCGCCATCGATGTCCAAGCCCATCATCATGGCCGCCCCCGCCGCGGGACGGATCTCATGCAGGTATTGCGAGGGCCAACTCACGTCCAATACGCGATCGATCGCCGTCGGGTCCAACTCGCGATCCGCCAATAGCTCGATCGCCGTTGCCGCGTGCTCGGCAGACAGTGCTGTTTCGGACAGGATTCGTCGGGCGGCAAGCTCAGCGGCTAGAAGATCTCCCGGCGCATCGTCCGAGTGTCGCGCCACTTCCACGCGATTATGCAGACGCACCGCCTCTTCGATGGTCGGATGAGCGGCCGAGATCGCGTCCAAGTACGCCCGATCCGCGGCCGTTACCTGTTCCATCGCCGCCGCTTTTATCTCGTGGACGTGCCCAGGCACCACGCCGCCTACGCCTTCGAACAGTCCCATCGACTGCACCAGCAACGCAAGCGCCGGTATCGGCTCATCGTTCATGCCCTTGACCGAGGCGCAGTGATTGGCCGCGTCTTGGACGATCTGCTCGAGCATGGCCGGGGTACGGTCCTGCCTATCCATCAACCGCACCCCCAGCTCCAGAGATCGCATGCGCGCGTGTCCTGCCGGGTTGTTGGCGACCATTTCCTGCAGGCGCTTGAGCGGCACCAGCAGCTCCCGCGCGAAAGGGAACAGGCCCACGTCACGGACGCTACGGAACAAGGTGTAGGTCTCCCACCACAGCGTCGGGGCATCGACCGGCACATCGATCGCGAACGCAGACGAGAGACCGATCAGCGCATCCACCGGATGCCGGGAGCGCTGATACAGGTCTGCATACGCGCCCCACGCCAGCCGGCCCCTGATCTTGGACGTACCGGCAAGTTCAAGAATCTGTTCGGCCAGGTCGCGGCTGCGTTGCACCTTACCGTCCATCGCCCGTCGGCTGGCGATCAGCCGGATCATATTGATGTCAGTGAGGGTATCAGGCACTTTCCTGGCGAGCATCGCACCCACAAAGGCCACGTTTTCTACATTGGCCGCCTTGTCAGGCTCCCACGTCTCGACCAGGTAGTCGACCGCCCCTGACATCGCCTCCAGCAGCGCGCCCGGGTCGTCCCCGCCGATGACAGCGTCAGGCAGTGCCGTGCTGCTCACATCAATGGCACGTGCTTGGCTCATCCACTGGTCAGCACGCCGCATGAACGCATTGAATTCCTGGGGCGAGGCGGCCTTCAACACCGGCGGATCGGTGATTACGGCCACGGCACGTGTGGCCAGCGCCATCGTCTGCGTCACGAGCAGCGGAAGGCCCCAGCTACCACTGGTCTCGACACAGAACAGTCCACGAAAGTATTCCCGTAACTCTGGATCATCCGGGTGCGCGGCGACGTCGTCGCGCAGCCGCTGGAATACCTCATCGTAGAAGCCTTCCTCCTGTACTTCCTTTTTTTCCAACAGCACGCGCTTGAGTGCAGCAATCAGCATCCAATTGATACGCCGGGCATGCGCACCGTCTGCGGAGGTCTGTATCGCCAACGCGATGGCCTTATCCGCCTCATTGAGAACCAGCAGCCGGTGCGTCCCGCATAGCCTGGCAAAATCGCGCTGCTCGACCGGCCAGGGATCGCTTACCTCGACCAGCGCCTCTACCCCTTTGGCGGAGAGATCGCGCAATGCGTTTGCAATGAGATTGTCGTGGCCGGTCAGTGTCATGTTGCGGATCACACGGCCGACCCGTTCATCGGACACCTCCCGACTCCAGCGCAGCAACAAGCGCGTCCGGTAGTCCGTCAGGGCCTCACTCTTCGGATACAGCTCCCGTAGGCGCTCATACACCAGCACCTCCAGCTCGCTGTCGTCCAACCAGGTGCACGATCCCAGTGTGCGTGCGAGGTGGGACTCCTCGGTCACTTCCCCTATGCCCTGCCTGATCAGCGTCTTCGCCGACTCGGCATCGCCTCCCTCCTGCGCCATCCACCCAAACCGGACCGCATTTTCGGCCGGCATCTTGACGCCACTGGCGAGCAGCGCGCGGATTTCTTCGGCCGCCCGCCCCCGCTCCTTGCCCCGAAAGAGCACCTGGATCCTCAGTTGCCGCTTTAGGCCCGCACTCAGATCAGACGCCTCGATCTGCGCCAACGCCTCCTCCGCACGCCCCGTCTCCGACAGGGCCGCCCAGTGCTGCATGTTCTCTGCTACAAAGGCGTTCTGCTGCACCTCTCCGTCATAACCAAAGTTGGCGACGGCCAGATCGTAGATCGCCTCGATCGCGGCCTTGTTGGCGTCCCGCATCACGAGCAGACCGGGGATACTGAACATGATCGCGCTTTCATTGGTGTGCACATGCTCAATGCAGTCTGGAAGCCATGCGCTGACGTGAGGGACCCAGATATCCTCTGCCAACAGCACCGTGGCGCGCCCGTGCGGCGCACCGGCCACCGCTCTGGCATGCCGATAGATCTCCGCCATTGGCACCAAGATGAAGTCGCCGTCGGACCGCGCCACGTGGGCGAGCAACGAGGCAGCGTTCACGTCTTCGCAGCGCACGATCGTCACGCGCCTTTTGATGACGTTCACTTCCTCAGGCAGCAGCGGTGAGCCTCGAAGTTCGCTGCCACCTTGAGCGATCAGCGCGATGATGTCGTCATCGCTCTTTGCCCACGCAGCCATGGGCGGTGCGATCACCTCCACGCGCGGGAAGGCAGGCTTAACGTCGGGGGATTCGCACATCAGAATATGCGCCGTCGTCCTGCCTACTGCCGGATCGGTATCGACACCGATCAATAGCGTGGCGCGCTCAGCACTTCCCCCGTAGATCGCAGCGGGATCAAAACCCGTAACGCGCGATGGGGTAGTTGTAATAGACGTCACGCGACTGTTCCTTGTCTGAAGTATGCGGATACTGGATCAATCGCGACGCAAGACAACGCGATCGGCGCCCATACTGATAAAGCATGACGGGCTGGGGATTAGGGATACCACGGATGAACGCGGCATCTTGACCGACGTACTTATCCAGCATTCTGCACGACACCCGCCGGACTTGGCACAATTCGATCTTGGGGGCCGCCGAGTCGAGCTAGCAAACCGAAGTATTAGCAGCCCGTGCGTCGGTGCAAACTTCAATGCGGAAGCTGCCCTCCCCTACCCCCGATAAATCTTCCTAATCCTCTACCCCGCTAACGTTTGCTTTCGGCAAGAAGCGGCCGTTCGTATGTTGATCTTCAGCAGGGTGCCGCTGACACCGAGACAGCGCAAAACTCAGAAGCCGCCTCTCAACCCCTATAAAGATTCACCTTTATATCGTTACTAAAGAAACGATCCTCACTCCATGAGGAAATAAGATCTCGTGCGTCAAGCCATGCCACTAGATCTAGGTTCTCTGGGCTGTTTTTCAGCCTTGGTGTCCTATATCCAGTTTTTATTTCCGAATATGGTTCCGGCAGTCTATCCAAAACAAGACGCACTTCGTCATCCGACATAAGCGAGTGGTATTTATTAAAAAGCGAGATCTGGGTCGCTATCGGAGCAGAGTTCGTTATCAACGATTGCGCGATACTTCCATTAAGGTTGGATATCTCAACGTTCGGGCTATCCAGAATCGGGCCGATAAGCGCTGACCGCTCGGGGAGGCTCACGAGCGCTCCTAGATCCATCAGTTTGACTATCTCGAGTTTGGCTGCTTGATCAATTTCAGACCTGAGAAGCTCTTCCCGGAAGTCATCGTCGAGGGCAAAGTTGGCGGGCGCGGCCAGGTATGTGTCAATGTTGGCCGCCACGAACAGCATCTGCAAACTCGTGTCGTCAGCGAGCTGATCAAGACTCTCCTTAGTAAATTTGACTTTTCCCTCATCAATCAGGATTCGAAGCTTGGTTGCCCCGAGTTCTTGGGGCGGGTTCTTGAACGGCAGCGGCAGGGCGCGAACATACTCTCTATAGGAGGCATCAGACAGCGCGCCTGCCTCAACGATAAAACGTCGAAGAGGGCGTGAATCCAGGTCGCCTGGCATAGGGTCTTGCAGAATAACCGAACGGATAAAATCTCGATCAAGATATGCAACCAGGCTACCTGCATTGAACCCGTCAGCTCTCATGAAATCAAGGCAGTTCGCCCAAGTTGGTTCAATCACATTCGACTCGAACAGCATCGCGTGCCATTTCTCTGGCACATCCTCTAGATTCGATAGTATATTCGTCTGGCGTTCCAGAAACTTCCGAAGATCATCCGGATTAAGCGTCTCGTGGCAAACCACAGCTAGGATAGCAGGCTCATCTTCTTTGGAGTTTCTTTGGAGCCCCAAGAGGATATCTCGCAGGTAATGGTCAAAACTGCGCTCAACTCGCCCCATCAAAGGTGCGCTATTCGTTGAACGTATGATAGTAAAGTTTCTCTCCCGTAGCGGCTCGAGATCGCTCTCTCCCAGAATGGATTGGTAAGCGAACTCCAAGTTCGAAATCGTGAGCTTGAAACAACTCTCCTCGAACATGAAGCGTACGATTTCAGTGTGTTCTTTGATCGCAGCCAGATCTTCGACCTCAAAATCGAGGCATCCAAGACGCTCCGGTGCTAGCTCGGGAAAATTCACCAAAATTCCCGGAAGGTTTGCGTCGACAAATTCTGAAAGAGCGCTAAAATCCCTCGCAAGCGATTTGAGCGAGCTCAGCGGTAGATTCGCCACCAGCTGCGAAACGTGAGAGGTACTGTTGGCGCTGGCAATGGCAGCTGGTACTAGGTCCTTCCAACTTTTGAACAACCCCGTAAGAAGCCCTGCAACATCACGGCCACTGGTATAATAAGCTTCCAAGAATTCTTCGCTTCTCTCAAATTCAGACGAGAGAAGCTCGAAAAACTTCCGCGACTGATCAGGGTAAAGACCCGGATCACTCAAAAGGCTATCAACAATCTTAACGTTCAAGGCATAACTTTGCCGGAAGTCCTCATCTCGCATCGCTGCGATGACTTCCTTAGGGTTGTCGATTGAAAAACTTGGCTCGGGGGTAACAAATGCCCGTATCTGGATCAAAAACCTATTGTCATTAGGCGACAGGCGGCCTGAGTGAAATAGTGAAGTGTACTGGTAGTAGGTGTCATCAAGATGGCCTTCTAGGATAAGAAAGCGAGCGAGCTCACCCTTCTCTCCGAAAGCTTTAAAAACATCCTCTACACGGTCAGCGTTCAAACGTAGCAGCTCATTGAGCTTTGCTGTGCGCAGCTTAGAGATCTTTGATCTGAGGTCCTGTATTCGGTGTAGGATCTTGTTCTTAGCTTCATCCGTCTTACTTTCGATCTCCTCCTTGCGTTCTAGGTAAGATTTTTGTGGGTCTACCTCGCTTTGCAACTTAGAAATATCGAACTGCTGAAATTGCCCCTGACCATAGCGGCAATATAGACGCTGCCCGCCAATCAGTTTCTCGAACACATCGTGGCCGACAAGCTCCTGGGCCGCGATCAAGCTTTGCGGATTGATGCCGACGCCGATAAATCCAGCTGGAAGCATTTCGACCAGAGCCATAGCGTAGATTTGGCGCAGCTCTTTCAGGTCCGTAGGTGTCTGCCGCTCCGCGACTTCGAGTCGTCTTTCGAGATCTGCGATCTCGGTCCTGTATTCTGCCTCACCTTCACGAATTAACTTATCTTGACGATTCAATATTTCCGCGAGATTGCCCGCCCCGCGGTGCAACTGCTCAAAGTCCCTTGGGTAGACATTTTTATAAATCAGGATCGCGAGAAGCTTGCTTGCATCAAGAAGGCTCTCCCCGTCGGCCTCCAAGTGAGCCACATAAATGGCATATTCATTGAAGATGTTCTGAATCAACCTAAGGTCGTTTAGGTAACGCGAGACCTCTCTGAGAAACTGCCGATCAAGGCGGCCATCGATCTCCAGCCTTCTTCCCTGCCTCAATACCATGTCGATCGAATTTGACGAATTGATAATCGGTATCACGGGAATGATAAATTCGAAGAACTTGGTTCGGTCTGTGTTGACAAACATGTCGTCACGCAAGGCGTAGATGAACCTAACGGGGCGCTTTACACCCGCGTTCTCGTTCACGAGACTATTAAGCTCGCGCAGCGTCACAAAAATCTCGGCGTCGTTGAACCGATCTAGATCTTCAATTATTACGAGATCATAGTCGGTTGACTGAAAGAAGTATATTATTTCGTCTAAATGACGATTCAGTACGGATGTTTGGTCCTCATGTGCGGGCCTTATCTCAACGTCTTTCAATGAAATGCTCTTGAGCGAAAGGCCGAAGCTCGCGACATAAAGGTGATGAAGTGCCGCCCATAGAAACGCTGCTGCAAACGCGCAGATCCCCAGGTTGAAGCCGTTGCTGAGCGCGAACGGAGTAAAGAAGTCGCCACTCATGATGTCCTCTCGCCGACTAAACACATACCAAAGCGCGAGAATTCCAAGTGTTATAAAAAGCGACTTGACTGCCGACCACACACCAGGCGACTGAATTCTCTTGAAGCGAGACAGCGGGAGTCTATTTGCGTCAGCTCCATAGAGCATCTGCTGCAGAATGCTTCGCTCAATCTCTTGACGGCTCACCCCCGCCCCCTCCGAATCCGCCTCGGGGATGAAAGCAGCGAGAGAGATATGAAGCGCAGGTCGCTGATATTTCTTCAAGAAGGTTTGGATGATACTGCTCTTTCCCGAGCCATAGGGGCCAGTCAGGGCTATGTTGAAAACCTTCGTATTGCTCGTCGCAAACAGAATTGCTTCGGAGTACACGCCGGCCTTGTCTGCCTTGTCAGTGGGCGCGAGGTCTACAAAATTCGCCTGAATGTCGGCGGAGCGATCTTTGCTTTCCAGCCATGACCACATGCGAATGAGATTGTGGGAAAGTTGTCGCGCAATGGGAACGATGGCTTTTTTCATGCGATCCTGAGCAAGGTAAATTTCGTGATACAGGAACCAGGATGGCCGCGTGACGCACCTACAATTTGCGGCGCGTCATTCCAGCTCATTTAATTTTAATCTGGGCACAGTGAATTCGATCAGAGCGGTTGTACGGGTGGGCCAACGTAATGTAAAGCTAATGGGTTTGCACTTCCACCAACGGAGGGCAAAACTGCAGTCGGCCACATTGGAATGACCGTAATCGGTCGAAGGCTGCCCGTCCCTACCCCCGATAAACATCCCTAATCCTTGCATGACCATCCGCCCCTAACCGGAGCGGATTCCGGAGACTAATCGCCTTTGCGAAGAAGCCACGCAATCTGGCGGCGAGCGGAAGAGATCACGTCATTGAAGAGCATGACGGTGGTATTCGGCTCGACATACTGACTGGATCGAAGATCCCCTCCCTTCCTTCCTCCTAGCAGCAGCACGCGAATAGTCTTTCCCGATGAGGCTGACAAGTCGTTCCGATAGCCTGTCAGCTGCTGATAGTCGGCATAGGTAAGTCCGTGATCCGGACGCTTGAATTCGATGAGCAAATATTCCTCATTCAGATTCTCGCTTAAGAGCAGATCCGGCCTCTTTGAAGCATGGTTGCCTTTGTACTGCTTCCCAAGGTACTCCTCAACCTGCTTTTTCAGAGTCTGATTTGAGCTAAATAAGGAGTATTCCGGGCCAAAGATCCACAATGCATTCTCGATGGCAACGTGCATCTGGACTTCGCGCGTTTTCGGATCGTCACTGAGTCGTTCAAGCTGATCCAGATACAGCGATCTCGCCTCAGCTTGCTGGACCAGGTGCGCCATGTCCGCTAGGCCGAAGTCGCCCAGTGCATCGGCGAGGGTGCCAATCTCGCCACGTGAGGCTTCTGCTATGTGCTCCATCAAGGCCCGGTAATCAGACCGCTCCAAGGCCTCCAACAGGACGAATACCATCGGCTCGACCTTTGACTCAGGTTCTCCATAGAATCGATCAAGCACGCGCTTGATGGCTCTTTCCGCAAATTCGCGCTTGTATTCTGGCAACTTGGCGAGGCGCTCTTTGACAGCCTTCTGCAAACGGGCCTGCGCTAACTGCATCTCTTGCCCGTAATGAATCTGAAAAGCCTCTCGTAGACGGGGTTGGAGGTATGCCTCTACTTCCTTCATCAACTCACTGTTCTCCAGCACCTCACCCCATCCGGCGGTGACATGTGGGGCAAGGCCGTCAGCGTCGATTTCACCGAATAGCTTATTAAGAAGCTTCCTGGGGAAGTCATCGGTACGGTCAAGCCCGAAGAAGCTTGGCTTACCCACTGCCTTGCCGTCGACGCGGAGGGTGATGCCCGGCTGTCGTAGACTTGCCTTTCCATCACTGATTGAGAAGCGTAGACGGACGTCTCCCGTTGCCTCCAATGCCTCTGCCTCTTCGTGGTAAGTACCGCGGACATCGTCAATCCCAAGCTCTTTGCCATTGACGAAGATGCTGAAGTCATCCTCACGACCGTATTCCTGCAAGAGGACTTGGCGCAGCTTGTCAGGGTCGGGATAGGCAAGCCCCTGATGTAGATCAGTTAGTATGATGTTTGTCTCATGCTCGCTTTCTGGGCAATCTGAGACTTCGTGATTGAGGGGGAGATGCTCAATATCTTCAGCTTTCGCAAGCTCCTCCAAGGTCAGGTGAATGCGAGACCACCGGCCGCGGGCCTTGGTTTCGAGTCTCATGACGGACGCGGCCATTAGACCGGCAAACTTGCCGATGCCCTTGCGACCCTTAATGAGGCGCTTTTTTCCAGCTGTTCGCTCGCCCTTGCCGGCTCGACGATCGCGAGCGATGAACAGATAATGGCGCCTCAACTCTTCTTCCGTCATGCCGCTGCCATCATCACTAACGGTGATTGGCTCCTGGGTCATGGGGGCTGGCAGGCTGATCCTGACTGTGCTCGCGTCAGCATCCCATGCGTTATCCACGAGTTCCTTTATAGCCTTCTCAGTTGACGCGTATTCTTGGCTCAGCAACGTCGCAAGGCGAGCGTCGACTTGAAAGTGCATCTGATTCATGCGCCCCCCTGTCCTTCATCCCGGGTGCCGCGGTTGACGGTGGCTCCCATCATGCTGACCTTGCCAAGTTAAACGCCAGCAGGCGTTCGAGCACTTCCTCTTCGCTCAGCGGCCAGCTCCACCCGTAGGCATGAGCTACGGCCTCATCGAGCTCGTCGTGGAGAGACACAAGCCAGTCAGGCCGCTCGTTGTACAGAGCGGTGATGGTACGAGCTGCCAGTTGCTTCTCGAACCCAGACTTGGCCACAGGCCTGCTGGGATAGCCCGGCGTTGGCTCGTCCACCCAATCGACCCATTGCTGAGGGTTCAGCCAAGCATCCCGACGGTTTAGAAGGGTCTTAGCCAGCTCGGCGATTTTCTTTGTCCGGGGATCCCCCAACACCGTCTTGAGCGGCAGGTTGGGCGTGAGGCCATCGGGGAAGGGGAACGCTTCGAAGGTCGTTGTCGATGTGTACCGAGGATCGTTGCCCACCCCCATTCGGGTTCCAGCTCGCAACGCCCACGCCTCATGGATCTTCGACTGGAGAATCCCTAACATGAAGTCATCGTCGCGAGCGATCGCATAGACAGATCCACTGGGCAGCATCTCCGGGGACATCCAAGCAAACACTCGATGCTTGGAGACTTCTGGGGTGGCGATCCATCGGGTCAGTGGAGCCAGAGTCTTCCGCATCTGGGGACGGGGCCGCTGATGCCTCCACCACGCGCCTTGGGCGGCTACCTCTCTGCGCTTGCCAGCTGACGCCACTGCTGTTTTGAGATGCTTGAACGGTGCCTCGAACAGCATCGCCACCTTCTGCTCCATTTCAACGCCGAAATCGATCAACCAGGCATCAGTTGGCCTGCGAACCAGGTCCATGCCGTTGAGCCAACGACGCAGGATTGCGCTATTGGGTTTGCCGTGCGGGTTAGGCAGCGTCAACCACTCCCGCGCTGTCTCGGCAGGGACTTCGAACGGACCACCGAGTTTCACACCCTGGAAGCAAAGCCCCTTGTTCTGAGCCAAGGACTTGGCTTGGGTTAGATCCAGCTCCACCCCACCGAAAGCCTGTGCGTGGAGGTCCGGATAGATGGTCTGTACTTCCTGGCCATCGAGCCGCGCGGGCGCGCTGGACTGACCGAAGGCGACCAGGGAGACCCGCACCGCTGTGCCCTTGTCCCACCACTCCTCATCGCTCCAGGCGTCGTAGATCCGCGACTGTTCAACGATGCGGGCTAGCGAGAGGCGATTGGCTCCGCCTCGAATGCTGTTGGTGGCGACCAAGCCAGCACGGTGGGTTGTGCCGGTCTCGATGGCATCCGTCGCACGCTCGAACCAGTAGCAGACGAAATCCGCCCCTTCGGAGACACGGCCGTCGTATGCTTCGCGCAAGGCTTGGACGTACTCCTCCCCTAGTTCGCGCAGGAGCTTTTTGTTCCCGATGAAGGGCGGATTGCCCACGATGACATCGGCTTGCGGCCAGGCGGCAGGAGCTTTTCCGGTGATCAAGGCGTCTCGGCACTGGATCTGATCCAGCGGATGGAGGATGGGGTTTTTCCTCGCGCCGTAGCCGTTCTGAACCATCCATTGGAGCTCACCGATCCATACGGTGATGCGGGCAAGCTCGGCGGCGTACTCATTGAGTTCAATGCCCGTGACCTGAGCAGGCCCTACTCCGAGGATCTGGCGCTCCAGCCCCATCTCCGAGGCTTCAATCATGACGCGGTGCTCGAGGTCTTTCAGAGCCCTCAGCGACATGAACAAGAAATTGCCGGAGCCACAAGCCGGGTCAAGAACCTTGAAAGCACGCAGACGATCTAGGAAGTCAGAGAAGCGCTGCTTGGCCTGGTTGTGAGCCTGAGTGCGCGCACCCTTCTCCGCTTTGCTCAAACCCTGCCGGGACCCGTGCAGATTGGCCCTGCTCATCAGGTCGGCCAGCACTGCCTTTTCCTCTTCCCAAGCCATCAGCCAGGGCTGGCTGACCACAGGTCGGACGATCTTCATGATCGTCTCGGGGTCGGTGTAATGAGCGCCCAACTGGGAACGCTTTTCCGGGTCAAGGCCTCGCTCGAAAAGCGTGCCGAAGATCGAGGGGTCGATTTGGTCCCAAGACAGATGGCAGGCAGCCAGAAGCGTGCGCAGCTCCTCGCGGTCCAGTGGCAAGGTGGTGTCGTCGTTGAACAAGCCACCGTTGAACCACTCAACCTTGACGAAGCCGGCCTGTCCTCCCGTACGCATGGCTTCAAACAGTTGGGCTGCGTTTGACTGGAACGCGGCAGGATCGTCTTGTGACGCGGTTACCATCCGTGTAAACAGCTGGTCGGGCAGCAGGCCGATGTCCTCGGCGAACATGCAAAATACTAGACGGTTGAGGAAGTGGGCGACTTCCTGGGCAGCATGGTTTCGGCCTCTCAATGTCCAAGCCAGGGCCGCGAACTTCTGTGCGGCCTCCTTGGTGATGTCGGAGCGCTTGGTCCCGGGACGCAGCTCTTCGGGGTTGTGGAACATCGCCCGGACCTTGCGCAGGACCTCGGACTGGACCAAGTCCTCCACCGTGAAGCGATGAACTTCCTTCACCGTGTTGGTAAAGTTGGTATGGATCTCGATGGTTTGAAGGTCGGAGACAACCAGCAGAGGCGGGTTCTGCAGATCGTCGGAGTACATCTTGAGCTGGGCATAGGCGTCTTGAAGACTGCGCCCGGTCCCCTTGGCCTCCCAGCCGAAGAAGCCTTTTTTCCAGGCGTCGGCGAAGCCTTTGCCGCCTACCGTCTTCTCCGCCCCGTATTCAAAGGCGAACCAAGACCGGGTGGGATCTGCCTCCCTGGGCGTCTTATGCCCGACAAGCAGGCACATATCATTGAAGAAGGACTGCGCCTCGGCGCGCTCCTTCCCGCCTCCTTGCCACTTGGCGATGAACTCATTCGGTGTCATGTTCAACCCCCTGGACATGGCAATCATACGACGGGCCAGAACACGCCCTTAGGTCACCAGCGCCGAGACTCGTCGGAGGCGCAGATTGGCGCACCCAACTGTGGCTCCTCCATGGAAAGAAGGCGGTCTGCCCTGCTCGGCGGCATACCGGTGGCTGGTAGAAGCCTTCGGGCTGCGCAATGAGCAGGCGCACGTTCGCCAAGTGCGGTCCGAAGACTACCGGTTAGGCAGCGTACGCCCCCCCTGCCCCCGATAAACCTCCCTAATCCGGACGTGAGCATCGCCTCTTGGCCGGAAGCGGAGGCGCATCGCAGAACGCTCGTTGCGGCGCACCTCGGTGGCACTGCGGTTGGAGGCGTGCGAGGCAATCCCTCCGCTTCTAGCCCGGAATCAATTGAACGCGCTTTGTTTCATTGCCGGCCGCATCGTGCAAGATGAGCTGGCCACGTCTCGTGCGCTGCAAAAAGGCCGCGTAGTGCTCGTTCGCCTCGGGCGCGTGGGCAGGCATCTGTCCCTGAATCGCTTGGTCAACCGTCTGCGCCAGGGTTCGCGTCGTCCAACATTTGCCCAGCGCAATCTCGCCCATTTTGGTGCTGCCGATGGTTCCCGAGTACACCCCTAAAAGCTTGAACTGCTTGATGCGAGCATCCTCGACATTGTCGTGATCGTAGTGCTCTAGGGCCGAAGTGTCGCCGCGCCTCACCGCTTCGATGAACGCGTTGCCCTGCGCGTTCCTCGCACGCATCATTTGATGATCCTCGGAGATCAGCACGGGTGCACCGGACATCCCTGCGCGACTGAGGGAGTCGATCAGGACCACCCGATCATGCAGAGGTACGGCAGGCTCGGTCGCGATGCTGCCGCGCTTCCATACGGGCAAGTAGTACGGCGACTGTGCACCGAACTCGGCCTCGAGGTCTGCCTTGCTGAAGGGATAGCCCAGAATGAAGACGTCCTTCGCCACGGCTTCCACGATCTTGGCATCGTCCTCCACCGAATGGATATCCACGAAGTAGAAGTACTCCTCTAAGGCCTCCGGAAGCTCAATCAGTGCGATGTCCACAGCATGACGATCCGGGTGCTCGTACCAGCGCGGCTTCATGTCGGCATCGTAAAGCGGGACGGAAAGCTCGGAGACGCTATTCGTCCGACTAAGCAGCGTCACCTTCAAATAGTGCGGGGATGGGTTGATTGCCTTGCTGGGATCGACGGGATTCAAACCACTAACCACATGCCAGTTGGTGATCAGCAAAATCGCGCCCTTGACGCGAACGAAGAATCCCGTGGCGTGACTACGCAACAGATGCGCACCATCTAGTCGCACACAGAAGCTCTGCAAGTAGCTGGTGGCCCGCGAAAGTGAATGGATCATCGTTGACGTATTTTTAGAAAGGCTCATTTTATACATGCGTGCGACCGGTTTCGCGCGCAGTCGCGTTTGTGTCCGAAGTAAGCTCCACCACTACGACCAATGGCGGACGGCACTCCAAGGTCCCGGATTAAGCCGCAGCTTGACTGCGGGGCCGCGGCTTCATAGATCAGTGTCGCCTCGGGACAAGGCTGGCCCGGCCCTACCCTCGATAACCCTCCCTTATCCGGCTGCCGGCGCCCGCCAGGGTGCACCACGGCTAAGCGCGCCGGTCGCAACCGAACCCGTTACCCTTTCCTACGAGCCGTTTTGGGGCATCGGCTCGTCCACATCCCGCCCCGAACACTGGAGAAGCAGCACCCATGGCGAAGGCACCCACCAACCGCATCAAGCCGATCACCGAGCCGTTGAACAAGACGCAGCTCATCGCGTTCATTGCAGTGCGCACTGAGCTCAGCAACCGTGAAGTCCGCGATGTTCTGTCCGCACTGGACGATGCCGCGAAGGCATCGCTGCACAAGAAGGGCGCCGGCCAGTTCACCATCCCTGGGCTGCTGAAGATCACGTCCGTGAAGGTGCCGGCCAAGCCGCGCCGCAAGGGGATCAATCCCTTTACCAAGGAAGAGCAGGTCTTCGCCGCGAAGCCCGCTAGCACCAAAATCAAGGTTCGTCCGTTGAAGGCCCTCAAGGATGCCGCAAACTGAGTCCGTCGGTTCCCCTCTCCAGTGGCCGCGGTCGCTGGAGAGGTGCCATTAGGTAGACATGAAGCCTGATCGGCCGCCATGAACGGTCAGCATCACTGAGAGCCCCAACTTGAACCTCATGAGTTCCTCGCCGCCCAGCTGCCGACACTGCGCGCCGATCAGATCAACGTCCACTTCGCGAAGACCGACTCGCACGGGACGGATCCGGTGAGCAAATTGAAGCGCGGAAATTTCTACGACTGGCAACCCCGCTTCGCTACACCGCCGAGCACCTGGTGGCCCAATAAGACGGTGGCCGGGACGTGGCCGGCAACATCGCTGCTGCGTGTTGGATATGCAACTCGCGTCGGCACAAACGCAAATCGCCCCTGCCCTGGATGCTTATCGGACCGTCGTGCAGAGTCGCGTGGTTGCGCACACGGGCAAGACGTGCGAGCGCCGAACCCCTACGCCTCCGCGTTCAACACCGATTCACAACTGAGGAGCCTCGGCCAAACGGAAATACCCGACGGCTGCCTTGTAGGAGGTTTCTGACGTCGAGGCGCGGCAACAACCGAGGGCGCGCGGCCGCTGAGTTGGGCACCCTACTCCTGCCCCGGCGCTAGGCCATCACTGAAGCTGTCCAGGATCGCGAAGCGGAGTCCGGCCGAACGGAATCGAAGCACGGCGCCGGGGCATCCCTTAGAGGCTCAACTAGGCTGCACCTTGAAGCTCGGGGCGTTTGCAATCGCCTTGCCTCGGCGCGTGCGCTGGCACAGGCGGCATGGCGTACTCGGGCAGCTTCATCGCGTCGCGGAAGTAGCGGCCCATAAGAAGCCGCGGGAACACCGGGCAGCGCGTTGCACCGCCACCCCCGCTTCACCTCGTCAAAGCATAGGTGGCAGGGAGGGGGCGATCGGTTCAATCGGCTCGGTGGATTGCAGCCGGCTTCCATCCGGCAGTCCTAGGGCACCGCGAGTCCGCTATGGGTCGGAAGCGGCCGTCAGCGCCCCCGATGAACTTCTTGGTTTGGCATGGCGCCGTGCATTCCGGCCATGCGACTGATCCGTAAGCGGGGTCCCGTTTCATAAGCCCTCCGTCCACCGGTGGAACGCGGCAAATGCCGGCGCCAACGTCAGGAGCCTGCTCACACCTGCGCCATCCCGCCATCCACAAACAACTCGACACCTGCCACATAACTGCTCTCGTCGCTGGCCAGGAACAGAGCGGCAGCGGCCACTTCCTCGGGGCGCCCCATCCGGCCCATGGGGATCATCCCCAGCAGCGCCTCGCGTTCCTGCGGGGTAGTCCACGCCATCATCGCGGTATCGGTGGGCCCCGGGCTGACCAGGTTGACGCGGATGCCGCGCGGCGCCAGCTCCGAAGTCCAGCTGCGTGCCAGGGTACGCACTGCCGCCTTGGTCGCGCTGTAGACCCCGCGCGCCGGCACGCCCTTGCTGCCTGCGATCGAACCCACCAGCACGATCGAGCTGCCGGCGCGCATCAGCGGAACGAAGGTCTGTGTGGCGAACAGCAGCGCGCGCACGTTGAGGTCGAAATGCCGGTCGAAGTGGTCTTCGGTCACCTCCTCCAGCAGCGCCGGCTCGGACAGGCCCGCGCTGACCACCAGGATGTCAAGATGGCCTGCTTCATCGCGCAGACGGGTTGCCAGGCCATTCAGATCAGCCTGCACACTCGGGTCAACGGTCGCCGGGAGCGCACCCGCGCTTGCGGCCGCCGCTTCGATGTCCGGGCCGCGCCGGCCCGTGCCCCAGACCTGGGCACCCTCGCGCACGAAACGCTCCATAACCGAGGCGCCGATGCCGCTCGCCGCGCCGATGATCAATGCCTTTTTTCCTTCCAGTCGTGCCATGTCCGTTGTCCGTTGAAGAATTGTTGGTGACCGATATACGATCTATATTTGAGCTACTCAACGCACTCGATGCATACAAGGTATCGGGAGGTATATCGCCATGGCCCCCGTGACTGATCTGCAACTGGACGACATGCGCGCCACGCGCACTGCCCTCGAACACATCACCAATAAATGGTCGGTGCTGCTACTGGCCGTCCTGTGCCACGAGCCGTCGCGGTTCAACGAACTGCTGCATCGGCTGGACGGAATTACCCACAAGGCCCTGTCCGACGCCCTAAAGCGGTTGGAACGCAATGGACTGGTGACGCGCACGGTGATACCGACCAAGCCGGTGGGGGTGGAGTACTCGATCACCGAGCTGGGTCAGTCGCTGCGCGAGCCCATCCAGAGCCTGTCCGCCTGGGCAACGCAATACGGGCCGGCACTGGCTCGCGCACGGATGGCGTTCGATCAGGCGCAAGCCGCACCGGTGCGTTCGAATCGATGATTCCGGATCCGTCGAAGTCATGGCGGCGCATAGGTCCCTGCTAGTGGCGTCCGAGGTCGCTCAGCTGGCTATACGGACGATCACCTTGGTTTCGAAATCGGAAGGCGACGCGCACACAGTCGACTAAGCGAGAAAAGGCGGCCTCACTCACAGAGGATTGCCATGACGCGGATTTCGTTTCGCATCGCGGCAAGCAGCAACACCGTCCCGCCAGTTTCTCACTGGTCGTCCACAAGACCGCTACGCCGTTTTGCAAGTGCCGCCGCCCTTAGCTAAAGGGGTTCCCCGCACATATAAGAGCTCGACGGGACGGGCCCTCAATTGATGCAGGGCCCGTCTCTTGTGTTGCGCCATGCGTCGCAGTCGCAGCAGCGGCTGGCTTCAGTACGTCATCGGCTCCGGGACGTGGAGAGTGACCCGGTCCGATGAGGGCCAGCCCTTCTACTGCGCAGTGCTCGAGGGAGGCTGTCGGCTGGCGCTGGACGGCGAGAACGCCGTCGAGCTTCGTGCAGGCGATTTCGTCCTGGTTCCGGCCACCTTCGGCATCACGATGTCCAGCCTTGCGGCGCCAATGGGCCATGCCGACTCCGTGCCAGCTGCGTCGGGCGGAGGAGTCTTCAGGATTGGAGAAGTCGATGGCCCCGCAGATCTTCACCTGATTGGCGGGCACTGTAGCTTCGACTCTCCCGACGCCGCGCTACTAGTGTCCTTGCTCCCCCGCCTGATACACGTGCGGGATGACTCACGCCTGGCGTCACTGGTGCGCTTGGTCAGCGATGAGTCCCGTAACGCCCGGCCTGCGCGTGAGGCGATCCTCGCGCGGCTCCTGGAGGTTCTTCTCATCGAGGCCCTCCGATCCGGGCCCGGGACAACAGGATCTCCAGGGCTGGTCCGGGGCCTCGCCGACACCCGTCTTGCGGCAGCGTTGCGCGCTATGCACCGCGCGCCGGAAAGGCCTTGGTCGACTGATGAGCTCGCCAGGGAATCTGCGCTGTCGCGGTCGGCGTTCTTCAATCGCTTTCGGGAGGCGCTGGACATGGCACCGATCGCGTACCTGCTTGCCTGGCGCATGGGTTGGCGAAGAACTTGCTTCGTCGCGAAAGGCTCACTGTGTCGGAAGTTTCCCAGCGCGTGGGATATGGCTCAGCCAGCGCGTTCAGCGTTGCCTTCACCCGTTACGTGGGGCAACCACCAGTCAGCTATGCCCGCGAACCTTGAGGTTTGGCTGCGTAGCCTGAGGGAGGCAAGACGCCGTCGGGTGAAGGGTTATCGACGTTGAGCGACGCGAATAGCCCACGCAAGTTCGCACGATTGTTCAATACCGCGGGATACAGGGCCTCCAGACTAGCCTCGGTGACAAAGAAACGCCGTGACCGAGGATTCCCGGGATCGCACTCACCCGCACCTTCAGGCGCATTCGTGATCGCTGATCCGGCACCGGTCGCGGCTAGGACGAATGCTGATAGCTAGCGATGCCTGTCAGTACGCGCAACTGCGCGCCAGCGTAGGGACCGCCGCCTGTTCGAAACGTACACGGAGTCGGGCGACAACCGTCCCCACGTAGCATTGAATCGCAGGATCAGTTTTGTCCCCGCAAGATCGGCGGCGCAGGGCTCAGGAACCCCCGCCAAAAAGGTTCTCCCACTGCAGGCAGAGAGCGATGCTATCCCGATGAAGCAAAACGGTATTCTCCTCACAGCATTCCCGCATCAGCGGCCGTACCTTCGGCATATCAAAGTGTGCGCGCTAACCCTGTTGGCGGCACTGACCACGTCAGCATATGCGGATAGCGACATACCGGTTCCGCCCAGATCCGAGCGCGCCTCGGAAATACGGCTGACCGACAAGATCACGACGCTGCCTATCGTAATGGTCCGGGAGTTTCCCTTTATTGAAGGAACAGTTGCGGGTGTCGAGGGCAAGTTCATGCTCGACACGGGCGCCCAGGATTCGCTCAGTATCAATGACAACCGCGTACCGGTTTTAGACGCACGAACGATCGGCAGCGGTTTTTTTGGAAGCGGTCAAACCTTTAAGATTCGGCTCGTACCCGAACTGCAGGACATCCGCATCGGCGGGTTGATCTACCCTCGCGCGACTGCGGTCGAGAGCATGGACGCCCGCCTCCTTGAGGGAATTACACCCGACTTCATCGGCTGGATTGGCTACAACGCCTTCAGCGGACACGCCATGAAGCTGGATTACCAGAATCTGCGCGCAACTTTCTACCGGCATGGGGAGGCCGATTACCTGGAGTCAGAGCGAGTTGTCGCCGAACTGCCTTTCGAGACGCGGAAGCTGCCCAATCATCCCATTCAAGCGGGGCGTATAGGGGAAATGGACGTCGTCACGTCTTGGGATACCGGCCAACATGGCAACTTGTACACCAGCGAGGAAGGTAAAGCCCGGTTGCTGAGGGAAGGGCGATTGACTCCATCGCCAACGAAGCCGGATAGTTTCGACCTTCACGGCTTGCGATTGAACGGCCACACGATGCCGTCCATCCCGTCGATCGCTGTCCACACGACACACTCTCCCGCCGCCGCGCCCATCGGGATAAGCGAGGCAGATTGGCTTGTGCTCGGCTACGCTCTCCTGCACCAGTTCAAGACCGTCTGGGACTATGACCGACAACGTATCTACCTGCTGGAGCGCTAGGGAAGGTCTGGACAAGGCGTCTATCTGATCAGTAAATTCGGACGTGCTTCGCAGGCTTACCTGACATCTCCAGGCCTGCAGCCGAACGAGGGGAGGACGGCTCGCCCGAACCCGATCTCGAGGCGCAGGTGCGGCTCGCTCACGTCCTCAGTCAGCGTTTCCAGCCGGGTGGTCCGGTGCACCAGCCTTGCACCCAGTTCCTTTTCGAACGATGCCAGGCGGGCGCTTGCCGCTGCAGGCGTGACGCCGAGGTCGCGTGCGGCGGCACTGATGCTGCCTAGACGGGCGACGCGTACGAACAGGGTCAGACCACTGAAATTCATCATGTCATCCAGCCAAAAAACGGCAAGTGCGGTTGCGCACATGAACGCCGAATGCATCGCTCCGGCGGCGTAAATGACGTGCGAGAGCGCCGGAGCTTCAACGGTTCTTTGAAGCTGATTCAGCCCCGCGCCGGCTACCGGTGAGTGGGTCGCCACGCGAGCATGGCGCACCGCCACCGACGTGGCACCGATAATACCGTCTCATGAGCCACACAATGAAAGCCATGGTGTTGACCCGCTTCGGCGACGGCGATGCGTTCGAACTCCGCGATGTCCCCGTGCCAGCCGTCGGCGCGCGCCAAGTTCGGGTACGCGTGCATGCCACCGCGGTCAATCCGCTCGACTACCAGATCCGTCGCGGCGATTACGCCGCGTATGTACCGCTCCCGGCGATCATCGGGCACGACATCTCCGGCGTCATCGAGGAGATCGGCTCGGAGGTGACCGAATTCCGCCCGGGCGACGCCGTGTACTACACCCCCAAGATCTTCGGCGGCTGGGGCTCCTATGCCGAACAGCATGTGGCCGATGTGAACCTGGTGGGCCGAAAGCCGGAGAACCTGAGCCATCTAGAGGCGGCCAGCCTCACCCTGGCCGGTGGCACCGTCTGGGAGGCCTTCGTCACCCGAGCCCAGCTGGCCGTGGGCGAAACCATCCTCATCCACGGCGGGGCCGGCGGTGTGGGCACGCTCGCCATCCAGATGGCCAAGGCCATGGGCGCACGGGTGATCACCACCGCGCGTACGGAACACCACGCATTCGTGCGAGAACTGGGCGCAGATGAAGCGATCGATTACACCTTGGTGGACTACGTGGACGCGGTGGCGGAGATCACCCAGGGGAAAGGTGTCAACGTCGTGTTCGACACCATCGGCGGCGACACGCTGACCCGCAGCCCGCTGGCATTGGCCGACTTGGGTCGCGTGGTCAGCCTGGTGGACATTTCCGCACCGCAGAACCTGGTCGAGGCCTGGGGGAAGAACGCGGCCTACCATTTCGTCTTCACCCGCCAGAACCGCGGCAAGCTGGACGCGCTCACCCGTCTGGTGGAACGGGGGCAGGTGAAGCCGGTGATCGGCGCGGTGTTCCCATTGGCGCGCATGGGCGATGCCCATCACCTGCTGGAGAACGGGGCCCAGCATTCCCTGCGGGGCAAGGTGGCCATCGACGTGGCGGCGGCGCAGTGATCACCGAGATGGCATTGCTGCGTGTTCAAACCGGCATGAACAGGCCGTTCGAGGCAGCCTTCAGCAATGTGGCTCCCCTGCGAAGCTTCGACGAGCCCGCGCGACTACTCACTGGTCGCGCGGTTGTATGGGCTAGGGATCATCGATCGCTGGACGACGCGACCAGCCGAGACAAGTTCGCACGATTGTTCAATACCGCGGGATACAGGGCATCCAGACTTGCTTCGGTGGCAAAGAATCGCCGTGATTAGGCTCTCCAGCGGCGATTGCCAGCGCAAGGTTTTGTCAAATTCGAAAGGAGACTTGCAATGACGCGCGATGTTTATGCCAGGACCGCGAAGATCTCCGAAGCACCGGCTCCCAGTGTGGCCATCCCGACCGGGCCCAACAGTCCGCTCGCGCTCCTGCAGGCCGTCCTGGAAAATCCGACCGATCTTGAGCACGTGCGGAGATACACGACCGGCGACTTCATGTACGTCTCGCTCAACTATGAACATCCAGAACTGAAGCAGATCATGCCTTGGGCCGGAACCACCGCCGGTACGGAAGGGCTCGTCCAGACCTTCAAGGATGTCTTCACCTTCTGGTCGGTGGTCGCGTTTGAGCCGCAGGACAGCTTCGAGAATTCCGATGGCGCCGCCATCTTTGGCTACTTTACCTATCGTTCCAACACGCTTGGAAAAACGGTGACCTCACCGCTGTCGATTCTGGCGCGTGCCAGGGATGGCAAGCTCAGCTTCGTGCAATTCATGGAAGACACTTTCGCCACTGTGCGGAGCTTCCGTGAGAGCGGGACTTACCGTATCAAGGCCGATCCCAATGGCTCGGAATTCGACGTGTGAGCCTGTTACTTGAACAGCGTCGGTTTGCGGTCGAGGCGCTGGTCTTGCGCTGTTGCGCAGGTTCCAACCGCCTCGGTGGCGGGATCGAGGCAACCGACGTCGTTGATGACGCAGCAGGACTCTCTGTGGCCGCAACACGCTGCACCGCAGTCGCCAAGTGGTCCCTTCTGCCAAAGCCCGACTCTGACGCCCTCCACGCATCCATCTGAAGTACCCCGACATCGGCGATGACCGAAAGTCGGCAGGAGAAACGACATGATTGAACTCGTCATCGAACAACGTCGCCGCGATCTGGGCGGTGGCATGCAAGTCGGCCGGGTGCTGCCCTTCGCCCAGCGCCGCATGGTGGGTCCCTACATCTTCTTTGACCACATGGGGCCGCTGGATCTTCCGCCGGGCATTGATCGCAGCGTGGATGTCCGCCCGCATCCGCATATCGGCCTCTCGACCGTGACCTACCTTTTCTCCGGTGAGGTCATGCATCGCGACAGCCTGGGTAATGCACAGGCAGTCCGCCCGCGAGAGGTCAACTGGATGACCGCCGGCCGGGGCATCACGCACAGCGAGCGGTTCGAGCACGCACGGGCGCACGGCGATCACTTGCATGGCATCCAGGCCTGGGTTGCGCTGCCGAAAGAGTTTGAAGAGACCGCTCCCGCCTTCTCCCACCACGCGGGAGACGATCTGCCGCAGTGGAGTGACGGCGGGGTACACGGACAACTCATCGCCGGCAGCGCCTACGGCTTGACCGCGAACGTCGCGACGCACTCGCCGCAGTTCTACGTGCATCTGGACATGGAGCGGGGCTCAACGGCTGAAATACCCGCCGACCATCCAGAGCGTGCGATCTACATCGCGTCGGGCTCGATAGAGCTTGGCGGCGCCACGTACAGCGCCGGCGGGATGCTAGTGCTCGGCGCGGGGCCGTCGTGGCTGAGGGCCCTGGAGCGTAGCTCGGTGATGCTGCTGGGCGGCGAGCCGATCGGCGAACGCTTCATCTACTGGAACTTCGCGTCTTCGTCGAAGGACAGGCTCGCGCAGGCCGCGGCGGACTGGGAGGCGGGTCGCATGAAGCTGCCCGACGCGGACGACTCCGAATTCATCCCGTTGCCGGTCGAGCAGGCGCCGGCTGCGCCGGCCATGTCATGAGCACCCCGAAACTCGGGACTCCTGTCTCCCGCCCCCGGAGGCACGTTGATGCTCGCATGCAGCTTGGCGAGTTTCTGGTGCTTTGACTTCTGGCCGGCATCGCATTGAGTGCATTGGGCCGCCAGCCCCATCCATGTAACCGGCGGGTTCGCCCTCGTCGCAATAGCGACCTGCTCCATCAGGGCGGGACAGGACCGGCGCAACGAAGCATCCATCCAACGAGGAACCGCCATGAAGTTTTTGATGCGTCCCTTCGTCGCCGGCGTGCTGGCCATCTCGCTGCAGTCCGGCGCCGTCGCCCAAGCCACCTCACCTGCCAAGGAGACCGCGATGACCCTCACCAACGATACCGTCACCACCCGCGACGGCGTCCGCCTCTACTACAAGGACTGGGGCCCGAAGGACGGCCAAGTCGTCACCTTCAGCCACGGCTGGCCGTTGAACTCGGACAGTTGGGAATCGCAGATGCTGTTTCTGGCCGATCGCGGCTACCGCGTGGTCGCCCACGACCGTCGCGGCCACGGGCGCTCCAGGCAGCCGTGGAACGGTAACGACATGGATCACTACGCCGACGATCTGGCAGCGGTAATCGAAGCACTCGATCTCAACGACGTGACTCTGGTCGGATTCTCCACCGGCGGTGGTGAAGTCGCGCGCTACATCGGTCGACACGGCACTGCACGCGTGAGCAAGGCCGTGCTGGTGAGCGCGGTGCCGCCGATGATGCTGCGGACCGACGACAATCCGGACGGCCTGCCCGTCGAGGTGTTCGACGGAATGCGCGAGGCTTCGCTTGCCAACCGTTCGAAGCTGTATCTGGACATCGCCTCAGGTCCGTTCTTCGGCTTCAACCGTCCCGGCGCCACGCCCGACCCGGGCCTGATCCAGTCCTTCTGGGTGCAGGGCATGCAGGCCGGCCACAAGAACACCTACGACTCGATCGCGGCGTTCTCGGCCACCGACTTCCGCAGCGACCTGGCGAAGTTCGACGTGCCCACCCTGGTCATCCACGGTGGCGACGACCAGATCGTGCCGGTCGACACCTCGGCGCGCGCCTCCGCGGCCCTGGTCAAAGGCGCTCGCCTGATCATCTACCCCGGCGGCCCCCACGGCATTGCCGACACCCACAAGGACCGGCTCAATCAGGACCTGCTGAGCTTCCTGAAGGAGTAACGCCGACGCGCTCCGATACCGCTGACGGATCTTTCCGTCGGCCGCATCCGATCCACGACAGCCGGCCGACGCATCGCGACACCGGCGTCATCCAAGCCGAATTCCCCAACCCACCCGCCTTCGAGGAAGCCCATGCCAACTGCCAGCCCGACCCCGGCCAAGAGCCTGCTGAACCCGCAGGACCACACCCTGATACTGATCGACCACCAGTCGCAGATGGCGTTTGCGACGAAGTCGATCGCCACTGAAATGCTGCGCAACAACACCGCGCTGGTCGCCAAGGCCGCGGCCGGCTTCAAGGTCTCGACCATCCTGACCACAGTCGCCGAGAAGAGCTTTTCCGGTCCGATCTTCAGTGAGATCACCGAAGCCTTTCCCGACGCGCCGCTGCTCGATCGCACTTCGATGAACACCTGGGAAGACCGGCAGGTCACCGACCAGATCAACGCGATCGGAAAGGGCCGTCTGGTCTTTGCCGGCCTATGGACGGGCGTCTGCATCGTCGCGCCGGTGCTGTCGGCGATCGAACAGGGCTTCGAAGCGTACGTAATCACCGACGCCTGCGGCGACATCAGCGAAGAAGCCCACGAGCGTGCAGTGCAGCGCATGCTCCAGGCCGGCGCGCGTCCCATGACCAGCCTGCAGTACCTGCTGGAACTGCAGCGCGACTGGGCACGTGGCGACACCTACGAGATGACCACCGGCATCGCCCGGGTCAACGGCGGCGCCTACGGCATCGGCATCACTTACGCCAAGTCCATGTTCAACGCCAGCGAAGGCGGTCACTGACCGACTGCGCATGCGCCTTCTCTCCGTGCGAGGGGTGCGGGCGCCGGCCACGGCGCCGCAGGGACGCGGCGGCGTTCAATTGACCTGTAGCGCGACAACCAGGGAGTGTCCATGTACATCGCCCTTGCGGATCCATCGCGCGCCGAGCTCGGCATGCTGCTGCGGCTGGCCGCCGGCGGTTTCCTGCTGCCACATGGTTTGGGCAAGCTCTTCGGCTGGTTCGGCGGTCCCGGCCTCTCCGGATTCGCCGACGAGTTGCGCGGTTTCAGCCTGCCGGCACCCGCGCCGCTACCCCTGCTGCTGGCGGCGATGCAAACCCTGGCCGGGCTGTGTGTCGTCTTCGGGCTGTTTACCACCTTCGCTGCGGCAATAGGCGGCGCCTTCCTCGTCACCACCGCCGCGCTCAATCGCGGGCACGGCTGGTTCTGGATGCACGGCGGCATGGAATATCCGCTGCTGTGGACAGTGACGCTGGTGGTGGTGGCGCTGCTGGGCGGCGGACAGTGGTCGCTCGATGCGCTACTGCTTGATCGCGTAGGTGCTGTGCCATGACCCCGCCCATCCACGACCCCTCGCGGCGTCGCTTCGTCGGCGCGCTGGCCGCCGGCGCCACGGTCGCCAGCGTGTCCGGGCACGGCCTTACCTCTACACAGGAGCTTTCCATGGCGGACCTGATCGTCCACAACGCCCGAATCACCACCCTCGATCCGAAGCGGCCGCTGGCGACCGCCATCGCTATCGCCAACGGCGTCGTCGTCGCGGTGGGCGACGACGCGACGGTGATGGAAAAAGCCGGCAGCACCACCCGCGTCGTCGACGCCGATGGCCGACGTCTCATTCCCGGCCTAAACGACAGCCACACCCATCTCATCCGCGGCGGCCTGAACTACAACCTGGAATTGCGCTGGGACGGCGTGCGCTCCCTGGCCGACGCAATGGGAATGCTCAAGGCGCAGGTCGCGCGCACGCCCGCGCCGCAGTGGGTGCGCGTGATCGGCGGCTTCACCGAGCATCAGTTCGTCGAGAAGCGATTGCCCACCCTGGAAGAGATCAACGCGGCCGCACCGGACACGCCGGTCTTCATCATGCGCCTCTACGATCGCGCCCTGCTCAATCGCGCCGCGCTGCGCGCGGTTGGCTACGGCAAAGACACGCCGAATCCGCCCGGTGGCGATATCCAGCGCGACAAGGTCGGAAATCCGACCGGGCTGCTGCTGGCCAAGCCCAACGCGCTGATCCTGTACGCCACGCTGGCTGCCGGGCCGAAACTGCCGCCCGAATACCAGATCAATTCCACGCGCCACTTCATGCGCGAGTTGAACCGCTTGGGCATCACCTCGGTGATCGATGCCGGCGGCGGCTTCCAGAACTACCCGGACGATTACCAGATAATCCGAAAGCTGCACGCCGACGACGAGCTCACGGTGCGCATCGCCTACAACCTGTTCACCCAGAGCCAGGGCGGCGAACTGGCCGACTTCGAGCGCTGGACGACGATACTCGCCCCGCGCGAAGGCGACGACATGCTGCGCCACAACGGCGCCGGCGAGATGCTGGTGTTCTCGGCCGCGGATTTCGAACTGTTCAGCGAGCCTCGCCCGGATCTAGCGCCGGCACTGGAACCTGATCTGGAACAGGTGGTGCGGCTGCTGGTAGAGCACCGCTGGCCATTCCGCATCCATGCCACCTACGAGGAAAGCATCACACGCATCCTTGACGTGTACGAGAAGGTCGACCGCGAGGTGCCGTTCGACGGGCTGCACTGGATCATCGACCACGCCGAGACCATTTCCGACCACAGCATCGAGCGGGTGCGTGCGCTGGGTGGCGGCATCGCCGTGCAGCACCGCATGGCCTACCAGGGCGAGGCATTCGTCGAGCGCTATGGCGCCGAAGCCGCCGGGCACACGCCGCCGATCCGGCGCATGCTCGACGCCGGCGTCCCGGTCGGCGCCGGTACCGACGCCACCCGCGTGGCCAGCTACAACCCCTGGGTGGCGCTGTACTGGCTCAGCACCGGACGCACCCTCGGTGGACTGCAGCTGTACGGCGACGACAACCGCCTGGAGCGCGAAGAAGCACTCCGCCTGTGGACGCACGGTAGCGCCTGGTTTTCCAGCGAGCAGGCCCACAAGGGCATCCTTGCCGTCGGTCAGTTCGCGGACTTCAGCCTACTGTCGGCCGATTATTTCGCGGTGGATGACGAAGCGATCCAGGACATCACCAGCGTGCTTACCGTGGTCGGCGGCAAGGTGGTGCATGGCGACGGCGAGTACTCAAGGTTGGCGCCAGCATTGCCCGTACCCACGCCCGACTGGTCGCCGGTGCGGCACTTCGGCGGCTACCAGGGCGCTACGCTGGCGCAGGCTTCGGCCGCGTTTGCCGCCACGCACACGCACGGCACCGGCTGCAGCGTGCATGGCCACGGCCATGCCGCGCACCGGGACGCACCGACCAGTGACTACCAGGGCTTCTGGGGCACGTTGGGCTGTTCCTGCTTCGCATTCTGATCCCCACACCTTGATTCCCTTCCCCGCGATCGGGGATGGGAAACAGGAAGAAGACAATGAGCCAACCAGCACCTCAGCCAGTCCCGACCGCCTCCGGCCCATGGACGCCGTTCGCCCAATCCACGTTCCGCAACATGTGGCTGGCGATCCTCGTCGCCAACATCGGTACCTGGATCCATGACGTCGCCGCAGCCTGGTTCATGGCCGAGAACACTGGCTCGCCGTTCATGGTCGCGGCCGTGCAGTCGGCGACCACGCTTCCCATTGTCCTGCTGGCGGTGATTGCCGGCACACTCTCCGACATCGTCGATCGTCGCAAGTATTTGATCCTCGCCCAATTGTGGATGGTGCTGGTTGCCAGTGCCCTCGCGCTGCTGGCGCACCTGGACATGCTGACGCCATGGACCCTGGTCGCGCTGACCTTCGCGCTCGGGATCGGTGCCGCCATGGCGATGCCGGCGCAGCAAGCAACGACGCCGGAACTGGTTCCCAAAGCCATACTTGGGCCGGCGGTCGCATTGGGTTCGCTGAGCATGAACATCGCCCGCTCCATCGGACCCGCCCTCGGCGGTCTGATCGTGGCGAGCGCGGGAATCGAATGGGCCTTCGCGATCAACGCGCTCAGCTTTATGGGCGTCGTGGCAGTGCTGGTCGCCTGGTGTCGGGAACCCGACAAGTCGACCCTGCCACCCGAACCGTTCGGCGTGGCACTTCGTGCGGGACTGCGATACGCCACCCAGGCCACGGTCCTGAAGTCGGTGCTGATCAAGGCGGCAAGCTTCTTCGTGTTCGCCAGCGCGCTCACGGCGCTGCTGCCGATCGTGGTCAACCGCGAACTGCAGGCCAGCGCCGGCACCTACGGCTTGCTGCTTGGCTGTATCGGCATTGGCGCGGTCACCGGCGCCGTGCTGTTGCCTAAGCTGCGCGCCAAGTACGATTCCGACCGCCTGGTGCTGGTTGCGACCCTGGTCTACGCGGCCTGCATGCTTGCGCTCGCACTGGTACGCAACATTCCTGTCCTTTACGTGGTGTCGCTTGCCAACGGCTTCGCCTGGATCACCGTGCTGTCCTCGCTGCAGATCGCCGCACAGACGTCGGTCCCGGCCTGGGTGCGCGCTCGCGCGCTTTCGCTTTATATCGTCGTGTTCTCTGCGGGCATGGCGGTCGGCAGCCTGGGCTGGGGCACGCTGGCGCAGCAGACCAGCACGCCCATCGCATTGATGGTCGCTGCCGCCGGCACTGCGCTGGCTGCGCTGTTCGCGCTGCGTTTCCGCTTGGGCGAGGCGGCGAACGTGGACGTCACGCCGTCCGGGCACTGGCCGGAGCCGGTGCTGGTGGAAGAGATTGCCGGCGATCGTGGTCCAGTGCTGATCACCATCGAATACCGGATCGCGCTGGATCAGCGCGATGCGTACCTGCGCCTGATGCGCACGCTCGGCCGCAGCCGTCGTCGCGACGGCGCGGTGCAGTGGGGCGTGGCCGAAGACACGACCGAGCCAGGCACCTACCTCGAGTACTTCCTCGACGGCTCCTGGGTCGAACACCTGCGCCAGCACGAGCGGGTGACCGAGGACGAACGCGCACTGCAGGACCAGATCATGCGGCTGCTGGCCGACCCCGCCCGCACCCCGGTCGTGCGCCACTTCGTCGGCGGCGCGCCGGGCGCGCCACTGCGGCAGGCCAGCGCGTCCAAGGTTCAGGTCCTGGGATGACCCGATGTGCCTGATCAAGCCGCTGCCGGCACGCGTTCGCGGCGCCGGTGGCAGGCAGACTCGCGGGGGGAACGTGCGCACAATGTGGCTCGGCATCCCCCTGCTGCTGGCCGCCGATGCCGCGCTGGCGCAGTTCCGTCCGCTGCGTTTCGATGACGACTTCAGCGCCCAGCGCCAAGCCTGCGCCGACGACAATCGCAGCGCATGCTGGAAGGACCGCCCGATCGGGGACCACGTGCGCCTGAGCTTCGGCGGAGACCTGCGCTGGCGCTACGAGCACACCGGCAATCCCCGCTACGGCCTGGAGCCCCAGGACCGCTGGGGCGTGTGGATGCAGCGGCATTCCGCCTTCGTGGACCTGCAAGTGGGCGAGCACTGGCGCGGCTTCGCGCAACTGACCAGCTCGCACACCAACGGCCGTGCCGCAGGCTCGTCCCCGGTGGATGAGAACCGGCTCGATCCCACCAACCTGTTCGTCGAATGGCGATCAGCGACCCAGAGCGACGGCGGCATCGGAATGCGCGTCGGCATCCAGGAACTGCAGTTCGGCTCGGGGCGCGGCATCGATGCACGCGAGGGTCCGAACGTACGGCGCAGCTTCGAAGCGGTACGCGCCTATGCGATCAGCGGCCCCTGGCGCGTCGATGCATTCGCCGCGGCGCCGCGACAAAACCGCCCGGGCAGCTTTGACGACACCCGCTCGCAAACCCAGACCCTGCGTGGCATCTACGCGACCCGCACCGGAGGCGCCACGTCCTGGGACGTGTACGCGCTGCATTACGAAGACACCCTCGCCCGCTACGTCCAGGGCGTGGCGCACGAGCGCCGCTGGACGTTCGGTGCCCGCGCGTTCGGCAGCCGCAATGCTTGGGACTGGAACTGGGAACTCCTCGCACAGGGCGGGCAGTTCGGGGACGCCGACATCCGCGCCTGGTCACTTGCCACCGACACCGGCTACACCTTCGACGACGTGGCCGGCCAACCCCGGCTGGCGCTGCTCGTCGCCATCGCCAGCGGCGACAAGGATCCTGACGACGACCGGCTCGGCACCCTCAATCCCCTTTACCCGCGCGGCAATTACTTCGGTGACGAAGCGACGCTGGGACCACGCAACTTCTTCAACATCCACCCCGCCTTGGCCATGCGGCTCTCACCCCAAGTCCAGTTGAATGCCAGCCTTGACTTCTTCTGGCGCTACAGCACTGGCGATGGCGTGTATGCGCCCAGCGGCATGCTGATCGCGCCCGCTGGCGACAGTCGTGCCCGGTATGTCGCGACCATCGCATCGCTGGGCGCCACCTGGACGCCGGCCCCGGGCTGGTCCTCGAGCGCGGTTGTCGCCTACGCGCGGCCTGGCACGTTCCTGCGCGAGGCCAGTGCCGACGACGCGCTGAGCCTGATCAGCCTCACGCTGCAGTACCGATTCTGAGCATCTCAGGCAGGCCCAACACGAATACCGTACGGAACAGTCGGTCGCGCAGTGAATGATCCTGGAGCGGGACGACTGGTGACTCGCCCCGTCTTTCCATGCGTTTCAAGGAGGCGCGCATCGGCATTCTTCAGGGGCTGCGGCCTGGCAAGTCGAACCCCGCGCGGATCTTTGAGCCAGGTTCCGCGCCATCAGGCGCGCGGGCATCGGGATGCTCCCCTACACAGGGCATTGGGAGCCCGGCTGCTGACCGAGTCGGCTTGGTTATGACTCATCGATAACGGTTGCTCCGGTAGAAATGCTTCGGTAGACACGGAAATTCGAGGAAAACGCGATGCCTACCCTCTACACGATGCCTGGAACCTGCTCGCTTTCGCCGAACATTGCCGTGGCTTGGCTCGATGCCCCGGTGGACATCCACAACATTGCTTATGGCGAGCAAAAGAAGGACGACTATCTCGCCATCAATCCCAAGGGCCAGGTGCCAGCCCTTCGCTTCGACGATGGCGACGTGCTGAGCGAGGCAGCGGCGATCCTCGCCTGGCTCGGCGCAACCTACGGCAAGGAGAGTTACGCCGGCGACACCCGTCTCGGCCGCAAGGAGGCCGAGGCGCTGGCCTACATGACCTCGGAGGTGCACGCGGCCTATGGCGGCCACTTCAACACCCAGAAATTTGCCGACAGCGCAGCGGCGAAGGAAGAGGTCAAGCGCAAGACCTACGAGACCCTCGCCCGTCACTACGAGCGCATGAATGGCGTCTTGAGCGAAAACGGCGGCGACTGGTATCTGGGCCAGCGCTCCTTCGCTGACACCTTCCTTTATGTGCTGACACGCTGGATCGAAAAGACTCCCCTGTCGATCGAGGACTATCCGGCGCTGAAGACGCATCGCACGCGCATGGAGGCCGACGCGGGTGTGCGCCAAGCGCTCGCGCGGCAGGACATGGAACCGATCGGGTGAGCGCTCCGGACCGCAACAAGGACTGGCCGGCCTTGCCCTACCCCGATTGGGCCGAGACCTGCACTGCGCTGCACCTGTGGAGCCAGATTGTCGGCAAGTATCGCTTCGCGCATGCGCCGTGGGTGAACCACTCTTGGCAGGCCACGCTTTACGTGACGCCGCGCGGTCTTACGACGGGTGCGATACCCGACTGCGGCGCGGCCGTTACGTTGACCTTCGATTTTCGCGACCACGCCCTGATCGGTGAAACGCGCGACGCGCGCGAACGCTTCCCGCTGGAGGCGATGAGCGTCGCCGAGTTCCTGGACCGGACGACGGCCTTGGTGAAGCGGCTTGGCGGGCGGATGGACATCCATGGCGCGCCGAACGAGATGCCCGATGCCATCCCTTTTTCGCAGGACACCACGCGTCGTCCCTACGACCGCGAGGCGGTGCAGCGGTTCCACCAGGCCGTGGTGCAGATCGAGCGGATGTTCACGCGCTTTCGCACCGGATACCTGGGCAAAGTCTCGCCGGTGCATCTGTTCTGGGGCTCGTTCGACCTGGCCGTGACGCGGTTCTCCGACCGCCAGGCGCCGCGCCATCCCGGCGGAGTACCGGCATTGCCCGATTCGGTGACCGAGGAGGCCTACAGCCACGAGGTGTCCTCGGCCGGATTCTGGCCCGGTGGCGGCGGCGTAGAGGAGCCGATGTTCTATTCCTATGCCTATCGGGGCCCGACGGCTTCGCCGGCCGCGCCGTCGAACCGGACGCGGCCCGCTACGACCGAACGCTGGGCGAGTTCCTGCTGCCCTACGAGGCCGTGCGGACCAGGGCGGATCCGGGCGGCACGCTCATGGCGTTCCTGCAGTCGACCTACGAAGCCGCGGCGGAGACAGCCGTTTGGGATCGGCAAGCGTTGGAGTGCGACTTCGGAACCCCGAAGGTGCCGCGCAAGATACTCAAGCGTTGAGTTGGCGACCCTGAGAAAAAAGAGAGGGTAAAGCTCATGAACGATCTGGGGTCCCGCATTACGCAGGAAGTCTTCGATGATCGTCTAGACCTGGCTTAGCAGGATCGCTTTGACGAGGACACCGCACGAAACTGCGCGGAGGGCTGCGTCATCCTGACCGACCGCGGCACTTTCAGAGGCCACGCGGGTGTACGCGAGCTCGTCGGTATGCTGCAACGGGATATCCCCTACGCGACATACGACTACATCAACCGACTGGTCGAGGACCGAGGACCTCACCCACGTGCGCCCCGCATCCACATCAACCTCGCGACGCCTCCTCGATATCAGTCGGTCTGTTCCGTCGCGGGATAAGCGGCTCGGGCCTTGGCGCGACATGCAGCTTGTCGCGTCCCGCCAGCAAATCGCCTTGCGCCTGCGCCTCGAGACGCTCGCTGTCGCGTCGACGAATATCGTCGGTGACTTCGTCCACGTCGAGCGGGGTCATTCCAAGCGCCCTCAATCCGGCTCCGCCGAATGCAAGCGCAGATTCGAACGTCTCACGGATCTCGAAATCCACGCCGGCCCGTCGCAATCGGATCGCGTGCCCCCGGTCATACGAACGCGTGAGCACACGGCATGACGGGAATTGCTCGGTTACCAGTTCGACGATGCGATCGATCGCGTCTCGGTCGTCGATGCATATCATGACCATGTCGGCGCTGGCGATGCCGGACTGGCGCAGAATGTCGAGACGTTTGCCGTCGCCAAAATAGACCTTGAACCCGAAGCGTTCTGCTTCCCGGATCCGGTCAGGATCGTTGTCGATGGCCGAGATGTCGATGCCCTGTGCAAGCAGCAGTTGCGAGGCAATCTGGCCAAAACGTCCAAAGCCAATCAACAGCACCCGGCCCTTCAGCCCCTGCGGCTCATCAACGCCATCCATCGAAATCGCTTCGTCCCTCAGCCAGCGGTCGGCGGCGATCAGAACCAGTGGCGTGAGTCCCATCGAAAGAATGATGACGCTCGAAAAAATAGCACTCTCCGCAGGCCCGACCACCCCGCCGCCGGCAGCAGCCGAATAGAGAACGAAGGCGAACTCGCCTCCTTGAGCGAACAGTGAGACGCGGCGTAACGACTGGATGTTGTTTGCGCCGAACATCCTCGCGATGACGTAAATCCCGATCGACTTCACGACGACATAGGCGGCGAGAAGAGCAATGATGATCCGCAAGTTCGCTGCCACGATCGACAGGTCGAGGGACATGCCGACGGCGAGGAAAAACAGGCCCATCAGCAGGCCCTTGAAGGGCTCGATGTCTGTTTCGATCTGGTGACGATAGCTCGACCCCGACAACATGACGCCCGCCAGAAAAGCTCCCATCGCCATCGAGAGGCCGCTTTGCTCCATGAGCAAGGCCGAGCCCAGGACGACGAGGAGCGCGCCGGCGATCAGTACCTCGGTGTTGCGGGCGCGGGCCAGAAGTGCGAAGAACGGATCCAGGAGCCAGCGTCCGGCGGCAATCACGAGCGCGATTGCCCCAAGTGCGACAAGAATTGCCGTAAGACTGAGACCGCCTGCTCCGCCTCCGGTCACGACCGCGCTCATAAAAGCGGCGATTGCCAGGAGCGGTACGATCATCACGTCTTCGAGAAGCAGAATCGAGACGGCTTGTTGTCCTTGGCCGCTGGCAAGCTCGCCGCGCTCTTTGAGGATCGACATGATCACGGCGGTCGAGGACAAGACAAAGCCAGCACCCGCGATGAAGGCCGCTGCAGGACGCAACCCCAGCAGAACCCCGACACCGGTCAGAAGCACGATGCAGGACAGGACCTGCGCAAGGCCGAGTCCGAAAATCTGCGCTCGGAGTGCCCACAGCTTCTGCGGGCGCATTTCCAGGCCGATCAGGAACAAGAACATCACGACGCCGAGTTCGGAAATATGCAGGATGGTCTCAGGCTCGGTGAATATCCCAAGCACAGACGGACCGACCAGCAGACCGGCAGTGAAGTAGCCCAACACCGATCCGAGCCCGATCTTCCGAAACACGGGCACGGCGATGACCGCCGAGACGAGCAGGACGACTACCGGGCCAAGCGTTTGCGCGATGCCTGCTTCTGCCATGATCTTCTCCGGGTGCGGCTTGTTGATCTCGATCGTAGCCAACCACCGACTCTTGAGCGGGACGACAGGTGACTCGCCCCGTCTTTCCATGCGTTTCCAGGAAGGCGCGCATCGGCATTCTTCAGGGGCTGCGGCCTGGCAAGTCGAGCCCCGCCCGGATCTTCCAGCCAGGTTTCGCGCCATCAGGCGCGCGGGCATCGGGATGCTGTGGTTGACGGGTTCTCAGTGCCCTTTGCAGGGCGCCGGGATTCGTGTCGGCGTCGAAGCGGGAGCAGCCCACTCCGGTCTGGCCGCCTATGCGTTCGCGCCGCCATCCACGGTGAGGGCGCTGCCGTTCACCATGCTGGCTGCAGGACTCGCAAGAAACACGACCGCATCAGCGATCTCTCGTGGCTCTGCGTAGCGCCCTATTGATGAGAGGCCCCGCTGGAAATTGGCACTTTCGCCATCGGCCGGATTGGATTCGGTATCGGTCGATCCGGGCAGCACCAGGTTTACCGTGATGCCCTGGCCGCCGAGCTCGCGCGACAGGCCGCGCGTAAACGACAGCAGCGCTGACTTCGACATCGCGTAAGCGGTCACCCCGGGGAACGGGACGCGATCCGCCAGTGCCGACCCGATCGAGATGACGCGGCCGCCTTCGCGCAGATGCGGTATCGCGGCCTGCGCCGCAACGAAGGGACCGCGGACATTGACGTCCATCAACGTCTGGAAGTCCGCGAGGTCGACCTGCGCGACCGGTCCCGCCAGCCCAACCGCCGCACTGTTGACCAGGATGTCGAGACCGCCCAACGTTTCGACGGTCTCATTGACGGCCCGCTTGATGGCATCGGGATCGGCGCTGTCGGCCTGGACCGCAACGCCGCGGCGTCCCAGCTTTTCGATCGATACGACGACGCTGTCCGCGCGCTCGGCCGACTTCTGGTACGTGATCGCGACGTCCGCACCGTTTTCGGCCAAAGCCTGTGCGATCGCGGCGCCGATTCCCCGGGAGCCACCGGTGACGAGCGCGCGCTTGCCCGTGAGGTTCATCCTGTTTTCTCTCTAGACGTGTTGCGACGGATCATTGCGTGATGCTCGAAGGCCGGGCTGCGAACGACCCGGCGATAGTCGGACGGGGTCACTCGCTGATGCTTGTGAAAGATCCGTGCGAGGACCTGGTTGGACGAGTAGCCGACCTCGTGGGCGATCTCCGTGACCGATAGTTCGGTCAGCTCGAGGAGTTCGCAGGCCTTCTCCATTCTCAGTTGTGTCAGGTAAGCCCGCGGGGGGACGCCGACGCTCTGCTTGAACATGCGTGCGAAATGGAAAGGCGAAAGCTGCGCCTCTGCTGCCAATTCGTCGAGGCTGATGTCTTCCGACAGTTGCGCGCGCATCAGCTCGAGACAGCGCCGCTGCACCCATGGGGCAAGGCCGCCTTTTGCCGGTGCGAACGGCGCCCCGCTGAGCCGGCACAGTTCGGCGAGGATCTCGCAGCCTGCGGCCCGCACCAGCAGACGTGACGGCGCGCCTTCCTCCTCACTCAACACCCACAGGTTCCGGAGGGCTAAGCGGATTGCCGGCGAGTGAAATGGATCTCCGTAGAGTTGAAGGCATTCCATTGAGAACTGGCCATCGACGGCTTCATCGAGAACCTTCTGCCACTGCGCCACAGGAAAGGACACGCTGCGAAGCTGGTGACTGGCGTCGACCATGACCGTCGTGTCGAAGTCCGGCGCAGCGAGATAGAAGACGCCTTGTTCGCTCGTCACATCGAAAGGCCCGCCTCCCGAATTGCCGCGGACCCGACTGCCACCGAGCTGGTCCTGATACAGGACGAGATCCGACAGGGCCGGATGCGACATGTCCCCGCCAGGCCGTGCCATTTCGAGCAGATCGAGGATACCGCCCGGTGATTTCTGCGTCCGCACGTAGGTGGCCTGTTGGCCCTGGCAGTACCACTGGGTGGAAGAGGCGTTGGCAAGCATGGTTCTTCCGCTGTGTCCCATAAAAGGATTGTGCAGCTTGCATGCCTCGCATGAGGTGAGGCCATCGATCCGTTGCCTGGGCGTTGAGCTATTTGGCGCCGTGGTAGCCACCCAGATGTTTGATGGGTGACCACGCCGGAAGGATGCCAGGCAAGGACGGTGCAAGCGTGGCGTAATCCTGCGCACCGAACACCACCCTGCCGTCCATGACGGTCAAGACAGATGTCACGGACTTGATCTGGTCCTCCGGGATGGTGAAGTAATCCCTGTCCAGCAGCGCGAAATCCGCCAGGTTGCCCGGGGCAATCCTGCCCATCTCCGACTCGGTATTCATGAACCAGGCTGCGCCACTGGTGAAGAGCTTCAGCGCCTCGGCGCGCGACAGGCGATTGTCTTCGGCGAGGACTTCGGTGCCGGAGACCGACTTGCCTGAGACCATCCAACTGATACCGACCCACGGGTTGTAGGTGGCGGCCCGATACGCGTCGGTGCTCATGGCAAGTGGAATGCCGCTGTCGACCAACTGGCGCAGGCGCGGCGTCTGCAACGCCTTCTCAAGGCCGTGGGTCTTGATGAAACCATCGCCATGCAGCGCCATCTTGGGATCCAGCGCAACGCCGCCGCCCAGCGCCTTCACCCGGTGGATGTTTTCCGGGCTGATCGTCTCGGCATGCTCTAGGCTCCAGCGCAAGCCGTCGAGTGGAATCGTCTCGTTCATCGCCTCCAGCGCATCGAGGAACGGCGTGATGTTCTCGTTGTAGCTGATGTGCATGCGGAACGGGATGCGCCGTTGAACCAGCTTGGCCACGTTCTGGTCGACGTGTTGCCGCATGTGCTCGGGGTCGATGATCACCACCGGGCGATCGAAGTTCTCGTGATCGTGTACCTCGAGCTGCAGCACTTCGCCGGCGCCTCGATACACGTGACCATGCGCCAAGGTGGGATGCAGGTTGTGCCCGGGGCTGATGGGCGCGGTTTTCGTGATCGCTTCGATCTGCGCATCCACCATGTTGATGGGACTGCCGTCGCCGAACTGCATGTCGACGAAGGGCATGCGCACATTGAGACGGTTGCCGCGTGCGAGAACGTCGACGGTCGCCTGGGCGTTGGGGTAGCCCCTGTTGCCGGCATCGATGACCGAGGTAACACCAAAACGGTTCAGATCGTGGATGGAATGGACGAGCGCACTTACCTGCTCATCGAAAGTGGGCTGCGGAACTAGGGTTTCCATGGCAATGAAGGTGAAGGTGAAGCCGTGGACGACACCGGTGTAGTTGCCCTGCCCGTCCTTCTCGAATTCGGTGCCCGGCAGTTCGGGAAAGCGATCGGTCCCCACGCCGAACGCCGCCATCGCCTGATCGTTCATGACGGCGCGGTGTAGGCGTACTGCACGATCGCCGGGTGATCGGGCACGGCCTTACGCAGTTCTTCCACGGTTGGGAAGCGGTTTTCCTCGAACTGGTAGGGCGACCAGCCCCCAATCACCTTCACCCATTGCCCCTCGGGCGTGCGCGCGGCCTGTTCGCTCAGCATCTCCAGTGCGCGACGCAATGTCGGCACCCCGTCCCAGCGAACGTTGTAGGTGTAGCTGCTCTCGTTGAGCACGTGGGTGTGGGAATCGCTGATGCCGGGGAGCAACCTGCGACTGCCTGCATCGATCACACGGGTGCCGGAATCGCGCAGCTGCAGAATGTCGGCGTCGCCGCCGACGGAATAGATGCGGCCCTCCTTTACCGCGAGAGCCGACGCTTCGGCCTGCGCGGGATTTCCCGTGTGTATCTTCGCGTTGAACACGATCAGGTCCGCACCAGGTGGCTCTTGCGGGACCTGCGCCTGGACGCCGGAAGCGAACCAAACCGCCAGCAGCCCGATCAACACTCGCTCAATGATCATTTCGAATCCTCGCTTCCAGGAATGCATGAGCGCTCGCATGCCTCCGTGATCAGGTGTACATCTGCTAGTCCTGCAGGAGGACCGAAGCGATGCATTGGTGAGAATTCTGGCAAACAGTCATGAGCCTTGCGTTGCCAAACCTGCAGGGACCATGCTGATCTTGCGGTTTGGTGCTCTGCATCGAACACGATCCGGTACTCGTACAACGGTCGCCCTCCAGAGTTCCGGTTCATACCGACGCCGTCAGCTCGATGCAGCGATGAAGGTCGCCGCCAGCAGTGGCTGGATCTGCGCCATGGCGCACGTCTTCTCCGGGGTCGAACATCGCGATACCGCCGACGGACGCCTTGACCGGCACCTCGTTCTGCAACACGTCCCAATGCTCGGCCAGCTTTCCGCCCTCGATCCGGAAGAGGTCGACCACCACCTGCGGTACGTCCGCCCAGCCGCGAATGCGACCGTGGATGGCGACGAAGTCGCCTTCGGCCACCATCCGGCCGGGCTCGTAATGAACTTCCTGCGACATCTCGGCGACCAGCACCTGCAATGCGTTGCGCCCTTGGGGGATCGCGGGATTGTGCTGGATGTAATCCTCTGCGTAGAGGCGTTCGACCACCGACGCATCGTGACGCTGGAACAGTGCCGTCATCGCCTCTAGAACCAGCGCCTTGTTGCGCTGGGGGCGATCATCGAAGAGGACATCCGCAGGTCGGGTGATCGTGAACCTACCGGTCGACCGCAGGAACCGACCATCAGGCAGGGTCGCGCACGAATGGCTCAAGCCGCAGTCGTAGTCATGGACCGTGGCGACGGTGGCGCCGTGCTCCTCCTGCCAGCTGACGGCAAAGAGGCTGTTGCCAAGGGGTACGACGTGAATGTCGACCACCTCGGTCCGCGCGAACGGCCCCTCCTTGATCTCGAACTTCAGTTGCGTCGTGGACAGCAACGTCACCGTGGCTCGAAACTCCGGATAGGCGATATCCATTTCCATTCCAACGGGAAAACGTTCAATCGACATCGTGGTGTCTCCGTTCGGCAAGCCCGTCATCCGCGCCCGGATCAGCCTGCGCTCTTCTGCACAGGCGTGTTGAGCAGTTGCTGCTCCCACAGGTAGGCGATGCCGCTACCGGCCGCATGCTGCACCAGCACCTCTATCAACTCGGCGGCGTGCTCAGTCCGCGCCCAATCGCGCTGCCATTCGGACGCGACGGCCAGCCAGGTCATCACGTTCGCGCCGGCCGCGACCATGCGTTGGATGGCCACCTCATGCGCCTCGATCGATGTGCCGCCGGACGCGTCGGTCACCACCGTGACGTCCCAGCCTTCACCGAGCGCCTGGATCGTCGGCATAGCGACGCAGATCTCGGTCCACAGGCCGGCGATGATCAATTGTTTGCGGCCGGTCGCCTTGACCGCGTCCACCACCTTACTGTCTTCCCAGGTGTTGATGAACGTCCGGTCGATCACTTCCTGATCCGGAAACACGTTCGTGATCTGCGGGAAGATGTAGCCGCCACGGTCCTGGACCACGCTGGTCAGGATGGTGGGCACGTTGAACACCTTGGCAGCCTTCGCCAGCCCGGTAGCATTGTTGACCGCCATGTGCGGATCGTGGCTGTTGAGGTTCGAGAGCTGGTAAGGCTGGTGGTCAATCAACACCAGAACGCTGTCCTCGGGACGAAGCAGGGCATCGAGGCCGTTTTTGGCTGGCTTGGACATGGAAAACTCCTTGGATGAGCGGCGTGTCAGGCCGCAAGGTGATCGAGGAAGACGGTGAGGGAGTGGATGCGGCCGCCCTTGAAATTGGCGATATCCGTTCCGGCGGCTACGGCGGGGCCACCCGGTGGACCGGCACGCCACTGCAGACGGCCTATGCCGTGATGGCCGGTGGCTGGACGGATCGCGGTGAAATCGAAGTTGGAGGGCAGGCTGGCGTGCAACGCGATGACGGCATCGCGGATCGCGATATGCCCCCTGGCGCTGGCGTGGGGCTCGTTTAGCACTGCGTCTTCGGCGTAAAGCTCACGAATTGCCCCGAGACGCCGCCCCGCGTCGCGCTCGCCGAACACGCGGGTGAGGTTTGCCTGCATTAGGCCGTCGTAGTCGATGGCGGCGTCGGATGAGATCGACATGCGGTGGCTCCGTGGGCGAGGAGACAGCTTGGCGCCGAGATTGGCGCTCGATAAGGCGGTGATGGTCGGAATCAGCTTCAACGATTCATTTAAGATCGACCAATGGAGACGCTTGCCAACTTGGAGTCCTTCATCCGCAGCGCCGAATGCCGCGGCTTCTCCGCGGCTGCCCGGCGGCTGGGGCTGACCCCGGCCGCGGTCAGCCGCAACGTGGCAACCCTCGAAAGCAACTTGGGCGTGCGCCTGTTCCAGCGCAGCACCCGAAGCCTGACCCTCACCGAAGACGGCGAGCGCTTCCTGGCTTCAGTGGTGGGCGGCGTGGAATCAATCCAGTCCGCGATAGCCGCCGTGGCCACCCAATCCGGCAAGCCGGCTGGCGTGCTGAGGGTCAGCATGGCGCTCGGCTTCGGCTTGGACTACATCTTGCCGATGCTGCCGTCATTCATGCAGCGCTATCCTGACGTGGTGCCGGACTGGAGTTTCGAGAATCGGCCGGTCGACCTGATTGCCGAGGGCTTCGACGCTGCGATCGGCGGAGGCATGGAGTTGGCGGCCGGCGTGGTGGCCCGGCAACTGGCGCCGCTGCAGATCATCGCCGTCGCCTCACCGCACTATCTGCAAAATCGGCCATTGCCGCAGCACCCCAATGATCTCGCGACGCTGGATGGCATCGCCATGCGTTCGGCGCACAGTGGTCGCGTGCGGGTGTGGAAGATGCGCCATCGTGATGGCGTTGAAGCGGTGCTGGAACAGAAGGTGCGCATCGTGGCCAACGACGCCGAAGCGCAATGCCGCGTCGCGTTGATGGGCCTAGGCGTTGGGCTGATCGCCGTGCCGTTCGTACTGCCATATTTGCAAAGCGGGAAACTGCAGCGTGTGCTGCCCGACTGGCATACGGACCTGGGCGCGATCTCGCTCTACTTCGGCAGCAAGAAGCTGCTGCCGGCCAAGACCCGCGTGTTTATCGACCATGTCACTGACGCGTTCCGCGAGCAGGATCTGGCGCGGCGATTTTCGGCGAACGGGTGATGCGCAGCGCGTCGCTGCTTTGACAGAAGAGTCGAGCGTTTTTCATTTGGCCCCTCCTAGGCCTGGCCGAGCCGATGGGGAGTCGGCGCGGGTCGCGAAACGGCGGCAGAGCGTCGCGACAGTCGTCCTCCCTGGACTCCCGGTTCATACCGAGGTGGACCACTCGCTACAGCAATCGAGGCGGTTGACGGGCCCAGCCGCGTAGTGACACTCGAATCCGTGTGCGCGGCACCTCAAAGGGCCTGAGGCGTGGCTTCCGGCAACTTTGCGACTACCTTGATTTCGAAGTGGAAGCCGTACAGCCACGTCACGCCGACTCCGGTGAGCGTTGGATGCGGGGCATCTCCCCAGAACTCCGGCACGATCTTCCACGCCCGCTCGAAGTTCCGGCTTCGGCCAGGATGGCATTGAGGTTGTGGAAGGCCAGGCGGACCTGTTCCTCGAAGTCCAGCTCAGGTGAGCCGTCTTCGCGACTGCCCACCTGTCCGGACACGAACAGGAAGCCATTGGAGCGCACGGCCGGCGAATAGCGATTGCGCTCGTACAGGGCACGGCGGCCGGGGGGAAAGACGACGTCACGAGTGGCCATGGGTATCTCCTAGCAAAGCCAATAGATTTGGTGGTAGTCGTCACTCTAGGCTGCGGCAGGGGCCGGATAAATACCCCGAACTAGGGATGACTGTGCAAGAGGCGGGTTTCTCAATACAGCCGATGCACACGCTTGTGGTTGCCATCGAAGCCTTCGCGCTCGACCAGGATATGCAGCCGACGAGATAGCCAAAGCGCCGGCGTTCGCCGGCCGCTAGACCAACCGGGCCTGAAGAGAGCCAAAGCGCGGTAGCCGCTGGGCAGCCACATGTCGTTTCATGGCCGCAAACGCGAGCGATCTTGTGCCCCGCGGGCGCCCAAGCCCCGGCTCGCCGGAGCACCACCCCCGAAAGCCCCCTTTTCGGGGAGTGTTCTCTGCCTCCCCTGCTGGATGCGCACCGTTTGCGGCAAGCGCATTGTTGGTTGGAGCAAGCGATTTGCCACCATTAATGGAACAATAGATCATTATTTATGCGATTGAATCCATCCTTGAGGCCACCCAATCTATCGCGACGCCATCAGCCTCTGCACTCAACTATTCTCAAAGGAGCGTCCCCAATGAAAGACCTCTCTACCCTTGCCGGCCGAGCCGGACTGTCCTTGATCTTCATCCTGTCCGGCATCGCCAAGCTGGGCGCCGGGTATGTCGCCACCCAGGGCTACATGGAAGCCATGGGGGTACCGGGCACCCTGCTGCCGGCCGTCATCGCCATCGAAATCGTGGGCGGCGTTGCCATCTTGTTGGGCGGCTTCACCCGGTGGGCTGCCATGGGACTGGCTGTGTTCTCCATCGCCAGCGCATTGCTATTCCACTTCCAACTGGGCGACCAAAGCGAGTTCATCAACTTCATGAAGAACATCGCCATCGCCGGCGGCTTCCTGGTCCTGGTCTCCCAAGGCTCGGGCACGATCAGCATCGACGGCTGGCTGGCCTCGCGCCGAGCCAAGGGCGGTGCCCTGTGATCGGATTGCGCCCCGCCAACGAACGCGGCCATGCCAACCATGGTTGGCTCGACTCCTGGCACAGCTTTTCATTTGCTGGATACAACGACCCGCAGCATGTTCACTGGGGTCCACTGAGGGTCATCAACGAGGACCGCGTCGCGGCCGGTCAGGGCTTCGGTACGCACAGCCACCGCGACATGGAGATCATTAGCTACGTCCTGGAGGGATCGCTGGGCCACAAGGACTCGATGGGGAATGCCGAGAGCATCGTCCCGGGAGAGGTCCAGCGCTTGAGCGCCGGCACCGGCATTACTCATTCGGAATTCAACCACAGCACCACCGGCACGACTCATTTCCTGCAGATATGGATCGTTCCCGCGATCATGGGCGTTACGCCTGGCTATGCACAGAAGCACTTCGACGCCAATGAAAAGCGTGGCCGGTTGCGGCTAGTGGTCAGCCCTGACGGCAACGAGGGCTCTGTCGCCATCAACCAGGATGCGCGGATGTACGCCGGGCTGTTCAACGGCGATGAGGAGGCACAACTCCCCTTGGCCCCGGGGCGCCTCGGCTACGTTCACGTGGTCAAGGGACGGGTGGTCGTCAACGGCATGTCGCTGGGTGGTGGTGACGCACTGCGCTACAAGGACGAGTCCCTCGTCAGCATCGAAAGCGGCAGCGACGCAGAAGTGCTGGTTTTCGACCTTCCACCACTGACGTGAACCCTGCAGCCGGCGTCATCGCGGCGATCGTGGCCATGCTGCTGGTGGCGGGATGCGTCTCGGTGCCTTCGGCAACCGGGTCACGAGCAAGTGCGCTCTGCCAGCCGCTTGGTGAGTGCACGGAAAACGAATCCGAGAGGCGATGGCAGGCTGCAGTGGACGCAGAGCATTTGGCCACGAGGGCGCGAAGCGATCGACTTGCCGCGCCGCACTGGTTGGCTTGCAGTGAAGATGCTTATCCTGGATGGCACGAGGAAGCGCCGGAAAGGGTGGCACCGGCTGCGGCGCTCGCCACGCGTTGCACGGAAGCGTTGTTGCGAATTGAAGCCCGTCGCCCTGGGAGGATCTGGACCCCCGGTTTGGGCAGTATTGCAGGCCGACCGGCAAGTACTGAACTGCGTGGGTGGAACTCGCCACCGCTAGGTCCATTCAGTGTCGCCCTTTCCAGCTCCATCTCAATGAAGGCGCTCGGCGGCCGACGACACGGAAGAGAGGGGTTTGGCGTTTCGATGGCATTGATCTGGCCACGCTGCGTGGATGCCGACTACTGCCAGCTATTCCCGCCAGAAGGCATGTTTCGCGAGGCTACCGCCTGGATCGAACCCGGTGATGGAAGGGCCCGGGTGGTATTGACGAACCCCAGGCAGACCGCCTCTATCGTGTTTGGCGGTACTGCGCTGACGCTGTCACGGGACACATCGGCGGCGTACGCCAACGGTATAGCGACTTCCAAGCTGCCGCGCCTTGCATGGCTGGGCCTGCTCGGCGGCCGTGAGGTCGGGCGTCGGTCGGGTGTGTACCTGCTCGAGGATTATGTCTCCGATAAGCGACCTGTGGTGATGATCCACGGCTTGGGAAGCAGCCCCCTGGTGTGGGCGCGTCTTAGCAATGCCATCTGGGGTGACCCGGAACTGGCTTCGCACTACCAGGTCTGGCACGTGGTGTACCAGACCAATGCGCCCCTGCTGATCACGCGGCTAAGGGTTCAGAACATGCTGGATCGAGCGTGGGAAATTCTCGACCCGGAAGACGATGACGTTGCGCGGGATCACATGGTGTTGGTGGGGCACAGCATGGGAGGCGTACTGTCACGATTGCTGGTTTCCGACAGCGGCGACGTCTTGTGGAATGCGGCATTCAAGGTAGTGCCGGAAGCCATCAAGGCGTCCGCGCATGACCTGTCGCTGGTGCGCGGCATCTTCCAGTTCGAGAGTTATCCGGGCATCACGCGGGCGATTTTTCTGGCGGCGCCGCACCGAGGAGCGCCTGCGGCGGCAAGCTGGTGGGGCCGGTTATCGCAGGTACTTGTAGGTCGACGAGCGCAGGAGATGCGCTCACTGCAAAAGGTAGCCTCGCGGCAGCCACACTCGGTGGTGGACGGTGTGAGACAGTCGTATCTGCAGGCCAGGCTGAACAGCATTTCCACGCTCCAGACCTTCCAGCCGGTCAGGGCGGCCAGCGAGTCGCTCTTGCCGATCAAAGGCGTGCGGTACCACAGCATCGTCGCAGTAAAGCCTGGATCCCACCCGCCAGGCGATGGCGCGGTTCCGGTATCCAGCGCCGAACTGGAAGGAGCCACCTCTACCACCTATGTCCAAGGCGGCCACGGACTGCCAATGAACGACGATGCGGTGGCCGACGTGCTCCGGATCCTGCGCGAGTCGCTGCACGAGCGTCCTGGCTCCGATCCTACGGGACCAAGGTGACGCTGCGTGCCAGCCGGGCGCTATGCTTGTCTCGCCCATCATCGCTGGACACGGGTGGTGAAATGTCGCACCAGAAGTCTCCAAGGTCGCACTGGCCAAGCTATTGGCGGGCAGCTGCCGGGACACTCCGGGCGCTGGGCCTGACGCTGCTCCTGCTGAGCTGGTCGCCGACTGTCCTGGCCAATGATGATCGTGACCTCGCTGACTTCGACCACACCCGCTGGACATCACGGGATGGGTTTCCCGGACAGGTTACTGCGCTTGCCCAGACCTCCGACGGCTACCTCTGGCTCGCCACTGGCCAATCACTGTATCGCTTTGATGGCGTGGCGCTGGAGCACTACCGGCCGTCTGACGGTCGACATCTTCCAAGGGTTTCGGCACTTGCGGCACACTCGGACGGATCGCTTTGGGTGGGCTTGCGGCACGGACTGGCGCGATTGAGGGATGGAGCTGTCACTACATTTGGCACCGCGCAAGGGGTACCTCCCGGCATTCCGTACGACATCAAAGTGGACGCAAACGGGACAGTGCATGCAGCGGTCGGGGACTTTTTGATTTCCGGTGGCGAGGAAGGCTGGCGCACCCTGGCGCTGGAAGGCAGCGGCGGCAATCCGCGCGTTCGAAGCATCTTCATTGACCGCGAAGGCGGCACCTGGGTCGGAGGCGCGCGCTTGTGGCACCGTCCACGGGGACGTTCGCAGTTCACCGTCTTGGCGGATGCGGTCCGAGGCGTCACTGCGATCGCGCAAGCGGCAGACGGTCGGATATGGGTGGCGCAATCTGAGCCAGCCCGCATCGGCCCGGTCGCACTTGACGGAGTCGTCCTGGATGCGGGTCACGAGCTCCAGTACCTGTCGTCTGCCATCACCTTCGACCACGATGGTGGGCTCTGGGCAGGCACGCTGGGAGACGGGGTTCGCTATGCCCCAGCGCCCACTATTCCCGGCACCCTTCGCTCCGCGGGTTTCGCAGGTCCGGATGGTTTGAGCGGTGAGTTCGTAGGCGCCGTACTCACCGATCGCGAGGGGAACCTGTGGTTCGGCACCAACGTCGGGCTCGACCGCTTTCGCCAGTTGGATCTCGTCAAGGTCGGATTCCCGAGTGGCGCGCACAACTTTGCTCTGGCCACCGATGCGGAAGGCGCGATCTGGGCGGGCTCGATCAACCGGCACGCAGTCCGGCTTGCAGGCGGTAGCTTGGCTGAATCCTCCGTTCCTCCGCCGGTGACAGTCGCCCAGCGCAGCCGGGACGGTGGCGTGTGGCTGGCGGGCCCGCATGGCATCTGGAAGAGCCAGGGCGAGCGGGTGGCGCGACAGCTGGACCTTCCAGACGATATTGCAGCGACCGCCAACATCCGCGCGCTGGTCGAGGACGGTGACGGCAATCTCTGGGCCTCGATAAATGGCCACGGACTTTACCGCTGGCGCGGTGGAGCGTGGCAATTGATTCCCCCGCATGGGCGCTTACCATCGCAACGCTTGCCCGTCCGCGCCCTGGTCGATCGCGACGGATCACCCTGGTTCGGCTACCGCGACAACCTTCTCGTCAACGTGAGGGCCGGGCGCGTTAGAGCCTGGGGGCCTGAGGAAGGGCTGGACGTCGGGCACGTCACGGCAATGCTGTTTACCGGGGCGCACCGATGGATCGGCGGGACACTCGGCCTCAGTCATTTCGATGGCCGGAACTTCGTCCCGATGAGACTGGCAGATGGTTTCCGCATCAGCGGCCTGCACGGACTGGTGGAGACGGTGACGGGCGAGTTGTGGCTGCATGGAAATGACGGCGTGCTGCGAATCGATGCCCAACAGATCAAGCAATTCCTCAAAGACCCGACCTATCGCGTACGCCCGAAACGGTTGGGACCGCTCGAGCACCTTGCAGACGACACCATGCAGCTTCGCCCACTGCCGACCACGGTGGCGGGCGACGACGGGTATGTCTGGATAGCCACAAGCGATGGCGTGCGTCGCGTCGATCCGCGGCAGTTGGCCGACAGTGAGGCAGCACCCAGCGCCCATATAGTTTCGATACGGGGCGACGATCGTCCGCTCCAGTCCATGACCAGTGCGACCTTTCCGCCAATGACCCGAAGTATCGGCATTGCCTATACAGCCACTGGCCTCAAGTATCCCGAGACCCTCAGGTTCCGCTATCGGCTGGCCGGTCATGAGCAGGAATGGCATAAGTCAGGCACAGCGCGCGAGGCGAGCTATCTCGGTTTATCACCCGGAAAATACGTTTTTGAACTGGCCGCCGCGTACGGCGACGGACCTTGGGGCCAACCCGCCACAGCAACCTTCATGATGGCGCCTGCGCTGCATCAGACGAAGGCATTCATGCTGCTCTGCGCAGCCGTTGCCGGGCTAATGCTATGGCTGGCCCACAAGCTGAGAGTGCGGCGACTGGCAATGACGCTGAGGGGGCGTCTGGAGGAGCGTCACCACGAGCGGGAGCGCATTGCGCGAGAACTGCACGACACGCTGCTGCAAAGCGTCCAGGGTCTGATTCTCCGCTTCCAGGCGGCGTCCGATAGTCTCCCCCAGGATCAGCCGGCCCGACAAGCCATTGAATCGGCGCTGGACCAGGCAGACCAGGTAATGGTTGAGGGCCGCGATCGCGTTCGCGACCTTCGGGTCCAGGAGCCGCAACCTGGTGAGCTGCTGGAGGCGCTGGCGGCTGAAGGGCAGGAACTGGCTGACGAGCATCAAATCCGTTTTCGTGCAGTAAGCCAAGGACAGGTCGGGCAAGTGCCCGGTGATGTCCAGGAGGAGCTGTTCCGCATTGCGCGCGAAGCGCTACTCAACGCATTCCGTCACGCAAAGGCGAATCAAGTCGAACTGGAGATCGACGGTAATCGTGACGGTGTGCGGCTGCGCATCCGGGATGATGGGAAAGGCATGCCCGCGACCGTGATCCAGCGCCAAGGACGGCATGGCCATTGGGGTCTTGCGGGCATGCACGAGCGAGCCGAGAGGATCGGCGCAAAATTCGATGTATGGAGCCGGGAGGGTTCGGGGACCGAAGTCGAGGTCTATCTCCCGTTGCGCCCGCATTCCGCCCGCATCAGTCCCCAAGCCGGCTGGCGTGCCCTTTTCAGACCTTGGCGTTAGCCCAAGGCTTGCAGCGGGCCAGTGCTTAGGCTTCCTCTTCAGTCGATGATCCCGCGCTTGAGCCCTATGGTCACGGCGTGAGTGCGGTCATTCGCCGACAACTTCCCCATGATGTTCTTCATGTGCGCCTTCACCGTCTCCTCGGCTATGCCGAGCTTGCTCGCAACGACCTTGTTCGCCATGCCCTGGGCGACGCAACGCAACACTTCGATTTCCCGCTGGCTCAAGGCCTCCTGAACCAAATTCTCGGCGATCTGAGCAGCCACCTCGGCGGGTACGAACTTCTTGCCCGAATGGACGATCCTGATGGCATTGAGCAGCTCCTTCCGCAGCGAACTTTTCAGCAAGAAACCCGACGCGCCGGCCTTCATGGCCCTTACTGCCTGTGCATCGCCCGGATAGGTCGTCAGAACGATGACGCGCGCGGCCGGGGATCCCTTGCGGATCTCGGCAATCGCTTCCACCCCATTCATGCCCGGCATCTGCAGGTCCATGAGCGTGATGTCGGGATGCAGGCGACGAAACATCTCCACGGCCTGCTCGCCATCGGTCGCCTCCCCCAATATAACCATGTCGGGTTGAGCGTCGATCAATGCAGCGATTCCGTCCCGCAACAGGGGGTGGTCATCCACTGCAAGGATGCTGATCTTGGCCGGCCCTTCGCTCATCGCCTAGATCTCCCCGCCTATCTGGCCGCACCGGCCCTGTAAAAAGCACGATTCGATGATGCCAGATTTGCGTTAAGCGCTTCGCGCCTCCCCCTAATGTGGGAGTCCTCGACAGAACCAATGGGTGTGAAGCAAGTCACGTCCGGGCGCGAGCATGGTCGCACCCCATCGGAAGTGACCAGCATGCCTGCCCACCCGACCAGTCCGGCGCACCGACCCTCTCCAGAGCGAACGTCATCACAGCCACGGCCACTTGGAACTACGAGCTCGCGGCAACCCTGCAGCCGAAGCGTGCGCCCGCTCTGTGATCGCTCCTGGCAAGCCGTCGAGCGTTACCTCGACATGAATCCCGGAAGCTCCGTTTGTCTCGAGGAAATGGCTCGAGCCGCCTGCGCCAGCCCGTACCATTTCGCTCGCAGGTTCCGCCAGCGCACAGGCAAGAGTCCGATGGAATACGTCATGGGGAAACGAATAGAGAGTGCAAAGAATGCGCTCGCGGGCGACAGCTCCCGGATTTGTGCCCTGGCGCAAGACCTCGGGTTCAGCGATCAGAGTCATTTCTGCCGGACATTCTCAAGATACGTCGGTGTGACGCCGCGCGCGTTTCGGCTGCAGATGCACGGCCATCCCCTGAAAGAGTGATCGGGACGCACCCCCTGCGTGGATGGGTCGAACGCCTTCCCGAGCCGCATCCTCACCAAACATGCAACGACTCTTCTCCATGTTCCCCCGAGGCGGCCCAGGCGCCGGCCTCTTACTCCTACGGGTATCCGTAGCGGCATCCATCTACTTCCCGGGGGCAGGCGAGCCCCATTGGGCGGTTTCAGCACTGCTGCTGGTGGTGGCAACGGGATTTCTGGCAGGCATCGCGACACCTGTTCTCTGCCTGGCCAGCATCGCGCTGATGCTGGCGCTGTTCTGGATGGACGTTCGCCTGTCCGGCCTCGCCTCAGCAGCTTTGAGCCTGCAGTCGATTGCGTTGTTACTGCTTGGCCCGGGCGCCTACTCCGTCGACGCTCGACTGTATGGGCGGCGGATCGTGGAAGTAGAGCGACGCAGATAAAGCCGCAAGTGGGGACAACTGCGAAATGCAAGCTCGTACCAATGTGCAATTCCTTGGCGACAAGCATCGGTTCAATAGGAGACGAAGACCAGCACGCTCCCTGAGACGCACGCACACGAAAACCCATGGAACAGGAGACAAGCATGGCCACAAGAGCATCCGACGCAGTGAACGCCTCCCGCAGGCAGCTGCTCGCCAGCGGCGCGGCCATAGCCGCGGTCGCTGCACTTGACGAGGCGCAGGAGCGCGCGGTCCAGCGCATGGTCCAGGCTGGGGCGCAACCGGTCACGGGCGTGCAGTACATACTTGAGCCGCCACGGGACTGGGCAAGGGGGAGACCTACGACCTCACGACCGGTATCGCTTCCTATGGTCTTGGCATCCTGTACGCCAAGTCCATGTTCGGCGCCTCCGAAGGCGGGCGCTGATCCCGCCACCCATCACTTCACGCTTGCGGGATCGGGCGGCCACGCAATTTCCCCGGCAAGGAGGATGTTGTGAAGATGTACTTGATCGCGCTCGGCGCGGGACTTCTCGTCGGTGTCATCTACGGCCTGCTGAATGTGCGCTCTCCAGCGCCCCCGATAGTGGCACTGGTGGGGCTGCTGGGAATCCTGCTCGGCGAGCAGGTGGTGCCCTTGGCCAAGCGCCTGTCAGCGGGCCATACGTTGACGGCGAACCTTCTGCGTGAGCAGTCCGCCAATCACGTCCTGGGCGAACTGCCCGGTTGCGAAAAACCTGCCGGCAATCGCAACGTCCATCTGGACGGTTAGTCACCTGCACCGCGCGAATCATTGCTAAACCACGGAGTCACGTGATGGCCGGGCCCCCTCCCCTGACCTCATTCTGACCAACGACTGCGCCCTCGCATATGGATATCCCCCATGACCACCAGCACCGCATTCATGAACCATCGAGCGATCGTTCTGTACGTCGTGCTGGCACTGGGCGTGAGTTGGGGCCTGCAGATTCCCGCCATCCTGCTGTTCGGCTTGGACAGCAGGGTCACCGTGATTGTGTTCGTGTGCGTCATGTGGTCGCCGACGGTTCTCGCTCTCGTCTTCATGGTGCGTCACCCGGCCGTGCGCGCACGGGTGCTGTGGCGGCTTGGCAGGCTTGGTTACCTGCCCCTTGGCATCGTGGTGCAGGTGGCGATCGGATTCGGCGTCGTAGGCATCCTGGTCGCGGCGGGCTTGGCAAGCTCAGGCTGGTTCGATTTCCAGGCACGCGGCATCACTGTCTCGGGCGGGCCTTGGTTGCTGGGGCATGGCGTGCAGGGCTGGCCCCTGTTTGTCCTGAATATCCTGGCGACCAGTGCCGCGTACTCAGTCCTGAACCTGGTCGCCGCGACCGGTGAGGAGTTCGCATGGCGCGGGTTCCTGCAAGGCCGACTCACCGACTGGTTCAGCGTCCTACCCGGCATTCTGGTCCTCGCGGGCATCTGGTGGGCGTGGCACCTGCCCGGCCTACTGATGGGCTATAACTTCCCGGACCACCCGTATATCGGCGCCTTCGTGCTGTTTCCCCTACAGATGATTGGCGCGTCGCTGTTCCTAGGTTGGCTCACCATCCGCGCGGGCAGCTTCTGGCCGGCAGCGCTCGCGCATGGCGCGGTGAACTCGGTACAACAGGGGCTGATCGACAACCTGCAACTGGCCGTCTCCCAGCTCCAGGTGGACGTGCTGCGAACCGTCTTGATCCTCGCGGTCGGTGTGATGGCAGGCTTCGCACTCTGGCGGGAGCGACCGCTGTCCACAACTACCGGCATGCAACCCAACAAGAGATGAGGACCCCACATGTCATCACTGCACAAGACGATATTGGAACAGGCCAATGCCGCCATCAGAGCAGGCGACATCGAAGGCTTCCTAAAGCACTGCACGGAAGACCTGCAGTGGACGGCGATGGGAGAACCGACATTGCGGGGCAAGGAGGCCGTGCGCCAGTGGATGGTGCGCGAGTATCAGACCCCGCCACGCTTTTCCCTTCATCGGCTCATCGCCGAGGACGATACGGTCGTCGCCATCGGCAGCATCACTACCGAAGATCCCGAGGGAAGGCATGTGGAAAGCGCCTATTGCGACGTCTGGCGCTTCGTCGATGGAAGGATGGCCGAGCTTCAGGCCTTTGTCATCGATGTGACTGCGAATGCGCCCTCCTGAGGACGCCCCGTAAACGGGGGGCACAGTGGAGCGCGCCGGTTTTCCACAGACGGGTTGTTAGGGTACAGATGCGTTCGCCAGGTAGTCCTTTTCTGCCTGCGCGGATGGGCGGTAGTTGAGCGAGGAGTGCATCCGCTTGCGGTTGTAAAAGATCTCCATCTACTCGTAGACCGCTTGCCTGCAGAGGTCTCGTGTTGCGTAGCTCGCGCCTTCCAGTGAGCTCAAGCTTAAGCGTGGCGAAGAAGTTCTCGGCCATCGCGTTTTCGGGCAGGGGATGCTGGGCCGGCTCATGCTGAGGTCGCTGCCGGCATTGTTCCGCTTTTGCACGGCGGTTTCAACCGGTCAGTGCAACAGCTTGTTGATATCGCTCGATCGGTGTCTCGTAACCCAAGGTCTTGCGTGGTCGCTCATTCAAGCGTCTGGCC
>NZ_JBJMAW010000014.1:0-71167 GCF_046600735.1 Novilysobacter longmucuonensis
GCCGCTCCCGCCACCACCCCCGAACCCCGCGGCCGCGCCGCGCAAGCCCGCCGCCAGCGCGGAATCGGCCGACGCGACCGTGCGCATCGACGTGCGCCGGCTCGATGCGCTGGTCAACCTGGTCGGCGAGCTGGTGCTGGCGCGCAACCGGCTCAAGACCATCCGCCCGCGCCTGCGCGACGAGCACCTCGACCGCGCGGTGACCGCGCTCGACGGCGCCACCTCGCGCCTGCAATCGGCGGTGATGACCGCGCGCATGCAGCCGGTCGGCCGGGTGTTCTCGCGCTTCCCCAAGCTCACCCGCGACATCGCCCGCCAACTGCAGAAATCGGTCGAGCTGGACGTGGTCGGCGCCGACACCGAACTGGACCGCAACCTGGTCGAGGCGCTGTCGGATCCGCTGTTGCACCTGGTTCGAAACGCGATCGACCACGGCATCGAGCCGCCTTCGGTGCGCATCGAGGCCGGCAAGCCCGAGCAGGGCCGGGTGCGGCTCAGTGCCCAGCAGGAGGGCGACCACGTCGCGATCGAAGTGCGCGACGACGGCGCCGGCATCGACCCCGACAACATCCGCGACAGCGCATTGCGCAAGGGCCTGATCGATGCCGAGGCCGCCGCGCGGCTGAGCACCGAGGAGTGCCTGCAACTGATCTTCCTGCCGGGCTTCTCGACCCGCGCCGAGGTCAGCGACCTGTCCGGTCGCGGCGTCGGCATGGACGTGGTGCAGTCCAAGATCCGCGAACTCAGCGGCGAGGTGCAGATCCAGTCCGAGCCCGGACGCGGCACCCGCTTTTTGATCCGGGTGCCGCTGACCCTGGCGATCCTGCCGACCCTGCTGGTGGAGATCGACCAGGACGTCTACGCATTGCCGCTGGTGCGCGTGGTCGAGGTGCTCGCGCACCATCCGGGCGAGCCGATGTGGGTCGACACCCAACGCGTGCTGGACCTGCGTGAGGAGCCGGTGCCGCTGCTCGGCCTGCGCGACTGGTTGGGCCTGCAGGAGGCGCCGCTGGCGGACTGCACCAACGTGGTCCTGCAGTCGGGCGAGCAACGCTTCTGCCTGGCGGTCGATCGCGTGCGCGGCCGCGAGGAAGTGGTGATCAAGGCGCTGCCGCGCACCCTGCGCGGATTGCCCGGTTACGCCGGCGCCAGCCTGATCGGCGACGGCCGCATGGCGTTGATCCTGGACGTCGACGCGCTGTACCGGACCGGCGTGCGCGGTGCCGCCAGAACGCTGTAGAGCGGAGCTTGCTCCGCTACGCTGAACGCCCCTGAGCGCGACCGCATCGTTCCCGATCGCGGGCATGGCCCGCTCCTACAACAGCGCGTCGATTCCTGTAGGAGCGCCCCATGGGCGCGAGCCTTTCCAGCAATTCCGCGATCTCACCCACGGCGCGCTCCCGCAGTCGAACCAAACGCCTGCGCGCTCAAGTAATCCCCCCCGCGACCGTTAATTTCCCCAATGGACAGACTCAGTCTCATCGGCGTGGTGCTCGCGATCGTCGCCTTGATCGGCGGCAGCGTGCTCAAGGGTGCCGGCTTGTCCGGACTGTGGAATCCGGCCGCGTTTTTGATCGTGATCGTCGGCACCGTCGCGGCGATCCTGCTGCAGACCCCGATGGTGACGTTCAGGCGCGCGCTGCGGATCGTGCGCTGGGTGTTCCAGCCGCCGTCGCAGGACCGCAGCGCGGTCATCGGCAAGATCGTCCAGTGGAGCAGCGTCGCGCGCAAGCAGGGCCTGCTCGGACTGGAGGCGGAGGTGCAGGCGCAGCCCGATCCGTTCCTGCGCAAGGGCTTGCAGATGGTGGTCGACGGGGTCGAACCCGAGACCATCCGGCAGATGCTCGAGATCGAGCTGGCCGGCCAGGAACACAGCGACCTCGCCGCGGCCAAGGTTTTCGAGGGCATGGGGATCTACGCCCCTACGTTGGGCATCATCGGCGCGGTGCTGGGGCTGATGGCGGTGATGAAGAACCTCGCCGACCCAAGCAAGCTGGGCCAGGGCATCGCCGCGGCGTTCACCGCGACCATCTACGGCATCGGCGCGGCCAACCTGATGCTGCTGCCGGTCGCCAGCAAGCTCAAGGGCGTGATCAACGGGCAGACCCAGGAGCGCGACATGATCATCGAGGGCTTGATCGCGATCGCCCAGGGCGAGAACCCGCGCAACATCGAAGCCCGGCTCAACGGCTTCCTCCACTGACGCCCTGCCATGGCCCGACGTCGCGACCCGCACGCAGATCACACCAACCACGAAGCCTGGGCGATCCCCTATGGCGACCTGGTGACGCTGCTGCTCGCCTTTTTCGTGGTGATGTACGCGATCTCCTCGGTCAACGAGGGCAAGTACCGGATGATCGCCGATGCGCTGTCCTCGGCATTCGGCGGTCCGCCGCGCACGATCGCGCCGGTGCAGTTGGGCGCCACCCAGCCGCGCTCGTTCGACCGGCCCGCGATGCAGACCGCCGCGGCCAAGGCCGGGCCGGCCCCGGTCGACCCGATCGCCAACCTGCGCGTGCGCCAGATAGTCGACATGCCGACTTTCGGCCAGCGCAGCGCCAGCGAGGCGCGCGCCGCCGCGGCCGCGGCCCACACCGCCAGCGACATCGCCGGACGCGACACCGCGCAGTTGCAGGCGCTCGGCCAGCGCATCGAGGATGCGCTGTCGGAACTGGTGCGGCAGAAATTGGTCAAGGTGCGCCGCGGGGCGACCTTCCTGGAGGTCGAGATCCAGAGCGACATCCTGTTCGCCAGCGGCGTGGCGGTGCCCAACGCCTTTGCCACCAGCACCGTGCGCCGGCTCGCGGCGGTCCTGCGTGGCGAGCCCAACTCCGTCCGGGTAGAGGGCTACACCGACAACATGCCGATCAAGACCGCGCAGTTCCCGTCGAACTGGGAGCTGTCGGCCGCGCGTGCGGCCAGCGTGGTGCACGTGATGATCGATGCCGACATCGAACCCGATCGGCTCGCCGTGGTCGGGTTCGGCTCGCACCAGCCGATCGCCGACAACGGCAGTGTCGAGGGCCGCAACAGCAACCGCCGGGTGCTGCTGGTGATCCTGGCCAGCCCGCAGGGGCCGGACGCGATCATCGACGAGCTGCCCCCAATGCTGGCCGATCACGAGACCGGCGCGGACGCGGACACCGCGCAGCGCCATGCCGGAGCCACCCTGCCTGCTCCGCTCGCGCCGGCCGCCGACAACGACTCGACCGGCGCCGCCGCGACGCGCCCGCCCCAACCCGTGCTGCCGGTCATCGCCACCGCCGTGCGCACCACCGAAGAGGATGCCGGCTGATGTTGATCTGGGCGATCGCCAACCAGAAAGGCGGCGTCGGCAAGACGACCACCTCGCTGTGCCTGTCGCGCAACCTGGCCGAGAGCGGCGAGCGCGTGCTGCTGCTCGACCTCGACCCGCACGCCTCCCTGACGCGTGCGTTCGAGGTGCCGAGCGCGCCGCCGCCGGCCGGCACCCACGACCTGTTCTCCGGCCACGACCCCGACCTGCGCACGCTCGCGCGCGGCACCGCGATCCCCGGGCTGCTGATGGTGGCCGCGCAACCGGCACTGGCGACGCTGGAGCGGCGCGGCGCCACCCAACCCGGGCTCGGGCTGGCGCTCGGCCGCGCCCTGCATCGCGTGCGCGGGGATTTCGACTACGTGCTGCTGGACTGCCCGCCGACGCTGGGGCTGCTGATGGTCAACGCGCTCGCCGCCGCCGACCGCCTGGTCATCCCGACCCAGACCGATCCGCTGGCGCTGCACGGCCTGGCCGACATGCTGCGCACCGCGGAAATGATCGAACGCTCGCGCCGGCGCCCGCTGCCACGCCACATCCTGCCAACCCTGTTCGATCGCCGCACCCGCTCGGGGGTCAAGAGCCTGGAGCAACTGCACGATACCTACGCCGGGCGCGTCTGGCACAAGGCGGTGCCGATGGACACCCGGCTGCGCGACCCGGCCGTGCTGACCGCCGCCGAAGCGCCGACCGGCCGCGGCGCCCTCGCCTACCGGTCTGCCCTGAGGTGGCTGCTGGACACGGCCGAGAGCGTCAATGCGCGCAAGGAGGCCGCGTGAGCGACGACGTCATCGACGCCTACCTGGACGATCTGCTGTCGCCCTCGGCCGCCGAGCACGAGCCGCCGGCGCGGGCAGCGGATGCGGCGAGCGCGGCGGCAGCGGCGGCACCGGCGTCGATCGCGCACGCTCCCCCGGACCGCGCGCCGGCCGAATCCGGTCAGCTCGCCGATCCAGAAGCAGCGGTGGCCGAAATGGCCATTGCAGAAGCCCTCCGCATCGAAAGCCGGCGTACACCGGTGCCCACGCCGGCGGTCGCACCGGAGCCGACCAGCCCGAGCGCCGCACCACCGGCGGCCGTCGGCGCTGGACCGCCCGCCACGCGCATCCAGACCGTGCACAACAGCGGCCGCTGGCTACGCATGCGCGTCGGCGTCGACGTCTACGCCTTCGAACTGATGCGCGTCCAGGAGGTGGTCCGCACTGTGCCGACCCTCGCCATGCGCGGCGCCGCCGCCTCGGTGCTAGGGGTGATGAACCTGCGCGGCCGCATCGTCCCGGTGTTCGACCTGGGCCGCTGGCTCGACTCGGGTTTCGTCAGCGCCGACGAGAATTCACGCATCGTGGTGGTTGAACGCGACGACGAGCTGATCGGGGTGCTCGTCACCGCGGTCGAGGACGTGGTGACGCTGGGTCGCGAGCACATCGAGCCGCCCCTGGCCAACGGCGATCCCGGTGCCATCCTCGGCGTCGCCCGCACCGGCGGCGCCCCCACGGTACTGCTGGACGCTGACGCGCTGTTCGGCTGATCTCCCGGCAAGAGCAAATCCCCCTGCCCCCCTTTTCCAAAGGGGGGAACTGCCATAGCGGTCCGCACTGTTGGAACGTGCGCCGCATCAGCTTGCCTGCATTGAGCTCCCTCCCCCGCGTTGAGCTCCTCCCCTGCATTGAGCTCCCTCCTTTGAAAAAGGAGGGTTGGGGAGGATTTGCTGTTGCTGTTGCTGTTGCCTTTGCGGTTGCAACACCAATCAACCCACCTCGCCACCCCACAGACCCCGAAGGGGCGGCGGCCATGGATGGCCGCCGTTTTCCGACCGAGGCAGGATGCCGAGTCGGAAAATCCCGGCGTCGCCCGCACGGCGAGGTGTTTGAAGTGTCGAGGAAGGGCCCTTCTTTGGTTGGCGGTCTCTAAGCTCAAGTGCATCACTTGGCAAAGAGAACTTGCAATGGGCCAGCACTACGCGCACCTCAGCGCCGAAGAGCGCGGCGTGATCAGATCAAGATCAACTTCAAGATCAACTTCAAGATCAAGAGCTTCCGCCTGAAGGCGGGTCGCTTTCTTTGACAAGCCCAAAGAAAGTAACCAAAGAAAGGGCTCTCCCCGACACCCCTCCCGTGCGGGCGTGCAGTGGCGCGGGGATTTTTCGACTCGCCATCCGTGGCTCGGTCGAAAAACGGCGGGCATCCATGCCCGCCGCCCTTCGGGTCTGTGGAGTGACGACGTGGATCGGTTGGCGTTGAACATCAACATCAACATCACCGGCAACGGCAACGACTCGGTTTCGATCAGGATCGGGATCGGGAACTCGGCACTACGCGTGCTGGAGGCTGCCGAGCAAGCTCGGCACTACGGCGCGGGCGCCTCGGTCTGAGGCGGCGGCTGCACCAGCGGCAGCACTATTCGGAACGTGCTGCCGGCACCGGGCTGGCTGGCGACCTCGATGCGGCCGTGGTGCTTGGCGACGATGCGGTATGCGATCGCCAGGCCCAGGCCGGTGCCGCGGCCGACCGGCTTGGTCGTGTAGAACGGATCGAAGATGCGCTGAAGGGTTTCGTCGGGGATGCCGCACCCGGTGTCGGCAATGCTGATCCAGGCCTCGCCGTCCTCGCTGCCGGTAGCCAGCACGATCGAGCCGCGCTCGGCGATCGCCTGGCCGGCGTTGATCAGCAGGTTCATGAACACCTGGTTGATCTCCGACAGATGGCACTCGACCAGCGGCAACTCGCCGTAATGCTTCTCCACGCGCACCTTGTACTTGAGATCGTTCCAGACGATGTTGAGCGTCGATTCCAACCCCTTGCGCAGGTCCGAGGGGCGCATCGGCTCGCCTCGGCCGACGTGGGAGAAATCCTTGAGATCCTGCACGATCTTGATGACCCGCTCGATGCCCTCGCGCGACTCGGACAGCAACTGCGGCAGGTCGCGGGCGATGAAGTCGATATCCAGCCGGTTGCGCGTGTTCTGCAGCGCCGCGCGCTGCGCGGCAGGGTCGTCGGACTGCAGCGCCGCGGCGTAGCCATCGAGCAGCGCGAACAATGCGCCGACATACTCCTGCAGCGTGCCCAGGTTGGAGTGCACGTAGCCGATCGGGTTGTTGATCTCGTGCGCGACGCCGGCGGCGAGCTGGCCGATGGAGGCCATTTTCTCCGACTGCAGCAGCTGCTCCTGGGCGCCGGCCAGGCGGCTGTAGGTCTGCTGCAGTTCGTCGTGCCGGCGCTGCAGCTCTCGCTCGCGGGCGGCGCGCGCGGAGACGTCGCTCATCACCACCAGCCCACGATGGGTGCCGCCCTGGAGACCGCTGAAGACCTTGATCTCCAGCACCAGTCCGGGCTGCGCGGTGGCGACCTCGCCGATCCAGCGGCCGTCGACGCCGGCGGCGTCCCAGGCGCGGTCCGGCACGCACGCCAGCAGCGCAGCGGGTTCGGCTGTCGGGTCATCCGGGTGCAGGCGCGCGGCGAGCACCTGCGCGGCGGTGTTGGCATGGGTCAGTGCGCCGTCGCCATCGAGCAGCAACGCCGCGGTGTCGGCCACGGCCAGCGCCCAGAGCAGGTCGTCGCTCCAGGCCGTGTTCGGGCGATCGCCTGAGTGACCAGGCTGTTGTTCGTTCATCCCACTCCGAGACAGCGCGCCTGCGGGCGGGTGCCCGCTTGTCCACCGGCATCGTACACGCCCGTGGCGTCGACGCGGCCCAGGTGACGCAGGGCCCAGGTGACTTCGCGGCGGCGCCGCGCGAGCAGCACGCTGTTGGCGCGGTTGAGTTCGCTCAGGGCGGAGACGCGTGCGGTGGCCTCATTGCCCAGCGGTTGCGACTCGACCTCGCGCAAGGCGACCAGCTTGGCCTGGGTCGAGCTGAGCAGCGCGTCGACATCGTGCTCGAGCAGGGCGCGGCGTTCTTCCTGCAAGGCACGTTCGAGCGCCTCCAGCGGAGGGACCGCAGCCTGGTCCGTCACGGCGTTCATCGGGTCAGGTCGTTCTCGAAGGCCAGCATGCGCGTGGCGATTTCCTGGGCGTCGACGCGGTAACTGCCGTCGGCGATCGCACCCTTGATCTCGTCGACGCGGGCCTGGTCGAGCCCCGCCGGGGCGGCGCCGAGCTCGCGCTCCAGCGCCTGCAGGCCGGCGGCCTCGCCGGTGAGGCGCATGTTGTCGGCCGGCGTGGCGGCGGCCACCGGCTGCGAGCGGTCCTCGCCGGACCGGGCGGCCGCGGCGGGATTGCCAAGCTCGGCTGGCCGCGGTGGCGGCACGCCGCCGTCGATCTTGCTGGTCATCGCACGCTCCTGATTACTCGGTCGACCACGCTAACGGCGGGGCCGGGCGGAACTTTAGTGGATTTGTGAACGACCGCACGAATCGGTCCTGCGCCGCCGCCCACGGCGCATGCCTGCCGGCTCAACGGGTGACCTCGACCACACCCTCCTCGATGAGCCGGCCGCGGACCACCCGGCGCGAGCCGATGTTCTCCACCGAGACGGTGCCGCCCGGAGTGGCCTTGCCAAGCGCGCGACCGGCCACGCGCACCTCGACCCCGCCCGCACGCGAGACCAGCACGACCGGGTCGCCACGGCGCAGCAGCGCACCGGTAGCCAGGTCGGCCTCGGTCAGCGCCGCGCCGCGCGGCAGGCTCAAGCGCGGCAGCCGGCCGATCAGCTGGGCCGGATCGCTGAAGCCGGCCCCCTCGCCGCTCATGTCGCGGCGCTGCACCGCCAACTGGTCGGCAGTGATCGGCACACCGGCGCGGGCCGGGGTTTTGAGCACTACCACATCGGCCTCGCGCCGCAGGCGCACCGGCACGTACAGCCGCCAGCCGGGCGCATCATCGCAGCGCACCTCGACCGTGCGCGGGCTGGTTGGCACCGCCTGCAGCGGCTGGCCGCATCGTGCCATCCGCAGCGCCGGGTCGACGGTGGCCTCTGAGCCCGTGCCTTCGGCGCCGAGCGCGGCGAGGGCGGCCTGGCGGATCGCGTCGGGCTCGGTGATGGCCGTCCCTGCGGCCGACGACGCACTCGCGAGCAGCAGCAAGGCCGCCAGCCAGGCGGGTGGTGATCGATGGGGCACGCGGACGCTCCTTGGCACTTGTTCCGTCGTGGACAAGCAAGTCATGTGCCGCGGGGCGCTTTGCCGGTCCCGCGTAGGGCCCTCGCCGCGCTGGAGCCCCCGCGGTCGCCCTTCTGCACTTGCTCTTCCGGTGCCCTTGCCCTTGCCTTTGCCCTTGCCTTGCCTTGCCTTGCCTTGCCTTTGCCTTTGCCTTGCCGTTGCCGCGTAAACCTAGCCACCTCGTCACTCCACAGACCCCGAAGGGGCGGCGCACATGGATGTGCGCCGTTTTTCGACCGAGCCATGGATGGCGAGTCGAAAAATCCCCGCGCTACTCCATGCCCGCACGGGAGGTGTGTCGAGGAGGACCCTTTCTTTGGTTACTTTCTTTGGGTCAGCAAAGAAAGTGACCCGCCTTCAGGCGGAAGCTCTTGACCTTGATCTTGATCATGATCTCGTCGCGTCGCAACTTCCAAAAACATCCGCTGGCGGTAGACAGGCAAAGATCAAATGCTTTCGCCTGAAGGCGAGTCACTTTCTTTGAAGGGCCAAAGAAAGTAACCAAAGAAAGGCCCTTCCTCGACACTTCAAACACCTCGCCGTGCGGGCGACGCGGGGATTTTCCGACTCGGCATCCTGCCTCGGTCGGAAAACGGCGGCCATCCATGGCCGCCGCCCCTTCGGGGTCTGTGGAGCGACGAAATGGTTGATTGGCATCGCAAGGTCAACGTCAAGATCAACGTCGGGGCAAGGGCAAAAGCAATGCCGATCCAGCGGCCGCCCGTGCCGCTCAAGAAGCGCCGGCCACGGCCGACAACATCGCCATGAGCCGCGACCTGCTGGACCGAATCGACCAACGCACCCGGCTGGCCGGCCACAACCGGCTGGCCTTGCTGCTGTTCCGGCTGGGCACGCGTCAGCTTTTTGGCGTCAATGTATTCAAGGTGCAGGAAGTCATCCCGCGCCCGCCGCTGTTCACCCTGCCGCAGCTGTCCGCCGCCTTCCGTGGCGCGGCCGATGTGCGCGGGCGGACCGTGGCGGTGCTGGACCTGGCCCGGGCGATCGGCCACGGCAGCCCGGACGACGGCCCGGAACCGCGCTACCTGGTGGTGACCGAGTTCAACCGCACCGTGCAGGGCTTCCTGGTGTCGGGGGTCGAGCGCATCGTCAATATCGCGGTCGAGGACATCCATCCGCCGCCGGACCTGGGCGGCGACTGCAACTACCTCACCGGCGTCACCCGCCACAACGGTGAACTGATCCAGCTGGTCGACGTGGAGAGCGTGCTGGCCGAGGCGGTACCGCGCAGGAGCGAGGCCGGCGCGATCATGCCGCTGGCGCACGGCGGTGCGGCGCGCGAGGTGCTGGTGGTCGACGACTCGCGCGTGGCGCGCAACCAGATCCGCCAGGTGCTCGAGCAACTCGGGCTGCATGCCACCTTGCTGTCGGACGGTCGCCAGGCACTGGAGCACCTGCAGCAACTGGCCGAAAGCGGCCGCGCGCCGACCGAGCGCTACGCCATGGTGATTTCCGATATCGAGATGCCGGCGATGGACGGCTACACGCTGACGACGGAAATCCGTCGCCATCCGGCCCTGCGCGGCCTCTACGTGCTGCTGCACACCTCCCTGTCGGGGGTGTTCAACCACGCGATGGTCGAGCGCGTCGGCGCCGACGACTTTGTCGCCAAGTACTCCGAGCACGAGCTTGCGCAGCGCATCACCTCGCGCATTAACGCGTTGCAGATGGCCGCGTAAGCGGCTGTTTCCAAAGCAGCTTTGCTCCTTCCCCTTCAAGGGGAGAGCCGGGATGGGGATGGGTTGGCCTGGCGGCTGCGGTCTGGCGCAGAGCCACCCCATCCCCACCCAACCCTCCCCTTGAAGGGGAGGGCTGAAGACGGCGTGGCACGCCGCTTGCCTCGGTTCGGGGGAACACGCACCCCGGAGGGGCGATGACCGAGCCAACTTCCTCGTTTCTTGGCGTCCATGGCACGGCGCTGGCGCTGCGCGAGCAGCGCATGCAGCTGCTGGCGTCCAACCTCGCCAACGCCGACACGCCCGGCTACAAGGCGCAGGACCTCGACTTCAACAGTGCCCTGCGAGCGGCGATGCAGCCCGTGGCCGGCAGCGGTGCGGGCACCGATGCGATCACCGCGGCAGCCAGCGGCGCGCGCTACGAGCGCCCCGCCAGCCAGCCCAGCATGGACGGCAACACCGTCGATGGTGATCGCGAGCACGCCGCCTTCGCCCAGGCCGCACTCGAATACCGCGCCTCGATGTCGTTCGTCGAAGCGAAGGTGCGCGGGATGCTGACCGCCATAACGGGCCAGTAAGGGAGACGACCGCATGAGCAACCTGCCCATCTTCAACGTCGCCGGTTCGGCGATGCAGGCGCAATCGGTGCGCCTGAGCACCATCGCCAGCAACCTGGCCAACGCCGACTCGGTATCAGGCGATCCCGACGCGGTGTTCCGCGCCAAGCAGCCGGTGTTCTCGGCCGAGGCAGTCGCGGGCAAGCCCGAGCTGTCCGGGGTGCAGGTGACCGAGGTCACCGAGAGCACCGCCGCGCCTATCAAGCGCTACGAGCCCGGGCACCCGCTGGCCGACGGCGAGGGCTACGTCTACGCCCCGGCGATCGATCCGGTCGCGCAGATGGTCGACCTGATTTCCGCCTCGCGGGGCTACCAGGCCAACGTCGAGGTGTTCAACACCGCCAAGGAGCTGGCGATGGCCACGCTCAACATGGGTAAATAACGATGAGCGCGATCACCGGCAGCAACGAACATCCCTACGGTTCGCTCGGCCTCGCCGCGCAGGCGCCGCCGCGCGACACCTCGCTGGGCCAGGCCGATTTCCTGCGGCTGATGACCGAGCAGCTCAAGCACCAGGACCCGCTCAAACCACTCGCCAACGCCGAGTTCCTCGGCCAGCTCGCGCAGTTCTCCACCGTGCAGGGCATCGAGGAGATGCAGGGCGCGATGGGCGCGATGGCCAGCGTGATGGAATCCGACCAGACCCTGCGCGCGGCCTCGCTGGTCGGGCGCGAGGCACTGGTCGAGGCCGACACCGTGCAGTTGGCGCCCGGCGCGCCGATGCGCGGCGAGCTTACCGCGCCCTCTGCCGGGCCGATCAGCATTGAAATCGTCGACAGTGCCGGGGCGATCGTGCGCCGCACCACCGTCGACGCGCCCTCGGCCGGCACCGTGAACTGGGAGTGGGACGGTCTTGACGACGCCGGCAACCCCAGCGCCGGCGGCCAGTACACCATCCGCGCCAGCATCGGCACCGGCAAGCAGGCCGAGGCATTGCAGGTACGCATGGCCGGCCACGTCGACAGTGTCTCGATCGAGCCGCACGGGCTCGTCCTCAACCTTGCAGGGCTGGGTAGCCATTCGCTGTCGGCGATCCGCAGGGTCGGCTGATGTCGCCGCGCCCAACCATCGACCTTCAGGTCGGCAATCAGATCCGCACCCCCTTCAGCACCCGGTCCACCCAGGAGCACACACCATGAGTTTCCGCATCTCGCTCAGCGGCATGAACGCGGCTTCGGCCGACCTCAACGTCACCTCCAACAACATCGCCAACGCAAACACCACCGGCTTCAAGCAGTCGCGCGCCGAGTTCGGCGACGTGTTCCCGGTGTCGGCCTTCGGCCTGTCGAAAAACGCGATCGGCGCCGGCGTGCGGCTCAACCAGGTCGCGCAGCAGTTCGACCAGGGCAACGTCGAGTTCAGCGGCAAGGCGCTGGACCTGGCGATCAGCGGGCAGGGTTTCTTCACCCTGTCCAACCAGGGCGCCAGCGTGTACTCGCGCGCCGGCAATTTCGGCGCCGACCGCGATGGCTACGTGGTCAATCCGTCCGGCCACCGGCTGCAGGTGTACCTGCCCAGCGCCACCGGCACCGGCTTCGACATGGGCCGCATGAGCGATTTGCAGCTGGCCAACGGCGACTCGCCGCCGCGCGCGACCGGCGAGATCGAGGTCGGCAGCAACCTGCCGGCCGATGCGGCGGCGCCGACCGTGGCGCCGTTCGATCCGACTGATCCGAGCAGCTACAACCACACCACCTCGCTGACGGTGTACGACTCGCTAGGCGCCTCGCACACCCAGTCGCTGTACTTCGTCAAGACCGCCAACCCCAACGAGTGGGAAGTGCATACCCAGATCGACGGCAACGCCGTCGGGGCGCCGGCCACGCTGCAGTACTCCGACATCGGCGAACTGCAGGCGCCGGTACCAGGCGAGATCGCGCTGCCCGACTACGATCCCGGCAACGGCGCCGCGCCGATGGCGATCACCGTCGACGTGAGCGAGTCGACCCAGTACGGCGAATCCTTCAGCGTGTCCGCGCTAGTACAGGACGGCTATGCCACCGGTCGCCTGACCGGCATCGAGGTGTCCTCGACCGGCGTGGTCAATGCGCGCTACACCAACGGCGTCTCGACTCCGCTGGGCCAGGTCGCAATGACCAACTTCAGCAACCCGCAGGGTCTGCAGCCGCAGGGTGACAACGGCTGGTCCGAAACCTTTGAGTCCGGCCAACCGCGCCGCGGCGGCGCCGGTTCGTCCGAGTTCGGCCTGATCCAGGGCGGCGCGCTGGAAACCTCCAACGTCGATCTGACCGAGCAGCTGGTCAACATGATCACCGCGCAACGCAACTTCCAGGCCAACGCGCAGATGATCTCGACCCAGGACCAGATCACCCAGACCGTGATCAACATCCGCTGAAGCCAGTAGCTGGTCCGCAAAGGACGCAAAAAGCGCAAAAGGAAAGTTTTTCTATTTGGTCTTTGCGCCCTTTGCGCTCTTTGCGGACAGCCTTGCCGACTTGATCGGCAGGCACCTGATCGGCAACAACAGGAGACACCACCGTGGACAAGGCCCTATACGTCGCGATGACCGGCGCCAGCGCCACGCTGAAGGCGCAGGCCTCGGTGTCGCACAACCTCGCCAACGCCAGCACGGTGGGCTTCCAGGCGACCTTGAGCGGCACGGTTGCAGCTCCGGTCGATGGCGCCGGCCACGCCTCGCGCGTCGCCGCCTCGCACCAGACGCTCGGGGTCAGCGCGCGCGCCGGGGCGGTGCACAACACCAGCAACGCGCTCGACGTGGCGCTCGATCCGGACCGCTGGCTGGCGGTGCAGGCGCCCGGCGGCGGTGTCGCCTACACCCGCGCCGGCAACCTGCAGCTCACCCCCAACGGCCTGCTGACCACCGCCTCGGGGCGGCCGGTGCTCGACCAAGGCGGCGCGCCATTGGCCATCCCCCCGCACCAGTCGCTGAGCATCGGTGGCGACGGCACCATCTCGATCGTGCCGCAGGGTCAGCCGGCCAACACCATCGCCGAAGCCGGGCGGCTGCAGGTCGCCGCGGCCAATACCGCCGAGTTGGTCCGCGGCGAGGACGGCCTGATGTACGCCGCCCCCGACGCCGCGCCGCTGGCACCCGCCGCCGGCAAGGTACTGACCTCCGGCGCGCTGGAGGGCAGCAACGTGGACGCCACCTCGATGCTGGTTTCGATGATCCAGCTGTCGCGCCAGTTCGAGATGCAGGTACGCATCTTGCAGAAGGGCGACGAGAACGCGCGTGCGGCCAACACCCTGCTGTCCTCGCGCTGATTTTTACGGCACACGCCACTGACATGAAGAGGAACACGCCATGAGCCAGGCTCTATGGATCGCGAAAACCGGCCTCGATGCGCAGCAGACGCGCATGGCGGTGATCTCCAACAATCTCGCCAACACCAATACCGTGGGCTTCAAGCGCGACCGCGCCAGCTTCGAGGACCTGCTGTACCAGACCGTGCGCCAGCCCGGCGGTGCCAGCTCCGAGCAGACCCAGTTGCCCAGCGGCCTGTCCACCGGCACCGGCGTGCGGGTCGCCGCCACCGCCAAGCAGTTCCAGCAGGGCAACCTGGCGCAGACCGGCAACGCGCTGGACGTCGCGATCAACGGCCGCGGTTTCTTCGAGGTGCTGCTGCCCGACGGCAGCCCGGCCTACACCCGCGACGGCAGCTTCCAGATCAATTCCCAGGGTGAGCTGGTCACCAACTCCGGCTACCCGGTGCAGCCGGGCCTGCAGCTGCCCGAGGGCGCGCAGAGCGTGACCATCGGCAGCGACGGCACGGTCTCGGTGCAGGTCGCCGGACAGGCCGAGGCGGTGCAGGTCGGTGCGCTGACCCTGGCCGACTTCGTCAACCCCGCCGGCCTGCAAGCCAAGGGCGAGAACCTTTATGTCGAGACCGGCGCCAGCGGCCCGGCGCAGCAGGGTGCGCCCGGCAGCAACGGCGCCGGCCTGCTGGTGCAGGGCGCGCTGGAGGGCTCCAACGTCAACACCGTGGAGGAACTGGTGTCGATGATCGAGACCCAGCGCGCCTACGAGACCAACGCCAAGGCGATCTCGACCATCGACCAGATGCTTGGCTTCCTCAACCAGAACCTCTGATCCGCAACGCTTAGAGAGTCGCAATGAAGACGGTCGCCGCACTGATGAAGATCCCGAATCGCCGCTTTCAAGCCGTCATCCCCGCGAAGGCGGGGATCCATGCCGACGATGCGTCCGCCACCGCGCGGGCATGGATTCCCGCCTTCGCGGGAATGACGGCTGGAGGGTTCGTGCGCTCCGTGGTGTCGGTAGGCGGTTTGCTTTTCGTCGGCATATTGACTGGCTGCGCCACGGTGATGGGCGACGTGCGCCCGTTCGAGCCGGTGGTGCCGCAGGCGGCCTCGCCGTATGCGGCGCAGGTCGCCGTGCCCGATGCCGCAACGCCCGCCGGCATGCTCGCCCCGGCGGCCGCCGCCGACCCCGGCGGTTCGATCTACGCCGCGTCCAACCGCGGGAGCGGCAGCGGGCGCGGCCTGCGGCTGTTCCAGGACAACAAGGCACGAGGCGTCGGCGACCTGCTGACCATCGTGCTGACCGAGCGCACCGCCTCGCGCTCGGTTGCGCAGACCTCTGTCACCAAGGAATCCGGCATCGGCCTGGGCGCGCCGATCGTCGCCGGGCTGCCGGTGACCTACGCCGGCCAGTCGATCCTCGAAGCCGAGATCGAGGGCACCCGCGACTTCACCGGCGCCGGCAACAGCGCGCAGAGCAACCAGCTCGACGGCGAGATCACCGTCACGGTGGTGCGCGAACTCGGCAACGGCAACCTGCTGGTCGCCGGCCAGAAGCGCATGCGCCTGAACCAGGGCGACGAGCTGGTCCAGGTTCAAGGAATCGTGCGCACCGCCGATATCGGTCCCGACAACCGCATCAGTTCCGACCGCGTCGGCGAGGCCCGCATCGTCTACGGCGGCCGCGGCACGCTGGCGCGGTCGAACGCGATGGGCTGGCTGGGCCGCTTCTTCAACTCCGCCGCCTTCCCTTACTGAGGCCCGTCATGACCAGCGCCAATCTCGCGGGACGCGGCATCGCCACCCCAACCTTCGTCCCGGCCCGACGCGTAGCCCGCCCCGAGGCCGCCGCTTCCGCGCCGCGACGCGCGCTACGCGCCGCGATGCGTACCTGCGCGGTGCTGTTGCTTGTTTTCAGCGCCAATGCCCAGGCCGAGCGCATCAAGGATCTGGCCCAGGTCGCCGGGGTGCGCGGCAACCCGCTGGTTGGCTACGGCCTGGTGGTCGGCCTGGACGGCAGCGGCGACCGCACCAGCCAGACGCCCTTTACCGTGCAGAGCCTCAAGACGATGCTCGACCAGCTCGGCGTGACCATTCCGCCGGGGGTCAATCCGCAGCTCAAGAACGTCGCCGCGGTCGCGATCCACGCCGAGTTGCCGGCCTACGCCAAGCCCGGCCAGAACATCGACGTCACCGTGTCCTCGATCGGCAATGCCGGATCCTTGCGCGGCGGCAGCCTGCTGATGGCGCCGCTAAAAGGCGCCGACGGCCAGGTCTACGCGATCGCCCAGGGCAGCCTGGTGGTCAGCGGCTTCGGCGCCTCGGGCCGCGACGGCTCGCGCATCTCGGTCAACGCGCCCAACGGCGGGCGCATCCCCAACGGCGCGATCGTGGAACGCGCGGTCGCCGGGGCGGCACCGACCGGCAACATCCTGCTGAACCTGCACGAGTTCGACTTCACCACCGCTGCGCGGATAGTCGCTGCGGTCGAAAGCGCATTCGGCCCCGGCCGTGCGCGCGCACTCGACGGCGTGACCATCGAGGTGACCCCGCCGCCGGGCGACCGCATCGGTTTCCTGGCGCAGCTCGAAACGCTCGACGTGCGCCCGGGCGCGGCGGCCGCCAAGGTCATCGTCAACTCGCGCACCGGCACCGTGGTCATGGGCGGCCACGTCACCGTGCTGCCGGCCGCGGTCGCGCATGGCTCGCTGACCGTGTCGATCGTCGAATCCCTGCAAGTGGACCAGCCCAACCCGTTTGGCGACGGTGCCACCGTCATCACCCCGCAATCGACGATCGAGGCGGTCGAGGACTCCAGCCGCATGTTCTTGTTCGCCGGCGGCACCTCGCTGGAAGCGATCGTGCGCGCGGTCAACGCCGTCGGCGCCGCGCCGGGCGACATCGTCGCGATCCTGGAAGCGCTGAAGCGCGCGGGTGCGCTGCGGGCTGAGCTGGAAGTGATTTGAGGATCATCGCCGCCAGCACTCGTCATCCTGCAACCCGCTCGTCATCCCCGCGAAGCCGGGGATCCAACGTCTTTCGCTAATGGCACTTGCAACGCCGCTGGCCGAAAACGCGCAGGTCACTGGGTTCCCGCCTTCGCGGGAATGACGAGCAGAGAAGCACGGCCCCTCAACCCGACATCCGACAAAGACCGACCTTACTCCCGCTCCCCGAGGCACAACCCTTGCATTAGCCCGAACATGCGCCTGCCCTCCGCCACCGAACTCGCGATCACCCCGCAACCGTCGCAATCGCGCGAGCGCCTGCAGACCGCTGCGCGCGAACTGGAGTCGCAGTTCGCGCAGCTGATGCTCAAGTCGATGCGCAGCGCGAGCATGGGCGACTCGATGCTGGGCGACAACACGATGTACCGCGACATGTACGACCAGCAGCTCTCGCGCGAGATCACCAAGGGCCAAGGCCTCGGTCTGGCGCCGATGATCGTGCGCCAACTCGAGCGTGGCAGCGGCGGCGCCGAAGGACAGAACATGTCCGCCGCGCCCATGCCGCTGCCGCAGCGCGCGCCGGCGGCGACGCTGCCGATGGCGATGCCCTACTCGCATGGCGGCTCAATGATGAAGATGGCCGCCTCCATGACCGGCGGCTTCGCCCTGGCGCCGAGCCGCAGCGGCGTGTCGATGCCGGCGCTGGATGTGGCGGCAAGCCGCCCGCCCGCCTCATCGCCGGCCGCACCAGGCCTAGCGGCCGACCAGTGGTCGCCCGACAGGACCACCGGCGAGGCGGCCGCCGCGACAAACACGCCGCTGGACTGCAGCAGCCCGGAGGCCTTCGTCAAATCGATCTGGCCGCATGCGCAGCGCACCGCCGCCGAACTGGGCGTGTCGGCCAAGGCGCTGGTCGCGCAGGCCGCGCTGGAGACCGGTTGGGGCCGGCGCCTGGCCGGTGGCCGCGGCGAGACGAGCTCGCACAATCTTTTCGGCATCAAGACCGGATCACGCTGGAGCGGTGAGCGAGTGAATTCCGCCACCCATGAATTCGTCGGCGGCGTGCGTCGCAACGAGCGCACCGATTTCCGCGCCTACGGCTCGATCCACGACAGCTTCGCCGACTACGCCCAGCTGATGCGCAACGAGCGCTACGCCGGCGCGCTCGCCGCTGGCAACGATACCGGCCGCTTCGCCTCGGCACTGCAGCAGGCCGGCTACGCCACCGACCCGTCCTACGCGGCCAAGATCTCGGCGATCGCCAATGGGCCGACTCTCCAACGCGCACTCGGCGCGCTGGATGAAAAATATGAGCACGCGCATGCCGCGCTGCCCGACCCGACCATTCGAGGCTGACCATGGGTGACATGCTCTCCACCGGAAGCTCCGCCCTGCTCGCGTTCCAGCGCGCGCTGTCGACGGTAGGCAACAACGTCGCCAACGCCGCGACCCCAGGCTACAGCCGCCAGCGGGTGGAACTGACATCGCGGCCGGGCCAGGGCGTAGGCACCCAGCACATCGGCGGCGGCGTAGACGTCACCCGCCTGCAGCGGCTGGCCGATGGCCTGGTGTTCGCGCGCCAGGTCGACAGCAGCGGCGAACTCGGCCGGCTGCAGCAGATGTCCTCGCTCTCGGCGCGCATCGACGGGCTGGTGTCGGATCCGGCGACCGGGCTGTCGGCGCCGTGGTCGGCGTTCTTCGCCGCCACCGAAGGCGTGGTCGCCGACCCCACCTCGGCGGTCACGCGCGGCCAGGTGCTGAGCTCGGGCGAGCAGCTCGCTTCGCGCTGGCGCTCGATGGATGGCCAGCTCGCGAACATGGAGGACGAGGTCGACGAACGCATCACCGCGCGCGTCGGCGAGGCCAACCGGCTGGCCAGCGAGATCGCCGGGCTCAACAAGAACATTACTGCCGCCGGCAGCAACGCGACCCCGGACCTGCTCGACCAGCGCGCGCTGCGCATCGACAAGCTCGCCAGCCTGGTCGGTGCCGAGACCATTGAGCAGGACGACGGCGCGATGAACGTATTCACCGCCGGCGGCCAGGCGCTGGTGCTGGGCAATCGCGCGATGGCGCTGAGCACGGTCAACGACCCGTACCGCCCCGACCGGGTGCAACTGGCCGTGGAAAGCGGCGCCGGACCGGTGCGGCTGCCGGCCACCAGCGTTTCGGGCGAGGTCGGCGGGCTGCTCGAATTCCGCGGCCGGGTGCTCGACCCGGCGCGCGCCGAGATCGGCCGGATCGCGGTGGCGTTTGCCGCGACCTTCAACGCCACCCAGAACGCCGGCGTCGACTACAACGGCCAGCCGGGCGCGGATTTCTTCTCGCTGCCGGCGCCGCGGATCGACCGCCACGCCGACAACACCGGCAGCGCAACGCTCTCGGCCAGCTTCGGCGACCCCGGCGCGCTCAAGGGCCACGACCTGGTGCTGCGTTTCGACGGCGGCAGCTGGAGCGCGACCCGGGCCGACAGCGGCGAACCGGTCGCGCTGAGCGGCACCGGCAGCGCCGCCGATCCGCTGCTGATCGACGGGGTCGAAGTGGTGGTCGGCGGCGCGCCCGCCAATGGCGACCGTTTCTCGCTGCGGCCCACCGCCGGCGCGGCCGGCGGGCTGCAGGTCGCGCTGCAGGACCCGCTCGGCATCGCCGCGGCGCGCCCGCTGCAGGCCAGTGCCGACACGGCGAACCTCGGCGGTGCCTCCACCGGCGCGGCGCGCGTCACCGACCCGGACGCGTTCGCCTCCTTCACCGGCGCGACGATCGAGTTCATCGATGCCGGCCAGTACACGATCAACGGCGGCAGCCCGGTCGCCTACACGCCCGGCAGCCCGATCGCCGGCGCCGGCTGGTCGCTGGCGCTGCAGGGCACGCCGGCGGCCGGCGACAGCTTCAACCTGCAACGCACGCCGCCGCGCTCGTCCGACAACGGCAACATGCGCGAGCTGGCCGCGCTGGACGAACGCGGCGTACTGTCGGGCGGCACCGTCGGCCTCACCGCGGGACTGGCCAACCTCACCGGCCGGATCGGCAGCGAAGCGCGCCACGCCGACCTCACCCTCGACGCGCAGGGCGCGATTCACCAGCAGGTGATCGCCGAACGCGAATCGGTGTCCGGCGTGAACCTCGACGAGGAGGCCGCCAACCTGCTGCGCTACCAGCAGGCCTACCAGGCCGCCGCGCAGATCATCAGCACCGCCGACACCATGTTCCAGACTCTGCTCGGGGCGGTGCGGCGATGAATGACTTCGGCCTTGCTTCTATTGCCCATCGTTTCCGCGCCTTGGCTCGTCATTCCCGCGAACGCGGGAACCCAGCGACTTGTACGCGAAATCCGGACCGCCTCGCTTGCCACGGCGAGCGAAGCCACTGGGTTCCCGCGTCCGCGGGAATGACGGCGGGAATAACGGTGCGCGTATTGACCGCCCGTGCGCTCGAATCCAGCCTACGGCTTGCGCCGGGAGTGCAGCCATGAACCTCAGAATCTCCACCGCCGGCCTGCACGCGCAGGGCCTGAACGGGTTGTTGCAACGCCAGCAGGAACTCGCCCGCACCCAGCAGGAGATGATCAGCGGCACGCGCATCAACCGCGCCGCCGACGACCCCGCCGCCGCCGCCAATGCGCAGCGGCTGGACCACGCGGTCGCCGCGCTGGAACAGTACGACCGCAACAGCGGCCTGCTCGAGCACCGCCTGCGCCTGCAGGAAGGTGCGCTGGAGGACGCCGGCGACAGCCTGCGGCGTGCGCGCGAGCTGGCGATCCAGGCCAACAACGCCGCCCTGTCGCCGACCGACCGCGCCCTGCTCGCCGCCGAACTGCGCGAGCTGCACGGCGGGCTGGTGGCGATCGCCAATCGCGACGACGGCAACGGCTGGCAATTGTTCGCCGGCTCGCGCGACGGCGTAACGCCATTCTCCAACAGCGACGGCGGCGTGACCTACGCCGGCGACGATGGCCAGAACCTGGTCGATGTCGCCGCCGGGCTGGCCGTGGCAGACACCGACGCCGGCAGCGACGTGTTCATGCGGGTGCGCACCGGCGACGGCCAGGTCTTCGGCAGCGCCGCCACCGGCAACACCGGCAGCGGCGTGCTGCAGTCGACCGCGATCACCGATCAAACCGCCTGGAACGGCGCCACCCTGCGGGTGGAGTTCACCGCCGCCGACAGCTACCGGGTGCTAGACGCCGGCGGCACCGAGCTTGCCACCGGCACCTGGCAGAGCGGCGAGTCGATCGACGCCGGCGGCGCCCGGATCACCCTGACCGGCGCGCCCGCGGCCGGCGACGCCTTCACCGTCGAACGCGCCCCGACCCGTGATGTGTTCGCCAGCGTCAAGGCCCTGGCCGACGCGCTGGAGGCGCCCGCCGCGACCGCGGCCGAGCGCGCCCGCCGCGACAACGCCATCAGCGGCTCGATCGCCGACCTGGGCACCGCGCAGGACCACATGCTGTCGCTGCGCGCCGGGACCGGCGCGCGGCTGGCCTCGCTGGACTCGGCCAGCGATACCCGCGGCGCCGACGAGGTGTCGCTGTCGGCCACGCTCTCGCAACTGCGCGACGTCGATTACGCGAAGGCCGCCACTCAACTTGCCCTGCACGCCACCGCGCTGGAGGCCGCGCAGCGCACGATCGTGCGCGTGCAGAGCCTGTCGCTGTTCGACCGACTGGGCTAACCAGCCGGAGATCGTGTAGGAGCGCCCCATGGGCGCGATGCTTCTGCTTCGTCGGCACCAAGAGCATCGCGCCCATGGGGCGCTCCTACAACCGAAGGAAGTCCAGGCGGACAACGGGCAACGCCGCAGGAAGACCACCCCCGCAAATAAGAATTAAAGCTTGACAAGTGGCTGCCGTTATCCCTCACAGCAGCGGCGAGGGCCATCCCGGCCAACACCCTGCGAACGCCGGCCCAGGCTCTCGTCGCCGCCGGATACCAACTTCCAGGAGACCGCATCCATGCAAGTCATCAACTCCAACATCATGTCGCTCAACGCGCAGCGCAACCTGTCCACGACCGGTGGCGACCTGGCGACCAGCCTGCAGCGCCTGTCCTCGGGCCTGCGCATCAACAGCGCCAAGGACGACGCCGCCGGCCTGGCCATCTCCGAGCGCTTCACCACCCAGATCCGCGGCATGGACCAGGCCGCGCGCAACGCCAACGACGGCATCTCGCTGTCGCAGACCGCCGAAGGCGCGATGGGCGAGATCGGTAACAACCTGCAGCGCATCCGTGAGCTGGCCGTGCAGTCGCGCAACGCCACCAACTCCGCCACCGACCGCGAGGCCCTGAACAAGGAAGCCCAGCAGCTCAAGGCCGAGATCAACCGCGTCGCCGGCCAGACTGCGTTCAACGGCGTCAAGCTGCTCGACGGCTCGTTCGAGAACCAGACCTTCCAGGTCGGCGCCAATCAGGGCGAGACGATCAACGTCGCAGGCATTGTCGATGCCTCCTCGGTTGCGCTGGGCACCTGGACTTCGGTCGACACAAGCACCTTCGCTGCCTCCGTTACCGGCGTTGCCCCGACGGCGAATTCCAATCTGGCCGCAGGCGACCTGACCATCAACGGCGTCGACGTCGGTGCGGTCACCGGTGGCGTGGACGCAGCGGCGCAAGGCGCTGCGGTCGCAGCCGCAATCAATGGCGTGACCGGTGACACCGGCGTGTCTGCAGCGGCCAATGCCACCACCGGCGTGATTACGCTGACCTCGACCAGCGAGGACGGCATCGTCATCGCCGGCGCGACGGCCAACGAGGCTGCCACCGAATCCGCGACCGGCCTGACGTTCGCCACCACGGCCGCTACCGAGACCGTGGTTGCCGGCACCGCACAGACCGGCTTCGACAGCCTGGACATCTCCACCGCCGAAGGCGCCGATGCCGCGATGCTGGCGATGGACGGGGCACTGAGCGCGATCAACACCGCCCGCGCCGACATGGGCGCGGTGCAGAACCGCTTCACCTCGGTGGTGGCCAACCTCGGCTCGAACTCGGAGAACCTCTCGGCCGCCCGCAGCCGCATCCAGGACGCCGACTTCGCCGCCGAGACCGCGCAGCTGACCCGCAACCAGATCCTGCAGCAGGCCGGTACCGCGATGCTGGCCCAGGCCAACCAGGCACCGCAGAACGTGCTCAGCCTGCTGCGTTAAAGGCAGCGGCATTAAAGATGCAAGGTGCGGCTCCGGCCGCACCTTGCGACACGGCAAGCGCGGCCCGGCCGCGCCTTGCTTCAAAGGACAACCAGCACATACCCGCAGCACCAGTCACCGCACTACCGCACCACCCCCTACTCCATTCCCGCCGAGCCCACCGTGACCGACCCGACTGACAGCACAGCGCAGCTCGATCGCCACCGCACGGCCCGCACGGGATACGACGACAGGCGGACCACACGATGAGCATCAGCGCCGGCGGTATCGGCAGCGGCCTCGACGTCGCCTCCATCGTCCAGCAACTGGTCGCCGCCGAGCGCGCCCCGGCCGCCGGTCGGATCGACCGCAGCGAGCGCCGCCTCAACGCGGAGATCTCCGCGATCGGCACCCTGCGCAGCGCATTCGACGCATTGCGCAGCGCGGTGGAGAAACTGTCCTCGGGCGACGCCGCAAATGCACGCAAGACCAGCGTCGGCGCGGATGCCGGCTTCGGCGCCAGCGCCACCGCCGGCGCCGCGCTGGGGACCTACCAGGTCGAGGTGCTGGCGCTGGCGACTGCGGACAAGCTGTCCTCCACCGCCTACACCGACAGCCAGACCGTGGTCGGCACCGGCACGCTCACCCTGACCAGTGGCGAGACCACGCTCGATGTGGTCATCGACGAGACCAACAACACCCTGGCCGGCATCCGCGATGCGATCAACGCCGCCGCCGCCGGCAAGGGCGTGACCGCGAGCATCGTCAACGCCGATGACGGCGCGCACCTGGTGCTGGGCGCCACCGCAACCGGCGCGGCCAACGCGCTGACGATCACCGCCAGCGGCGGCGACGGCGGCCTGTCGGCGCTGACCTACAACCCGCCCAACGCCACCACGATGACCGTGCTCTCGGCCGCGGCCGACGCACAGGTCAAGGTCGACGGGTTCGAGCGAACCAGCGCCAGCAACACCATCACCGACATGCTCGAAGGCGTCACGCTGACCTTGACCGAGGCTGCGCCCGGCACGATCAAGGACCTCACCGTCGCCAGCGATCCGTCGGTGCTGCGCAGCGCCGCCAAGGCTTTCGTCAAGGCCTACAACGGCGGGCTGGGCGCGATCGCCAGCACCACCAGCTACGACACAAGCAGCCAGGTCGCCGCGGCGCTCAATGGCGATTCGCTGGTGCGCACCACCAGCCGCGACCTGCGCGAGCAGGTCAGCAACTCGGTCGGCGACCTCAAGACGATGGGGATCACCATCGACGTGGAGGGCAAGCTCACCATGGACGACGCCGCGTTCGATGCCGCGCTCGCCGAGGATCCGGCAGCGGCCGAGCGGCTGTTCGGCAGCAAGACCGGCATGGCCGTCGGCATCGGGACGACGCTGGCACGGCTGCTCGACGACAACGGCGTGTTCGACAGTCGCAGCGACAGTCACGATTCGCGCACCGAGTCGATCACCGACCAGCGCGCCGCGCTCGATCGCCGCATGGAGCAGGTCGAAGCGCGCTACCGCGCCCAGTTCACCGCCCTGGACGTTCTGGTCGCGCAGCTCCAGAGCACCAGCAGTTTTCTCGCACAGCAGCTCAACCTGCTTTGAGGCCCGACATGCACCGCGCCCGCAACTTCGCCAACCAGTACCGCCAGACCGGTGTATCCAGCGCCGTGCTCGATGCCGACCCGCACCGGCTGATCGCACTGATGCTCTCGGGTGCGCGTGAACGCGCGCGCCTGGCCATCGCCTGCCTGGAACGCGGCGACCTGCCGCGCAAGGCACAGGCGATTTCCGACGCCAGCACGATTATCGGGGGCCTCAACGGCGCCCTGGACCTGGAAGCCGGCGGCGAGATCGCCGACGGTCTGCAGGCGCTGTACGACTACGCCCAACGCCGCTTGCTAGACGCCAACGCTGCCAACGACAGCGCGCCGCTGCACGAGGTCGACGGCCTGCTCGGCGACATCGAAACTGCCTGGCGCGCCATCGCCCCCGGCACCGCGCCCGCCACTGCCGGAGCCACCGCATGATCCCGACCCTGCCCGTCCGCCAAGTACGCAGCGCGCTGGACGCCGGCGACTGGGAGGCTGCCGCCAGCCTGATCTCCACGCACGAGACCGAGCTGCGCGACGCGATCGCCGCCGAAGGCAGCAGCGCCCGCACCGAGCCGCTGCTGGCGTTGCTGCACGCCCAGCGGGCCTTCCTCGAAGAGCTCAAGACCGCCCGCGACGATGCCGCCCACCAGCTGCAGCAACTCGGTCGCGACCACCGCGGCGCGCAGGCCTACCTCGGCGCCGGTGGTGGATGAACGCCGACAGCGCGCGCGCTGAGATCTTCGGTGACTCGCTGGCCTGCGAGGAGACCCGCCCGGCCGCGTTCGTGCCGGGCGAACTCGGCGCCAACGCCGCGCGCGATGCCTGCCTGCGGGCCGAAAGCCTGCTGCGCGCGCTGGCGGTGATCGAGGACAGCCGCGTCGAGGACAGCGACGAGCGCACCGCCGCCGACCTCGCGCTCAGCCGCATCGAGGCCAAGGTCGACCTGCTGACGGCGCTGGTCGCCGGGCTCAGCAAGCGCCACGAACACGAGGATCCGCTGCGTCCGCTGCAGTGGTCCGCGCTCGGTGCCTGCCTGCGATCGGACGATGAGGTCGCACCGGGCACCGCCGGCGGATTCCGCATCCAGCCGTCCGACTGGCTGCCGCAATCGCTGCTGCTGCCGGCCACCGTGGTCGCTACATTCACCGATGGCGATGGCCGCCAGACGTGGCTGCGCTTCGCCCCGCAATCCCCGGCGCTGACCGCCGCGCTGGAGCGCCACCTGTTCCGCGTCCACCGCCGCGCGATCGCCGAGCAGCGCCGGCCACGATAGCCGCTCGTAGGAGCGCCCCATGCCGCTATGAAGCATGGGCGCGATTCACGCCGCCGCGTTGTTGCCACGCCGCGGGGACGGCCACAAGCCGCACCGCCGGTCCTCCCGATCGCGGGCATGGCCCGCTCCTACAAGGCGGTCGGTCGCCACCACGGCGCCGGCCCGACGTGCGCGCGGTCACATTCCGCCGGCGAAAAGCGTGATCAGGCACCAGTCTTGCATGCCGACTTCGTCGACGGCGGTCCCGGACTGTGACCGGCCGCCGGGATTCTGACGCCCTTGCCGGGTTCTCCTAGCAGCCTATGAAGGGACTCTCTCATCGGATGCAGGTCCGTCCCCGCTTCGGGGCCGTCAAGGATCCAGCACGGTGCCGTGCAAGGGGGCTGCCGCCCGGCAGCAAGGGGATGGATCGATGAAGAACACGATACGCGCGCAGCTTGGCCAGAGCGTCAACCTCACACCGCAGTTGCTGCAGTCCATCCGGCTGCTGCAGTTGACCGCGCCGCAGCTCGAGATGGAGCTGCGCGAGGCGCTCGAACGAAACCCCCTGCTCGAGCAGGCCGAGCCCGAGCCCGAGGACGAGGCGCTCGACGCCAGCGCCGCCGACGAGGCCACGCTCGAAGCGGCCGCCTGGGACGAACTGCCCGAGCCGGCCTATCTTTCCGCCGGTGCCGGCCTGGCCTCGGGCGATGCCGACGCCACTGCGCGCATCGCCGCGGGCGAATCCAGCGACCCGCGCGTGCGCCTGTTGCAGCAACTCGCACTGAAATGGAGCGAGGACGACCTCGCCGTCGCCAGCTGGTGGCTCGACCACAGCGACGACCGCGGCTATCTGGAAGCGCCGCTGCCCGAACTGATCACGCGCGGCGCGCACGCGTTGTCGCTCGACCCCCGCGAGCTCGAAGCGGTGCGCCAGCGCCTGCTGCACGGCGAGTGGCCGGGCATGGCCGCCGCGACCGCCAGCGAATGCCTGCTGGCGCAGCTGCGCGCCGAGCGCCCGGGCGACCGGCGCGACGCCGAAATGCGCACGCTGGCCGAGTGCATCCTCACCTGCCATCTCGACCTGCTCGCCACGCACGATTACACCCGCCTCGCCGCCGTGCTCGGCAGCGAGCCGTCCCTGGTCGAATCCGCGGCCGCCCTGATCCTGGGCCTGCGCCCCTCGGCAATCGAGGAGCCGCGCGAGCCGGTCGATACGCACATCGTGCCCGACGTGGTAGTGCGGCTGCTCGGCGGCGCCTGGCGCGTCGCCCTCAACGGCCGCACCGCACCGCGCCTGCGCATCGCGCCGCATTGCGAGCAGGCGCTGGCCGGCGGTGGCGGCGACCATGGCGTGCTGCGCGGCCTGCTCGATGAGGCGCGCTGGCTGGTCCGCGGCATCGCGATGCGCAACGACACCCTGCTGCGCACCGCGCAGGTGCTGGTCGAACGCCAGCAGGGATTCCTGGAACGCGGCGAGGAGGCGATCGCGCCGTTGACCCTGCGCGAGGTCGCCGACGCGATCGGCATGCACGAGTCCACCGTCTCGCGCATCACCAGCGGCAAGTACATCCAGACCCCGCGCGGCACCTTCGAGCTCAAGCGCCTGTTCGCGGTGCGGCTGGAAGGCGCGGCGGTGTCGGGCAGCGCCGTCAAGGCGATGGTCAAGCGCCTGATCGATGCCGAACCGGCGCACGCACCGCTGGCCGACGACGTGATCGCCGGCCTGCTCGCGCGCCAGGGCGTGCGCATCGCACGCCGCACTGTCGCCAAGTACCGCGACCAACTCGCCATCGGCCCGGCCCGCGCACGCCAGCGTGCGGCAGCGACGCCCACCTATGCCGCGGCGGGCTGAGGAATCCCCATGAAAACACTCAACATCCTGCTGGTCGACGACCACTCCGGTTTCATCAACGCCGCGATGCGGCACCTGCGCAAGCTCGACTGGGTCAGCGTGGTCGGCTCGGCCTGCAACGGCATCGAGGCGATCGCCCAATGCGAGGCGCTGCGCCCCACGGTCGTGCTGATGGACCTGGCGATGCCGGAAATGGGCGGGCTGCAGGCCACGCGCCTGATCAAGGCGCAGGACAACCCGCCGTTCATCGTGATCGCCAGCCATTTCGACGACGCCGAGCACCGCGAGCACGCCATGCGCGCCGGCGCTGACGCTTTCGTCAGCAAGCTGTCCTACATCCATGACGTGATGGCGCTGCTGGAACGCCTGGCGACCGACGATGCCAGCCAGACCGTGGGGGAGCCGGGATGAGCGAGTCACGCATCCTGTTGCTGGACCAGGACATGGACCGCGCCGAGCGCGTGGCCACGCTGCTGGAGTTCATGGATTTCACCCCGCGCATCGTCACCGACGCCGCCGATGTCGACCTCGCCCGCGCGCGCGCCAGCGACTGGGTCGCAGTGGTGATCGGCGACACCGGCGAGGCCGGCTCCGACCAGCAGCGCGCGTGGTCGGTGTTCGTCGACTGGCTCGGCCGGCAGCCGCTGCACCCGCCGCTGCTGACCCTGCCCGGCCCATCGGCCGACGCCGGCTGGCGCCAGCAGCTGCATCCCGAATCCATCTGGCCGCTGGACTACCCGATCCGTCGCACCCAGCTGCAGGAATCGCTGCGCCGCGCCAGCCTCAAGCGCATCGACGAGGACGAGCGCCGCGGCGAGCAGTCCGGCAGCGGCCCGACCGGCCGCAGTCCGTCGGTGCTGCAGCTGTCGCGCATGATCGATCAGGTCGCGCCGTTCGATACCACCGTGCTGATCCTCGGCGAGTCAGGCACCGGCAAGGAGGTCGCCGCGCGCGCCGTGCACCAGCGCTCCAAGCGCGGCAACAAGCCGTTCGTCGCGATCAACTGCGGCGCGATCCCGCCGGACCTGCTGGAAAGCGAGTTGTTCGGCCACGAGAAGGGTGCGTTCACCGGCGCGCTGACGCAGCGCAAGGGCCGTTTCGAGATCGCCGAGGGCGGCACGCTGCTGCTCGACGAGATTGGCGACATGAGCCTGCCGATGCAGGTCAAGCTGCTGCGCGTGCTGCAGGAGCGCACGTTCGAGCGCGTCGGCGGCAACCAGACCATGCAGTGCGACGTGCGGGTCATCGCCGCGACCCACCGCAATCTGGAAGCGCATATCGCCGAGGGCAAGTTCCGCGAGGACCTGTTCTACCGGCTCAACGTGTTTCCGATCGAGATGCCGCCGCTGCGCCAGCGCAGCGACGACCTGCCCGATCTGATCGCCGCGATCACCAAGCAACTCGCCGAGAGCGGCCGCGGCCAGGTCGCGCTGACCGCCGATGCGGTGGCTGCGCTGAGCCACTACGCCTGGCCGGGCAACGTGCGCGAGCTCAGCAACCTGCTCGAACGCCTGGCGGTGCTGCATCCCTCCGGCAAGGTCGGCGTGACCGATCTGCCGGCCCGCTACCGCGCCGGCATGCCGGAGCCGGACATCGCGGAGTCGCCGGTCGAGCCGGCCGCACCGGACCCGAGCCAGCTCTCGCCCAACACCACCCTGCCCCCGGAGGGCATCGACCTGCGCGGCCACATGGCTGAGATCGAGGTCGAACTGATCCGCGCCGCCCTGCAGCAGGCCGACGGGGTGGTTGCACACGCTGCCCCGCTGCTGGGCCTGCGCCGCACCACCCTGGTGGAGAAGCTGCGCAAGTACGGCTTCGACCGCGACGGCGAAAAGGCGACGGCAGAAGCCTGAGGTTGCCGGCCAAACGGTCCGGTCCGTGTAGGAGCGGGCCATGCCCGCGATGCGAATGACGCGAGCGCGGGCATCGCGCCCATGCTCCTGCAGGTATGGGGCGCTCCTACAGGTACGACGCGCTCTTGTAGGAGCGGGCCATGCCCGCGACGCGAGTGACGCGAGCGCGGGCATCGCGCCCATGGGGCGCTCCTACAAAGGCATCGTGCTGTGTAGGAGCGGGCCATGCCCGCGACCGTCGGCACGCGGCGCACTCTTGACGCCGCCCGTGCCGGAATTCCGGCAGATTTCTGGCACGCGCCTTGCCTAGTGAGGGCAGACACGTCCCGCAGTGCCGCCCATGACCGACGCGATTTCATCGATCCTCTCGCAGATCCGCGCCCACCAGACACAGGCGGCGCGCATGGGCGATGCCGCCGCGGGCAATGCAATCAGCCCCAATGCGCTCAATCCCGGCGGCGCACTCCCGGGCGCGGACAAGACCCAGGGCACCGGCGCGGCCGGCTTTTCCGAAACGCTGTCCAGCGCCCTCGACAGCGTCAGCCGCACCCAGCAGAAATCCGGAGAGCTGCAACAGGCGTTCGAGCTCGGCGACCCGCGGGCCGACCTGGCGCGGGTGATGGTCGCCATGCAGGAATCACAGGTCGCGTTCCGCGCCACCGTGGAGGTCCGCAACCGGCTGGTCCAGGCCTATCAGGACGTCATGAACATGCCGATCTAGTCGGGACTCGGGACTCGGGACTCGGGACTCGGGACTCGGGACTCGGGACTCGGCAAGAGCGTAGGAGCAGTAACGAGATGCGCAATAGCAAAAGCCACGACGTGATCCATTTCCCGACACGGTTTCCCATCGGGGTTTCCGCTTTTGGCCTCTGCTTTCCCGAGTCCCGAGTCCCGAGTCCCGAGTCCCGCCCAGCGACGTCGCCCTGCACACCCCGAGCCCACCCATGAGCGTCATCACCCTTCCCAAGAACACCGCCAGCAACCTGCGCGACCTCGGCCGCCTGCAGGACATCCCGGCGGTGCGCCAGCTCGGCGTGTTCGCGATCGCCGCGGCGGCGATCGCGCTCGGGTTGTGGCTGTTCTTCTGGACCCAGCGCCCCGACTTCGTGCCGGTCTATGCCGGACTCGACGCGCGCTCCACCAGCGAAGCGTCCGACCTGCTGCGCGGCGCCAACATCCCGTTTCGCATCGACGCCGGCAGCGGCGCGCTGTCGGTACCGGCCGACCAGGCTGGACAGGCCAAGCTCGCGCTGGCCGCGGCCGGACTGCCGGCCGGCACCCAGATGGGCTTCGAGGCGATGCAGCAGGACCAGGGCTTCGGCACCAGCCAGTTCATCGAGAACGCTCGCTACCAGCACGCGCTGGAGAACGAGTTGGCCCGCACCATCGCCAACCTGCGCCCGGTGCGCGAGGCGCGGGTGCACCTGGCGCTGCCCAAGCCCAGTGCCTTCACCCGGCAGAAGGAACCGGCCAGCGCGTCGGTGGTGCTGCAGTTGCGCAGCGGCAGCGCACTGGAACAGGGCCAGGTCGACGCGATCGTGCACCTGGTCGCCTCCAGCATCCCTCTGCTGCCGCCCGAACACGTCACCGTGGTCGACCAGTCCGGCCGCATGCTGTCCAATCCCGATCCCGACAGCGATGCCGCGGTCGGCGCCAAGCGTTTCGAGCAGCAGCGCCGCCAGGAAGCCTCCTACGTCAGCCGCATCCAGCAGTTGCTGGAGCCGATGACCGGCCCCGGCCGGGTCAGCGCCCAGGTCAGCGTCGACATGGATTTCGCCCAGACCGAGCAGGCGCGCGAGGTCTACGGCCCCGACGCGGCGATGATCCGCAGCGAGCAGATTTCCGAATCGGGCAACCTCGACGCGGCTCAGCCGGCGCAGGGCGTGCCCGGCAGCGCCAGCAACATGCCTGACGCGGCCGCGCCCGGCGCTGCCGATGCCGCCGATGCCGCCGCCGAGGCGCCGCCGGCCGCCGCGCCGGCCGGCCCCAGTGCACGCACCGCGGTGCGCAACTACGAGCTCGACCGCACGCTGACCCACACCCGCCAGGCGCCGGGCCGCATCACCCGGGTGACCGCGGCGGTGCTGGTCGACAACCTGCCGCAGACCGAGGACGAAGCGGTCACCTACCGGCCGCTTACCGAGGACGAGCTGGGCCGCATCCAGACGCTCGTGCAGCAGGCGATCGGTTTCGACCAGGAACGCGGCGACATGGTCACGGTGGTCAACGCACCGTTCGCGCGCGGCGCCGCGATCGACGCGCCGGAGGCCCTGCCGTTCTGGCAGCACCCGCGCGCGCAGGAGCTGCTGCGCATCGCACTCGGCGGCATCGCCGTGCTGCTGCTGATCTTCACCGTGCTGCGGCCGGCGTTCCGCCAACTGCTGGCGCCGCCCAGAACGCATACCGCCATCGCCAAGGTAGCCGAGGACGAGGAAGACGAAGTCCCGGTCGCCCTGTCCTCGCCCAAGCCACGCGCCAAGCCGGCGGTGACTGCGCAGGCGGCGATGGATTTCGACGAGAAACTGCAGGTCGCCAAGACCGCCGTCAACAACGACGCCAAGCGCGTCGCCCATGTGGTGCGCAACTGGGTCGAAGCCGATGGCTGAACCAATCCCCTTGACCGGCGTGCAGCGCGCCGCGGTGGTCCTGCTGTCGCTGGGCGAGCAGCAGGCCGCCGAGGTGCTCAAGCACATGGGCGCCAAGGACGTGCAGAAGCTCGGCCAGGCGATGACCTCGGTCGGCGGCATCTCGCGCGAGGCCGTCGCCCAGGTGTTCGACGACTTCGTCGACGTGCTGGCCCAGCCCAGCGCGCTGGGCTCCGGCGCCGACGACTACATCCGCGCGGTGCTGACCCAGGCGCTCGGCGAGGAACGCGCCGGCACCCTGATCGACCGCATCCTGGCCGGCCGCAATACCTCGGGGCTGGACACGCTGAAGTGGATGGAGCCGCGCGCGATCGCCGACCTGGTGCGCAACGAGCACCCGCAGATCATCGCGATCGTGCTGTCGCACCTCGACCCCGACCAGGCCGCCGAAGTGATCAAGGTGCTGCCCGACCGCGTGCGCGCCGACGTGCTGCTGCGCATCGCCACGCTCGATGGCATCCCGCCCAATGCGCTCAATGAGCTCAACGACGTGATGGCGCGCCAGTTCGCCGGCAGCCAGAACCTCAAGTCCTCCTCGGTTGGCGGCATCAAGGTGGCGGCCAACATCCTCAACTTCATGGATTCGGGTCAGGACGAGATCATCCTCGGCACCATCGGCGAGATCGACGACGACCTGGGCACGCGCATCCGCGATTTGATGTTCGTGTTCGACAACCTGGCCGAGATCGACGACCGCGCGATGCAGACCGTGCTGCGCGACGTGCCCAACGAGAAGCTCGCCGTGGCCTTGCGCGGCGCCGAAGCCAGGGTGCGCGAGAAGATCACCAGCAACATGTCGCAGCGCGCGGCGGAAATCCTGATCGAGGACATGGATGCACGTGGTCCGGTGCGGCTGGCCGAGGTCGAGGCCGCGCAGAAGGAGATCCTGGCGCTGGTGCGCAAGATGGCCGAAGCCGGCACCATCCAGCTCGCTGCCAAGTCCGAGGAGTTCGTATGAGCGCGGCCGCGCATGATCCCGACATCGTGCGCTGGACCGCGCCCGGCCTGGCCCGGGTGGCCGAGCCCGAAGCGGAACTGCCGAAGCCACCCAGCGTGGAAGACCTGGAGGCCCTCGAGCGCGCCGCCTACGACGAGGGCCACGCCCGCGGCCACGCGGACGGGCTGGCCACCGGCCAGGCCGAGGTGCGGCGCATGATCGCGCAGATCGAGGGCATCCTGGACGGCTTCACCCGGCCGTTGGCGCGGCTCGATGGCGAGGTCGGCGATGCGCTCGGCGACCTGGCCGTGCGCATCGCCGGGGTCCTGCTCGGCCGCGCCTACATCGCCGATCCGACGCTGCTGTCGGATCTGGTGAGCGAGGCGCTGGACGCGGTCGGCACCAGCAGCCGCGAGGTCGAGCTGCGCCTGCATCCGGACGACCTGGGCGTGCTCGCACCGCACCTGGCCGGCCTCAGCGGCGTGCGCCTGACCAACGACGCCGCCCTGGCCCGCGGCGAACTGCGCCTGCACAGCGAAAGCGTGCGCATCGACGGCAGCCTCGCCGCGCGGCTGCAGGCCTGCCTGGATGCGCTGGTCGAGAACAACGGGAGCGAGCCGTGAGCAGCATCGCCGCCGCGCATTGGGAAGAAGCGCGCAACCTGCGCCTGGCCGCGCGGCTGAACGCCGCCAACCCGAATCCACCGTCGCTGGCGCTGACCCGCGAGGGCGTGCTGCGCCGCGCGGTCGGACTGACCCTGGAGGCATCCGGCTGCAGTGCGCCGCTCGGCTCGCGCTGCCGGGTCGAGACCGCCGGCGGGCGCTGGGTCGATGCCGAAGTGGTCGGTTTCGCCGGCGACCGCACCTACCTGATGCCGACCGCCGACCTCGGCGGGCTGCTGCCGAACGCGCGCGTAGTGACCACCCGCCGCCAGGGCGAGGTCGCCGTCGGCGATGGCCTGCTCGGGCGCGTGATCGACAGCGACGGCGTGCCGCTGGACGGCCGCGGCGCGGTGCGCGCCGAGGGCTGGGTCGGCCTGGCCGGTACCCCGATCAATCCCCTGATGCGCGAACCGATCACGCGCTCGCTCGACGTGGGCGTGCGCGCGATCAACTCGCTGCTGCCGATCGGGCGCGGCCAGCGCATCGGTCTGTTCGCCGGCTCCGGTGTCGGCAAGTCGACACTGCTGGGCATGATGACGCGCTACACCGCCGCCGACGTCATCGTCGTCGGTCTCATCGGCGAGCGCGGCCGCGAGGTGCGCGATTTCGTCGAGAGCACGCTGGGCGTGGAAGGCCTGCGGCGTTCGGTGGTGGTCGCCACGCCGGCCGACCGACCGCCGCTGGCGCGCCTGCATGGCGCGCTTCGGGCAACGGCCATCGCCGAGTGGTTCCGGGACCAGGGCTTGCATGTGCTGCTGCTGATGGATTCGCTGACCCGCTTCGCCCATGCCCAACGCGAGATCGGCCTGTCGGTCGGCGAGCCGCCGACCACGCGCGGCTATCCGCCGTCGGTATTCGCCAAGCTGCCGCAACTGGTCGAGCGCGCCGGCAACGGCGCCGACGGCCACGGCTCGATCACCGCGTTCTATACCGTGCTGACCGAGGGCGACGACCAGCAGGAGCCCATTGCCGATGCCGCCCGCGCGATCCTCGACGGCCACATCGTGCTGACCCGCCGCATCGCCGACGCCGGGCTGTACCCGGCGATCGACGTGGAGGCCTCGGTCAGCCGCGTCATGCAGGACATCACCGACCCGGCCTGGCGCGGGCGTATCGGCAAGCTCAAGCGGCTGATGGCGGCCTACTCCGCGCAGCGCGACCTGATCGCGATCGGCGCCTACCAGCGCGGCAGCGACCCGGCGGTCGACGAGGCGCTCGCGCGCTGGCCGGCAATCCTCAAGTTCCTCGGCCAGGATGTGGCCGAGGCCGCCAATGTCGAAGCCAGCCGCGCGGCGCTCGCGCGCCTGCTGGACGACACCGACGATGTGCCCACCATGCTCGCCGTCCCAGTCGAGCAGGAGAACTGACCATGCGTTCGCAACGCCTCGACCCACTGCTGCGGGTCAAACAGCAACGCCAGGACGACGCCGCCCGCACCGTCGCCGAACGCGACCGTGCGCTGACCGAACAAGAAGCCCGGCTGGAAGCGCTGCGCCAGTACGCCGCCGAATACGCCGCGCCGGCGGCCACCGCCGGCACCACCCTGGCGCCGGCGCTGCTGGCCAATCGGCTCGCCTTCCGCGAGCGGCTCGACGCGGCCGTCGACCAGCAGCGGCAGATCGTCGACAGCAACCGCGAGCACTGCGATGTCGAGCGCGCCCGCCTGCTGTTGGCCAGCCGCGAGACCCACGTGCTCGAAAAACTCAAAGCCAGCTACCGCGCCGAGGAGTCGCGCACCGCGGAGAAGCACGTGCAGCGCGAACTCGACGACATCGGCGCGCGCCGCCTGCGCGCCGCACGCGTCGCCAACGACAGCGAGTCGATTCCATGATGCCGGCCGCGCTCCCGACCGCACCGCCGTCGCCCACTGCAACCAGCGCGCGGACCGCCTCCGCCGGTGCCGAGGGCGCCGCGGATGCTGCCGCGTCCGACAGCGGATTTGCCGGAATGCTTTCCGCATCGACGGATGCCCCGGCAGCGTCCACGCAGTCGGCAACCCCGGCGCCGACCACTCAGGGCGAGCGTGCAACGCCTGACGACGGCGCCCGCGCGACCGACGCGCGGGAAGCGGCGCTGCCCGAGCAGCTGCTCGCCCTGCTGACCGGTCCGTTGACGCCCGCACCGGCGACCACATCGGCGACCGCATCGGCACTGGCCGGCACCCAGGCCACCGCCGCCCCGTTCGGCCGCAGCGCCATGCCCGCGCGTGCCCTCGCCGAGAGCCTGCTGATTCCAGCGATGGTGGCCGGCGGGACACCAGCCGATCCCGCAGTCGGTCTGGCAAGCACTGCGGCTCCCGCAGCTGCCCTGCCCACCACCGCTCCCGCCGGCCAAGTGGCCGGCAATATCGCGCTGACCGAAGCGGTGAGCACCGCACTTGGCCTGGCCGCCGGCGGCGCGGCCGCGGCGGGCACGGCGGGCACGGCGGGCACCGAAGCGGGTGTCACCCTCGACCTGCTCACCAGCGCCATCTCCGCCGCCGCCAGCCCGGAGGCCAGCGCCGGCAGCGAGGCGGGCGAGCGCGGCCTGGCCACCACCCTGACCACCGCCGCCAGCCCGTCCGCGACCCCATCGCGCGCGATGCCACCGTCGCTGATGCAGCCGATGACGCTGCCGGCCACGCCCGACGCCGGCTTCGATGACGGCTTCGGCGCACGCATCGGCTGGATGGCCGAACAGGGCATCGGCCGCGCGGAGTTGCGCGTGAACCCAGACCACTTCGGCCCGATCGAGGTCCGCCTGCAGATCGACGGCACCCGCGTCAGCGCCGAGTTCAACTCCGCCAACGCCGAAGTCCGGCAGTCGCTGGAAGCCAGCATGAACCGCCTACGCGACATGCTCGGCCAGCAGGGCATGCAACTGACCCACAGCGACGTCGGCCAGGGCCGGTCCGATGGTTCCGGCCGTCCCACGCAAGCAAACGGCCACGGCGACGGCACCGAGGCCGAAGCCAGCCTGATCGACATGCCACCGGCGCGCCTCGCGATGCGCGGACTGCTCGACGAATACGCCTGACTTGCCGGCCGTCCCCGACCGTAGGGAATCGTAGAGCGGAGCTTGCTCCGCCGCACCGCCACGCCAACATAGCTTCCGGGCGAGCACGAAAGCTGTAGGAGCGGCCCATGGCCGCGATGCTTCTCGTGCCAACGTCCCGCGAACCGCAATCGCGCCCATGGGGCGCTCCTACAAAATCCGACGACAACGCTTGCGGGCGAGCTCGAAAGCCGAGCAAGCTCGGCTCTACGGGAACGGGCATCGTCGCCCCTGTAGGAGCGGCCCATGGCCGCGATGCTTCTCGTGCCAACGTCGCGCGAACCGCAATCGCGCCCATGGGGCGCTCCTACAAAATCCAACGACAACGCTTCCGGGCGAGCTCGAAAGCCGAGCAAGCTCGGCTCTACGGGACGTGGCGCGCCATGCGCCCCAATCCCTACATCCGGTTGATCCGGAACCGACGCCCCTTGATCTTGCCCTCGCGCAGCCGCGCCAGCGCGCGGTCCGCCTGGCCGCGTGCGATCGCCACGTACGAGCGCGTCGGGAACACGTCGATCTTGCCGATCGCCGCGACCGGCACCCCGGCGTCGCCGGTCAGTGCCCCGACGATGTCGCCGGGCCGCAGCTTGTCGGTGCGGCCGGCATCGATGCGCAGCGTCGCCATCGCCGCTGCCGGCACCTGGCCGGCCTTTCCGGTCAGCGGCGCGGCGCGCTGCCAGCGCAACTTGTCACCCTGTTGCTGCTCGATGGCCGAGGCGCGGCCGAGCTCGCGTGGCGCCACCAGGCTCAGCACCGCCCCGCCCTTGCCGGCGCGCCCGGTCCGGCCGATGCGGTGCACGTAGACATCCGGATCGCTCGGCAACTCGTAGTTCACCACCATCGCCAGATCCTCCACGTCGAGTCCCCGCGCGGCCACGTCGCTGGCCACCAGCACGCTGCAGCTGCGGTTGGCGAAGCGCACCAGCACCTCGTCGCGGTCGCGCTGCTCCATGTCGCCATGCAGCGCCAGCGCGCTGAAACCGTAGTGCTCGAGCGAGCCGACCACCTCCTCGGTGTCGCGGCGCATGTTGCAGAACACCACGCACGACTCGGGCCGGTACTGCAGCAGCAGCGCGGCGAGCAGCGGCGACTTCTTGGCCGGCTCGACCTCGAAGAAATGCTGCTCGACAGCGACCGTCTGTGCATCGCCCTGCACGGTGACCTCCAGCGGCTCGCGCAGCATCTCCGCGGCGATCGCGCGGATGCTGTCGGGGAACGTCGCCGAGAACAGCAAACCCTGCCGCCCCGATGGCGTCTTGCCGATGATCTCGCGGATCTGCTCCTCGAATCCCATGTCGAGCATGCGGTCGGCCTCGTCCAGCACCAGCACGCGCACCCCGCGCAGGTGCAGCGCCTTCTTGCGCAGCAGCTCCTGCACGCGGCCGGGGGTGCCGACCACCACGTGCGGGTCGTGCTCCAGCGACGCCAGCTGCGGGGCCAGCGGCATGCCGCCGCAGAGGATCGAGATCTTCAGGTTGGGGATGCCGACCGCCAGCTTGCGCAACTGCTTGCCGACCTGGTCGGCGAGCTCGCGGGTCGGGCACAGCACCAGCGCCTGGGTCTGGATGCGCGCGGGATCGAGCCGGTGCAGCAGGCCGAGCCCGAATGCCGCGGTCTTGCCGCTGCCGGTCGGCGCCTGCGCGATGAGGTCGCGGCCGTCGAGGATCGCCGGCAACGCCTGCGCCTGGATCGGGGTCATCCGCGCGTAGCCGAGCGCATCGACCCCCTGCAACAGGGCCGGCGACAGCGACAGGGAAGAGAACATGCGGTCTGCGGTGGTATCGGTCATGCGCCATGATCGCAGCATTGCCACCGGTGCGAACCAGGCTGGGCTGACAAGCCCGGCTCTCCGGGACAGGACAGTAGGGTGGGCACGCTTTTTGTGCCCACCTTCCGGAATGGTGGGCACAAAAAGCGTGCCCACCCTACGGACTAGCGCTTGGGGAAGCCCACCATGCGCTGGGACTCCTCGCACCACAGCTTCAGCCCGGCGCTGCGCAGGCTGGTCCACAGCGTCAGCCGCGGCGCGGCCTGCAACAGCGGGCTCGATTCGAAGCACTCGCGCAGCCGGTAGTTGGGGATGCGGCTGGCGAGATGGTGAATGTGGTGGTAGCCGATGTTGCCGGTGAACCAGTGCATCACCGGCGGCAGGTCGTAGAACGAGCTGCCGGCGATCGCCGCCTCGTGCGAATCCCACTGCTTCCCGCGGGTCCAGTAGGCGTCCTCGAAGGTGTGCTGCACGTAGAACAGCCACACCCCGAGCGCCCCGGCGATCAGCACCACCGGCAGGTGCACCAGCAGCACGGTCGACCAGCCGATCGCGAAGCCCATCGCACCGCCGACCAGCAGCAGCATGAGATTGTTGAGCAGCACGCTGGCCCACTCCTTCTTCCACGAGAACGGCAGGTCGAACGGGAAGCGGTGCTTGATCACGAACTGGTAGGCCGGGCCGATGCCGAGCAGCACCGGCGTGCTGCGGTAGAAGCGGTAGCAGAGGCGGCGGAACCACGACAGCGACCGGTATTCGGCGACCGTCAGCGTCTCGATATCGCCCATCTCGCGGCGGTCCAGGTTGCCCGAGGTGCCGTGGTGCACGGCGTGGGTCTTCTTCCAGTAGCCGTACGGGAACAGCGTGACCAGCCCGAGGCAGCGGCCGACGGTGTCATTGGCGCGCGCGCTTGCGAAGAACGAGCCATGCCCGCAGTCGTGCTGGATGATGAAGGTGCGCACGTACAGGCCGGCGGCCGGCAAGGCCAGCAGCAGCGTCCAGCCGTAGCCCCACTGGCCGACCACGCTCCAGGCCATCAGCGCCCAGACCAGCGCGAACGGCACCAGCGTGTTGACCAACTGCCAGACCGCGCGGCCCAGGTGCGGCTTGGCGAACTGCGCGCACAGCTTGCGCAGGTTGACGGTGGTACCGGGTGTGTCGATGACGGCGCTCAAATGTGGGTTCTCCCTTTGATCAGCCATTGTGTCGGCCCCGCCGGGTCACGGCAATGACATCCGGCTAGATATCCCGTGACAGGGGTTCATGTTCCATGTTCAGCCTGTTGGGTGTTCAGGTTGCGTACCGCAGCCGCTGCGGCATGGCTGCGGAAAACTCCGCGGCTTCGCCTAAGCTGGGTCGATGTCAGACTGGTTCGTCTATCTGCTGGAATGTCGCGACGGCAGCATCTACACCGGGATCACGGTCGATGTGGAGCGGCGCTACGGTGAACACGCCGCCGGCAAGGGCGCCCGCTACACCCGCTCGCGCCCGCCGGTGCGCTTGCTGGCATGCTTCCGATACGCCGACCGGGCCGATGCCAGTCGCGCCGAATACGCGATCAAGCAGCTCAGCCCGGCAGGCAAGCGCACGTTGTGCGACTCCGCCGCCGAAGCGCCAACCTCCCTGTAGGAGCGCCCCATGGGCGCGATCGCTCCACTACGAAACCGCACTGTCGCGGGCATGGCCCGCTCCTACAGGGCTTGTTGGGCGCGCTCCTGTGAACACCGAGAGGCTCCGGTCAGAACAGCCCCAGCAGCAGCATCACGATGCCGACCAGCGATACGGCCCAGATCAGCGTGCGCAGGTATGCGATGCCCGCCGCGTACACCGGCACGTACAGCAGCCGCGACCAGAAATAAAGTTGCGCGCCCAGCGCGGTCCCATCATCGGCACGATCGGTCAGCACCACCGCCAGCACCGCGCCGGCGAAGAACGCGAAGGTCTCCAGGAAATTCACCCAGGCCCGGCCGATGCGGGCGGCGGCGCCGGTCAGCGCCCTGGGCGAATCGTCGCGCGCGCCCGCGTTCCACTTCAGGCCGCGCTGCTGCGTCGACAGTGCCGCCGCGAGCAACAGGTGCACCAGGCCCAGCACGATGGTCCACGCCAGCATCTGCAGTTCGATCGTCATGCGCGTTGCCTCCAGTCAGGTTGCGGGTAGGTACTCCAGCGGGGCCCCCGGCCCGATCGGCCAGCCCATCGCCATCCAGACCGCGAACAGCACGGTCCAGCCGATCATGAACACCATCGAATACGGCAGCATCACCGCGACCACCGTGCCGATGCCGGCCTTGGGTTCGTAGCGCTGCAGGAAGGCGATGATCAGCGCGAAGTAGCTCATCATCGGCGAGATGATGTTGGTCACTGAGTCGCCGATGCGGTAGCCGATCTGGGTCAGCTCCGGCGAATAGCCCAGCAGCATGAACATCGGGATGAACACCGGCGCCATCAGCGCCCACTTGGCCGAGGCCGAGCCCATGAACAGGTTGGCCGTGGCGGTCAGCACGATGAAACAGGCGAACAGCACGATGCCGGGCAGCTCCAGCTGGGTCAGCACCGCCGCGCCGTTGACCGCGAAGATCAGCCCGAGCTGGGTCCAGTTGAAGAACGCCACGAACTGCGCGGCGAAGAACGTCAGCACCAGGTACACGCCCAGGGTGCTCATGCTCTTGCCCATGCCGTTGATCACGTCGGCATCGCTCTTGATGGTGCCCGCGCCGATGCCATAGGCGACGCCGGCGACCACGCCGTATATGAAGATCAGCGCGACGATGCCGCGCAGGAACGGCGAGTTCAGCAGGTCGCCGGTACCCGGATCGCGCAAAAATCCATCGCCCGGCACCGTGCCCCACAACACCAGCGCGGTGACCGCGGCGGTGGCGACGATCGCGAACAGCAGGCCGCGCTTCTCGGCAGCGCTCATCGGCTCGATGTCGCTGCCATCGGCCGCCTCCGGCGCATCGGGGAAGCGCCGCGCGACGAAGCGCTCGGTCACCCACCAGCCCAGGCCGGTGACCAGGAAGGTCGAGACGATCATGAAGTACCAGTTGGCCGCCGCGCTGACCGTGTAGGCCGGATCGATGATCTGCGCGGCCTCCTGCGACAGGCCGGCCAGCAGCGGGTCGATCGTGCCCAGCAGCAGGTTGGCCGAATAGCCGCCCGATACGCCGGCGAACGACGCGGCCATGCCGAGGATCGGATGGCGCCGGGCGGCGAGGAACACCAGCCCGGCCAGCGGCACCAGCAGCACGTAGCCGATCTCGCTGGCCATGTTCGACATGACGCCGGCGAACACCATCACCGGGGTCAGCAGGAATCGCGGAGCGGCCAGCACCAGTTGCCGCAGTGCGGCGCCGATCAGCCCAGAATGCTCGGCCACGCCGATGCCGATCAGCGATACCAGCACCGTGCCCAGCGGCGCGAAGCTGGTGAAGTTGGTGACCAGCCCGGTCAGGATGCGATGCAGGCCGGCGACGCTCATCAGGTTGACCGGCGTGATCAGCTCGCCGGTGGTCGGGTGCTGCACTGACAGCTCGAGCTGCGAGGTGATCCACGACAGCAGCACCACCACCATCGCAAGGATTGCAAACAGCGTGGCCGGGTGCGGCAGTGCGTTGCCGCCGGACTCGACAATGTTGAGGAAGCGGTCGACCGCGGATTTTTTAGGAGTGGCAGCAGCGTGGGTCATCGGTTCAACCGGAAGGCGCGGAGCGGACAGCGGCCGAATATACCAACCCGAACCGGCCGTCGCCCCGCCGCTTGCAGGCGCCGCGCGCCGCTGCGAACCTGCGCACCCGCCACTGATGCCCCAGGATTCCGGCCGTCCCCATGCAGCGCATCGAATTCGAACTAGACCGGGAGTTCGTCGAGCTCAACCAACTGCTGAAGCTGGCCGGCGTTTGCGACAGCGGCGGCGCCGGCAAGGCGATCGTCGCCAGCGGCGCGGTGCGGGTCGACGGCGCGGTCGAGTTGCGCAAGACCTGCAAGATACGCAGCGGCCAGAGCGTCACCCTGGGCGAGGTCGAGATCCGCGTCGTGGCCGGATGACCCGGCAGACGCGGCGAGCAGGTACAGGTCGCGGCCCAGAGCCGCTCCTACGAAAGCAGCAACACCTGTGTAGGAGCGCCCCATGGGCGCGATGCACGCGGCCGCGTCATTCCACATCGCGGGCATGGCGCCCGCTCCTACAGGAAGCAGCGATACCTTTGCAGGAGCGGCTTTCGCGGTGCGGGAATTCAGCCGCGCGCGGCGGTAGCGCGGCGCGATATCCGGTCGTACTCGGCCAGCGGGTTTTCGCTGGGGCAGCTGTGGTCGGGGAAGCCGAAGCGCTGGCGCAACTGCAGCGCGCAGTCGCCCATGTCGCCGACCTCCTCGCTCGGCTGCACGCACTGCCGGTCGAACGCGCGCAGCAATGCGTCCTTGCGCTGCACGAACGCCTCGCCGCACTCACGCGCCAGCCGGAGGCGGTCCAGATCGTCCTGTGCCGCGTTCGGACCGGCCAGCCCGAACTCGTCGAGCTCGTCGGCGCTGAGAACCCGCAGCTTGCGATTGGGCACCGTCATCATCAGGTCGGCCACCGCGACTGCCGTGCCATGCCGCTCCAGGTAGCGCTTGATCATCGCGCTGACGCCGCGCAACTCCTCGTTGAGCTCCGCACGCGAAGTCGCGGTCGAGCCGATCCGGATCATGCGGTGGATGCCGATGTCGCCGGCCAGCAGGCGCATGTCGCCGGCGGCGACCACCAGTACGCAGGAACTGTGGCAGATCGAATCCTCGCGCACCCACACGGTCCAGCCATCCTCGCCCATCAGGTCGCCGGCGCGCATCGCCGGCTCGACCCGCCCGCCGCTGGAATCGATGTCGAGGATGCGATTGGCGATGCCCTGGATATCGGCGACCTCGGCCACGCGCTCGACCAGCACCGGGAACTCCGAATCGATCTTGCCCTGGTAGCGCAACCGCAGCATGCCGCTGTCGCGGCAGTCGGCGAGCGCACGCCAGATGGCGGTGAAGCCGAGCGACGCCAGCGGCTCGCCGTCGCCATTCTCATCGTAGTCATGCTCGCAGCTGACCAGGGCGGTGCCGTCGGTCAGTTCCATCGGCGCCCAATCGATCTCCTGGGTGGTGACCGCCGGCGACTCGGGCATCTCGACCGCCGCGGTGTCGACCAGCGCGCCGCCATCGCTGCTGTTGGCGGTCTGTGTCTGCGCAGCCGGGTCCATCGCCCAGCCGGGCACCCGCGGCGTGCAGGCCGACAGTGCGAGGCACACGCAGCAGACGACCGGAAACCATCGTTTGAGCATCGTTCACCCACGTTCTGAAGTCATTCAGACCGACGCCCGCGCCGCGGCGCAGCGTCACCAACCAGGCTGCCAGTCTAGGGGTGTTCGGGGCCACTGTGCCCAACGCGCGGTGAACATTCAGGGGTCGCGATCCCGGAACGCGACGACCGTCGCCCGGGGGCATACGAACCGGCGATTCGCACGGTCGCCGGTCCGCGCGGCGGAGTGCCGATGGCGCCCGCTCAGCCGCCGGCGAACGTGACCGCATGGACCGGCGGCAGACGCGCCGGCAGCGGCTCCCAGCGGTCGCCCGGAATTCCCGACCCGACGCTGGTGCTGGTCCACAGCCCGCCGGTGGTCGAGCCGAACGCCAGGCATTCGCCGTCGTGGTCGATCGCCAGGGCATGCCGGTAGACCAGATCGTAGGCGTGCTGCTGCGGCAGACCCTCGCGCAGCACCTCGAAACTGGCGCCGCCATCGCCCGTACGCGCCACCACCAGCTGCGCATCCACCGGGATGCGGCGCTCGTCCTTGACCGCCGGCACGAACCACGCGCGCCCGGGATCGTACGGATGCACCGCGACCGCAAAACCGAACACCGAGGGCCGCACGTTCGGCACCTCGCGCCAGTCGCCCCCGCCGGAAACGCTGCGGAACACACCGTTGTGATGCTGCGCCCACAGCACGTCCGGGGCCGCGCGGCACTGCACCAGCCGGTGCACGTCCTGGATGTTGGGGTCGTCGCGGCGGTCCCCGGGCATGTACTCGGCGAACATGCCGTGCGCGGTCTGCGCCCAGCTCGCACCGCTGTCATTGCTGCGCCATACCCCGCCGCTGGATATCGCGATGCGCAGGCAGCGCGGATCGCGCGGGTCGATGCAGATCGAATGGATGCCGGGCTGATCGAAGCCGCCGCCGAACCACTCCGCCCGCTCCGGGCGGTCCCACAGCGCGCGCACCAGTTCCCAGCTTGCGCCGTGGTCGTCGGAGCGGAACAGGCCGCCGGGGACCGTGCCCGCCCACAACCGACCCGGCTGCGAGGCGCCGCCGGCCTCCAGCGACCAGACCAGCTTGAGCGTGGCCGCTTGCGGCGGCTTGCCATCGGCGGTGACCACTTGGTCGCCGGGGGCGAACGCCGGCACCGTGCACTCGGTCCAGCTGCGGCCCAGATCGGTCGAGCGCTGCAGCTTGTTGCCGAAGTGGCCCAGGTCGAGCACCGCGTACCAGCTGCCGTCGCGCGGATCGGCCATCACCAGCGCGACGTTGTCGCCGAGGAAGGCGGTCGAAGCGATGCGCCAGCCAGCGCAATCACCATCGACCGCACGTTCGAGCACGAACAATCCCTTGCGCGTGGACACCAGCAGCCGGTCGGACATTTCAGTCTCCAGGGTCAAACATCGAGCTCAACCACCTGAAAGCGCCTGCGTCACGTAGACCTCGGCGGACTCGCCGAGCGGTTGCGCGAGGTTGCGCTTGTCGCCGATCGCATCGCCGTCGACGAACACCACGACGTGGTGCCGGACCGCACCGTGCTCATCGAGCACGTAGCCGCGCAGGTTCGGATGCCGTGCGAACAGCCCGTCAAGCACCGCGCCCAGATCGCCTCCGGGGATCTCCAGCGCGACCTCGCCCACCGGCCGGTCGGCCGCCTGCGGCAACCAGCGCGACAACGCCGAAGCAAGCACGACCTTGGCCACGGGGGCCTCCCTTTGCAGGCAGTGACACCCCAGCATAGCGCCACCGCATCGCCATCGGCCGCCACGCCTCACCTGCCGCTCGTGCCGCGCGGGTCCGGCGGCTAACTTCCCCAAGCCGAAAAGTTCACGCACGGCCAACCCCGCTCCGCGCACCATCGCCGATCCCCCACTGCGAAGAGGAACATGCGATGGACGTCAGATCGGCAATGACCGCCAACCCGGCCTGCTGTTCGCGCGAGACGCCGGTGCCGCAGGTCGCACAGATGATGATCGACAACGACTGCGGGGAGATCCCGGTGGTCGATGAGCGCGGCGCGCCCGTGGGCGTGATCACCGACCGCGACATCACCACCCGCGTCGTCGCGCAGGGCCGTGATCCCAGCCAGTGCACCGCCGGCGAAGCGATGAGCAACCAGGTGCAGACCGTGCGCGCCGACAGCGACGTACAGGATGCGTATTCATTGATGGAGGATGCGCAGGTCCGCCGGGTGCCGGTGGTCGATGACAACGACAAGATCGTCGGCATGTTCGCGCTGGCCGACCTTGCGCTGTCCGGCAAGAACCGCGCGACCGCGCAAACGGTCAGGGAAGTCTCCGAGCCGCGGCACTGACCGCACGCAGGCAGGCGGCGCGCCCACCCCGTGGGCCGCCGCATTGATCCAGGCGCGCGGCACGGCCCGCGTCGCAGCCGCCCCACCGGCCGCCGGCGCCAGCGAGCCGGGCGATCACCGTCACCACCGGACGCACCAGCGCGGAGCGACACCACCTCGCCTCCACATCGCACTGCGCATCATGGTCCCCGGTGCGCCACGCACCGCTACCAAGGAGCATCGATGCTGGACCTGAGCGCCTACGGGCTGAACTGCACGCTCAAGGGTGGGCCGGCCGAGTCGTCGACCCAGAAGATGCTCGACCAGGTGCTGCAGGCGATCGCCGGCCACGGTGCCCGCACCGCCAGCGACCGCGCGGTCGACCATGACATCAAGCCCGGGGTGCGCAGCGACGAAGGCGCGGGCGACGCCTGGCCGATGCTGCGCCAGCGCGTGCTGGCGTCGGATATCTTCGTGCTGGCCACGCCGATCTGGCTGGGCCAGCCGTCCAGCGTCTGCAAGCGGGTGCTCGAACGCATGGACGCCTTCCTCGGCGAGACCGACGACCGCAGCCGCTATCCCAGCTACGGCCGGGTCGCGGCGGTATGCGTGGTCGGCAACGAAGACGGCGCCCACCACGTCTGCGCCGAGCTGTACCAGGCGCTGGCGGACGTCGGCTTCACCATCCCGGCGGCCGGCGCGGTCTACTGGGTCGGTGAGGCCATGCACAGCACCGACTTCAAGGACCTCGACAAGACGCCGGACAAGGTCGCCAGCACGATCAAGATGCTGGCCTCCAATGCCACCCACCTGGCTGGCCTGCTCAAGCAGCAGACCTATCCCGGCGTCGGCTAGCGGGCTAGCGGGCCTACCGGTGCACCGCCGGAAACGCCTGACCTGTTCTATCCGCCTTGTCGGGCAGCGACCAGGCCTCTCCCGTAAAACAGTGCGCGTGGCTACGGCCACAGCCCTAGTTCCTTCGGCCCATCGACCGGCTGCTGACCATCATCTGTAGGAGCGGCTTCAGCCGCGAGCTTTCGGCAGCGCGTTAAAACGGTTCTGTCGCAGGATGCCAGCGGTAACCGGAGCTGGTCCCGATGTACAGGTCGCGGCTGAGAGCCGCTCCTACAAAGGCACTTCCGTCCAGCTTTCTGGAGGACTGAACCCAGTGCTCGTCGGACCTACAACCGCACCGGGGTCAGTCTGAGCAGGCGCGCGTCATTGCCGTCTTCAAGCACCCAGATGGCGCCGCCGGGACCCTGCTCGAGCTCGCGGATCCGCCGCCCCAACGGATAACGCTTCACCTCGCGCGCTCCGGTCGCCTCGAAGCGGACCCGGACCAGTCCCTGCGACTGCAGCCCCCCGATGAAGCCGTCACCGTAGAAGAACGGAAAGCGCGAGCCGGTGTAGATGATAAAGCCCGAGGGCGCGATCACGGGCGTCCACCACGTCGCGGGGGCGTTGAACTCCGGACGCGTGTCGTGATCGGGGATCGATGTCCCGTCGTAGTGGTCGCCGTTGGAGACGATCGGCCAGCCGTAGTTGCCGCCGCGCTCGATCAGGTTGAGCTCGTCCCCGCCGGCCGGTCCCATCTCGTTCTGCCACAACCGGCCCTGCACGTCGAACGCCATGCCCAGCACGTTGCGGTGCCCCAGCGACCAGACCTGGGTCGCCAGGCCGCCCTGCGCATGGAAGGGATTGTCGGCCGGCGAGCTGCCGTCGGTATTCAGGCGCAAGGTCTTGCCGAGCGTGGACTGCAGGTCCTGCGCCGGATCGAGTTTCTGCCGGTCGCCGGAGCTGATCCACAAGCTGCCGTCGCCGCCGAACGCGATGCGATGGCTGTAGTGGGCGTGGCCGGTGACCTTCAGCTGGCGCCAGATGACTTCCACGTCCGACAGATGGCCGCCGACACCGGCGTCAAGGATCAACCGCGCGCGCGCAACCACTGCCCCGCGCGTGTCGCCCGAGCCGGCTTCGGCGTAGCTGAAATAGACGTAGCGATTGCTCCGGAACTGCGGGTGCAGCACCACATCGCCGAGTCCGCCCTGGCCGCCGTAGGCGACTTCGGGCACGCCGATGATGTCACCGATTTGGCCATCGGCCGGGTCCACCAGCTTCAGCCGGCCGCCCTTCAAGGTGATCAGCAGGCGACCGTCGGGGATGAACGTCATCGCCCAAGGCTGGTCGAGGCGCGCGACCTCGGTGAATACGAATGGCTGCTCCGGTTCGGCCTGCGCCGGATGGGGGCCACCGGTGCCGATCTCGTATCCGGCCGGCGGCGGCGCGCTGGCAGGCGGCGCGAGCTGCGGCGCATCCACCGGTGCAACGTGCAAAGCCGTCGCAGCCGGCTGTCGAACCGCCGCTGCGGCGCTGCCTTGCGCCTGCATCCGAAGCGGCCACGAAGCGCCGACCGCCGCCACCAGCAGGATGCCGGTGGAGACAGTCAGTGCTACATGTGGCAACAATCGCATCGACAACCCGGTTATAGAGCCTGGCATCCGCGCGGTGCTCACGCGGCAGGGAAGGCCGTGCGCGGCGGCCCCTCCTTAGGCGCCGCCGGCATTAGGGCGCCGCCGACGCTGATCAGCGCCGGCGCTACGGTTCTGGCGTCGGTCAGTGCTCGTTGTCGGCAGGGTCGAGTTCCTCTGCCTCGGCATCATGCTGCTCATCGGGCATTGTGACGTCGACCTCCGGCACCTGGACCTCCGCCGGCCTGGTGCCGACCTCGACATCGGCCGTTTCCACGTCATAGGCAGGCATCTCGCCACCCTGCGCCTCCACATCGACCTCCGGCAACGCGCCTTCCTCGGTCTGGTCGACGTCACATGCGGCGAGCGCAAATACCGCCGTGAGTGCAAAGGCGAGTGCTTTGGTGTTTCCGCTAATGTTTTTCATGTTTTCGACTCCGGAAGTTGCCTATGAGGACGGGATTGGCGCATGAGTAAGGAAGGAAAATCTCCCGCAGGTGGCCCTGGAGGAGTGTCCCGCCTTGAGTGTCGCGCACCAGAAGTTCAAGTCAGGTGAGCTCGATGTGCAGGCCGGATGAAGGGCCGATGGTCTTTTTTCGCGGGAGTAGCAGGACACGCGGTCGGTCAACCCGGCGGCGCGATCCGCCGGTATATCGCTTTGGCGACCTGGTGCAGGCCGTAGGCCAGCAGCCCGATGCCGACCGCCGCCAGCAGTCCGGTGGCGTCCAGCATCTGCAGCACCTCGCCGGTATCGGCAGCCTCCGACGCGCGGTAGTGACGGCCGGCGCCGAACACGAACCAGCCGATCGGCAGCAGCACCACGCCGCGCGCCGCGGTGCCGACGCGCCCGACCAGCCGCACCCCGCGCGATACCTCCTGCCCGGGCGGCGCCATGCGGCGGTTGACGTCGCCACGCCAGGCCTTGAACAGCTGGTGGGCGCCGTAGGCCATCACGCCGACACCGCCGATCATCACCAGCCAGGTGCCCAGCGGCTGCTCCAGCAGCCGCGCCACCCACACCTCCTGGCCGTTGCCACTGCCGTTGCCATTGGCTTGGCCCTGGCTCAGCTGCCAGGCGGTGTACGCCAGCGATCCGTACACCAGGCCGCTGAGCGCGTAGAACAACCTCATGGCGATCCGCTTGCCATCGACCCCGGCATGCTCGGGATCGAGCAGCGCCTGCACCGCCCGCCAGAGCACATGGGCCAGCAGGCCGAGCGCGATCAGCAGCAGCATCAGCCGGCCGCCCTGCGCGTCGGTCAGCGAACCCAGCGCGCCGGATGCGCCCTCGGCATCTCCCGATGCGAGCCCGGCCCGGATCGCGATGCCTCCGACCAGTCCATAGACCACGCCCTTGGCGGCGTAGCCCAGGCGTGCCAGCGGCGGCACCCACGCAGCCACTTCATGGGCTGCATCGGAGCCGGCATTGCCGATGCTCTGGTTCATGACTTGCCTGTCGCCTGAAGGGGCACCAGTTCTCGCAGACCCTGCGTGGGCGGAAAGTGAACTGGCACCGGTGCCGGGCGGAGCGCCTACGCCGGTGCGGGCGGGGACGACACGTGACGCTGACGTGCCGCGGGCCATCATGGTCATTCGCGTGTCGCAACCGCGCACGCAAGCCGCGGCTGGAGTTGTGCACACAGCCGCGCACCGGAACCGAGGACAACGCGATGGGCCTGTTGATTGAAGGCCGCTGGGTCGACCAGTGGTATGACACATCGAGCACCGGCGGCAAGTTCGTCCGCAGCCAGGCCCAGTTCCGCCACTGGATCACCGCCGATGGCAGCGCCGGACCCAGCGGCGAAGACGGCTTCAAGGCCGAGCACGGGCGCTACCACCTTTACGTCTCGCTGGCCTGCCCGTGGGCGCACCGCACCCTGATCTTCCGCGCGCTGAAGGGGCTGGAGGACATGATCAGCGTGTCGGTGGTCAATCCGTACATGGCCGGCAACGGCTGGACCTTCGAGCCCGCGCCGGGCGTCATCGCCGACCCGGTCGACGGGGCGCAGTTCCTCTATCAGGTCTACCAGCGCGCCAGGCCCGACTACAGCGGCCGGGTCACGGTACCGGTGCTGTGGGACCGCGAGCGCAACACCATCGTCAGCAACGAGTCGGCCGAGATCATCCGGATGCTGAACTCGGCTTTCGATGGCATCGGTGCCCGCCCCGGCGACTATTCACCCGTCGAACTGCTGCCGCAGATCGACGAGATAAACGCGGTGGTCTACGACCACATCAACAACGGCGTGTACAAGGCAGGCTTCGCCACCGAACAGTCGGTATACGAGCGCGAGGTCACCGCGTTGTTCGAGGCGCTCGACGATATCGAGCAGCGTTTGGGCGGCCAGCGCTACCTGGTCGGCGAGCGCCTGACCGAGGCCGACTGGCGGCTGTTCACCACCCTGCTGCGGTTCGACCCGGTCTACCACGGCCATTTCAAATGCAACCTGCGGCGCATTGCCGACTACTCCAACCTGTCGGGCTTCACCCGCGAGCTGTACCAGTGCCCAGGGGTCGCGGCGACGGTGGATTTCCAGCACATCAAGCAGCACTACTACCGCAGCCACGACACGATCAATCCGAACGGCATCGTCCCCAAGGGACCGCTGCTGGATCTGGAAGCCCCGCACGGGCGTGATCGCGCGGCGCCGCAATGATCGACACCGGTGCGCAGTGACGATACCGACCCGGCGCCCCCCCGCTAGAGGGGCGCACGTCCAGCCGATAGCCGGCCTGCTCGAGCCGCCTGGCTTGAATTCGCGCGCGCCAGACCCATAGTCCACCGACCCCCTTCTCATGCCCCCGCGGCACCAGGCCACACGTATGAATGCAAGCACCGACACCCGCGAAGCCGAAACCCGCCCGTTCGAAGCCGAGGTAGCCCAGGTCCTGCACCTGGTCACGCACTCGCTGTACTCGCACAAGGAAATCTTCCTGCGGGAACTGGTTTCCAACGCATCCGATGCCTGCGACAAGCTGCGCTTCGAGGCGATCGCCAAGCCCGAGCTGATGGCCGGCGGCGGCGAGCTGCACATCGACGTCAGCTGGGACAAGGACGCGCGCACGGTCACCGTGCGCGACAACGGCATCGGCATGACCCGCGATGAAGTGGTGGCCAACATCGGCACCATCGCCAGCTCCGGCACGCGCCGCTTCCTGGAGGCGATGGCCAGCGAGCACAAGGCCGACGCGCGGCTGATCGGGCAGTTCGGTGTGGGCTTCTATTCCGCCTTCGTGGTCGCCGAACGGGTCACCGTGCTGACCCGCCACGCCGACGCACCGGCCGGCGAAGGCGTGAAGTGGGAGAGCGACGGCCGCGGCGAGTACACCCTCCAGCCGGTCGAGCTGACCGAGCGCGGCACCACCGTGGTGCTGCAGCTCAAGCCCGACGAGGACGAGTTCCTCGCCGACTGGCAGCTGCGCTCGCTGATCCACCGCTATTCCGAGCACGTCGCGTTCCCGATCCGCATGCAGAAGCAGGCCGATCGCGCGAACGATGACGAGGCGCCGGCCGGAGAATGGGACACGGTCAACGCCGCGTCCGCGCTGTGGACCCGGCCCAAGTCGGAAATCTCCGATGAGGACTACCAGGCGTTCTACAAGTCGCTCGGCCACGACTTCAACGATGCATTGGTGTGGTCGCACAACCGGGTCGAGGGCAACCAGAGCTTCACCACCCTGCTGTACCTGCCGTCGCAGCCGCCGTTCGATCTGATGATGGGCGGCCGCGACGAGCGCAAGGGACTAAAGCTCTACATCAAGCGCGTGTTCGTGATGGACGCCGCCGAGGAGCTGCTGCCCAATTATCTGCGCTTCGTGCGCGGGGTGATCGATGCCGACGACCTGCCGCTCAACGTCAGCCGCGAACTGCTGCAGCAGAACCGCCAGCTCGACCGCATCAAGACCAGTTGCGTCAAGCGCGTGCTCGACCTGATCGAGAAACTCGCGCGCGACGAGCCCGCGAAGTTCGCCACCTTCTACAAGGCCTTCGGCAATACGCTCAAGGAAGGCATCGGCGAGGACGCCGGCAACCGCGAGCGCATCGCCAAGCTGTTGCGTTTTGCGTCCACCGGCACTTCATCGGCACCGGGCGATGGCGCCAAGCAGACGGTCTCGCTGGACGACTACATTGGCCGCATGCGCGATGGCCAGGACACGATCTGGTACATCACCGCCGACAGCCATGCCGCCGCATCCGGCAGCCCGCAGCTGGAGGCATTCAAGGCCAAGGACATCGAGGTGCTGCTGATGTCGGACCGCATCGACGAGTGGATGCTCGGCTCGCTGCGCGAATACGACGGCAAGAAGCTGCAGAACGTCGCCAAGGGCGAGTTGCCGCTGGACGAGGCCGACAAGGCCAAGCAGGACGAGGCGACCCAGGCCGCCGGCCCGCTGCTGGAAAAACTCAAGGCCCTGCTCGGCGACCGCGTCGGCGACGTGCGCGTGTCCGCACGCCTGACCGACTCGCCGTCCTGCCTGGCCCTGGCCGACTTCGACATGGCCCCGCACTTCGCCCGGCTGCTGCGCGAAGCCGGCCAGGAGACGCCCGACAGCAAGCCGACGCTGGAGATCAACCCGCAGCACGCCCTGCTCAAGCGGGTCGAGGCGGAAGCCGACGAGGACAAGTCGAAGGACTTGGCCTTGCTGCTGCTGGAGCAGGCCGAAATTTCGGCCGGTGCGCCGCTGGCGGACCCAGCCGCGTTCGTGCAGCGGATGAATCGGGTGCTGACGGGGGCGTAGTAGTCGTAGGATGGGTTGAGCCGAAGGCGATACCCATGCTGACTCGGGGTCGATGGGTATCCCCCGGATCAAGTCCGGGGTCAACCCATCCTACTTGCTCCGTTCGCAGGCGCTTGTTCCTACCTCTGCCCCCCGACCGTATCCCGGTCCACCCCATAGCCACACCCAGCCGTGGACAAGCCTACCGCTGCGCCGGCGGGCAGCGAGCACGGTGATGATCACCGACAGCAGGATCACCGCAAAGCGCAGGACATTCGCCGCCAGCGGCCCAAGCGCCGTATCGGAAATGGCGAACAGCTCCCAATACATGTTCATCAATACGTGGAATGCGGCGGGTACCCAGATGTTGAAATCCCACTCGGCGTACAGCCACGCGAACCAGACCGCACCGAGGGCGGTGATCGCGAAAATCGCCGCCGCGTCGGCCATACCTTCTCCCTGGTACAGGTGTGCCGCGCCGAAAAATGCCGCCCCCGCCAGAGCAGCCGGCAGGAAACCCCAGCCGGCGAAGCGGAACAGGAATCCGAACAGGAACGCGCGATACAGAACCTCCTCGCCGATACCGGGCAGAACGGAGCCGCGCATCACTACGTAGAGCGCCTGGTCCGGCGGCGCAAACGCCGCGATGGCGGCGTAGCCGACCAGCAACACCGATGTGCCCGCCAGGCCGACGGCGAGCCCGGTCAGGATCGAACGGTCCAGGCCCAGCGATGCCAGCGCGCACCTCGGCCCCAACAGCACTGCACCCAATCCGAGCGGCACGAGCAACTGCGCGCCGTATCCGAGCACCGCCAGTGCAGCGAGCCGCCGGTAGCCCTCCCAGTCGCCCGCGACGTCGCGGAACAGGTCCAGGTGGAACCGGTCGAGCAGCAGGAACGCACCGATCGTGAGCACGGTGACCAGCCAGCGTGGCGGACGGCGCAAAGCGGAAGGCAAAGGTGCAGGGCTGTTCATGCGCAGCACTCTAGTCGGCGCCGGTGCCGGATGCCGCTCAATACCCCGACGATCGTTCCTCAAAACCCGGTTCTGAGTCGCTGCTCCGCTTCTGGAGAGCCGTCCGGATCCACCCTCTCGTCACGGGACCGGTCGATCCGGAGCACATCGGCTCGATACCCGGTCGGCGCCTGCCCTTCGGCCAGTTTGAAGGCGCGGTTGAACGAGGCGAGCGAGGCGAATCCGGCGTCGAACGCGATCGCCACCATCTTGTCGTTCGCTCTTGCCGGGTCGGCAAGCGCCGCTCGCGCCTCCTCGACGCGGTGTGCGTTGAGGAAACTGCGGAAGTGGCGGGCCCCGAGCTGCTGATTGACCAGCCGCCGCACCTCAGCCTCCGGCGCGCCCATCCGCGCCACGAACGCGGCGAAGGTCAGGTCGGGATCACGGTGAATGCGCTCGGCCACCATCAGCTCGTTCAGGCGGCACAGTAGCCGCGGGTCTGGTGCGCTTCCGGTCTGTCGCGGCGCGGGGGCCGGGACGCCCGCCGGCGCCACGGCGGCCGCGCCCGCGGATCGGAAGGTCAGAACGCTGGCATCGCCCCGCAGCAGCCAGCCGGTCAACCGTGCGGCGACCAGCAGGATGGCGGCATTCTGCGCGACGGTGAACCACTGCGGCTTCCAGTCGAAGCCAAGGACAACGTCCACGCCCAGGTCCAGCAACAGGAGCATCGCGACCGCAGCGACGAGATTTGAGCGAGCGCTTCGACGCGCCTCCACCAGGTCGCCCTCCAGGTCGCGCAGCAGGCGATAGGCGAGGTGGCCGACCATGGCCACGCCCATGCCGACCAGCACCCAGGACAGGCCGGTCCCTGGGAAGCCGGAATCAAGGATGCCGCGATCGAGGAGCGCGATGATGAACCAGGTGCCGCCGATGCCTAGCGCAAGCGGTCCCGGCCGGAAGTCATCGTCGAAGAGGGCCAGGCAGAACCACCACAGGAATACCGCGGCGTTCCCACTGAGCAGGCCAGCCAGCGCGGCCGGACCGCCCGAGAGCGTCAAGCCTGCATCGGGCGTATTGCCGGCAAGGAACCCGCACAGACCCAGCGCGAAGGGGACAAAGAACCAGACGATCCGGTGACGCCATGCGTCGCGGGCGAGAAGCAGCGCGAGCACCAGCAACAGCGTGGCGGCCGCCACGCGGAGGACTACGTCGAGTTCTTGCATGGGCTATTTGCCTTTGGCCTGGGACACTGCGTCCGGCGGCTCGCGTCAACCTATCACCGACGATACCAGGGCCCCATGGCGCGATTATCTCCGTGGAGATTCTCCCAGGCACCTGCGTGAGAGGAGAGCGCCCAGCGGTTCACCTTTGCCGTTGCAAAAAACTGAACGCCGCGACGGTGCGTGTAAATTTCCGGCGCGCCCGTTTGTCGCCTTTGTCAGGACCGGCATATTGATGCACCGGAGCGCACGCGGCCGCCGCGACGGGCCCCTATGTGGTCGGTGCTCACCTCGGGGCCCTGGAAAACTCGCCCCGATGGTCCTGCCCGGTCCAGTACCCCTCGACACCAACAGGAGACACCCCATGTCCTACATCGATGGTTTCGTCATCGCCGTCCCCACCGCCGACAAGCAGAAGTTCATCGATCACGCCAACACCTTCGACCCGGTGTTCATGGAGTACGGCGCAACCCGTGTCCTGGAGTGCTGGGGCGACGAGGTCCCGGCCGGCAAGCAGACCGACTTCCAGCGCGCCGTCCAGGCCAGGGACGACGAGACCGTCGTGTTCTCCTGGGTCGAGTGGCCCGACAAGGCGACCCGCGACGCCGGCTTCAAGAAGATGATGGAAGACCCGCGCATGGACCCGAAGGCCAACCCGATGCCGTTCGACGGCGCGCGCATGATCTTCGGCGGCTTCGCGCCGGTGGTGGAACTGGGCTCGACGGCCTGACGTCCGCGGGTCGCGCGTGCCGACGCTGCATCGGCACGCGCGAGGGCTGCGACCGGGAACTTCAGTCTGCCGGCGGCTGTTGCAGGTATCCCTGCATTTTCTTCAGCTGCCCCGCGAAGTACTCGTGGTTCGGCAGCTCGTAGCGCGTGGCCAGGGCCAGGCTTTGCTCGGCGGCGTGCGCGGCGTCGGACCACTGTTCCGACGCCGCGTATCCGTCGGCGAGGCTGTCCCAGGCATTGGCCGACTCAGGGCTGGCGTCAACGTTGCGTCTGAACAAGGCGATCGCGTCGCCGGTTCTACCCTCGCCCAGGGCGACGTAGCCGAGCCGGTTGATCACATCTTCGGGAACGGCCATCGGCCAATTCATTGCCTCGGAAACCTTGCGGTAGCGTTGCTCGATTGCCGCCAGCCCTTCTCCAAGCTGATCGTTGTGAACGTGGTAGCCCGCGTAGAGCGAACGCAGCGCATCGATCTGTGCCAGCAACGGCATGCCGCCATGGGTTTCCTCGGGGAATGCCTGGGCGTGCCAGCGGAACCCATGCGGCGAGTCGTCGCGCAGTGTCGCCACCAGCGCCTCGTAATCCGCCAGCGCCTGACCGGCATCATCCGAGCGCGCGACGTACAGGAAGGCCGACAACGATCCCGTGGCTCGCAACGCCTGTTGCAATGAGCGCTGCGGCAAACGGTCATCCCAGTTCAAGCTTGGACTCAGCGCGAAGTACGCCTTGAACAGGGTGGGCTCGGAGGTCAGCCCATGCAGCGCGAATTGCCCGCCGGCGGAATGCCCGGAGAGGATGCGGAAGCCATCGGTGCGGTAGCTTCGCTCGACCTCGGGGATCAACTCGCTGGACAGGAAGCGCATGAAGTTGTCGGCACCACCTCCGCCCACCCAATGGCTCGCCCAGTCGGTCTGGGTGAAGTCGCGCACGCGGTTGGTGCTGGCGACCGCAACGACGATCATCTCGGGAATCTCGCCCTGCGCGGCGAGATAGTCGACCGAGGCAGCGGTATGCGCGTAATGCGACTTGCCGTCGAGCACGTACAACACCGGATAGTGCCGGCCCTGCGCCCAGGCGTAGCTGTCGGGCAGGAACACCTGGTAGGTGCGATCCTCGTCGAGCACCACCGAATGCAGCTGCCGCGATTCGCCGATCACGATCGGCACACCCGTACCGGCAAATCCGTTGACGCAGAACACGAGCAGCAGGCACAGCAGCAAGAACAGCATCAATCTGCGGCAGGTCATGGCATTCCCTTCTCTTGATGGCGTGAGCTGACATGCGGCCCTACGGCTCGGACTCAAGCCCCGAAACATTCACCCTGCCGCACGATAGCGGCAATACGGCGAGCTCGCGCGCCCCGACGGGTCTCGAGTACCGACGGCTTGAACCCCGCCCTACGCGTGCCCGCTTGCGCCGGTCAGCATCCACAGCGCCATGCCGACCATCATCAGGTTCTCGGTCAGCGACACGAAGCCGAGCGGCACCTTGCTGTTGCCGCCGACGCAGGCGCACTTGATGTCGCGCTTGTCGATGTAAACCGCCTTGAACACCGACACCGCACCGATGCCGCCGATGAACAGCGCCACAGGCACCGACAGCCAAGTCAGAGCACCGGCCAGCATCAGCACGCCGGCCAGCGCTTCGGCGAACGGATAGATGTACGAGTACGGCACCCAGCGCCGCGCCAGCAGGTCGTAGCCAAGGAACATGCTGGAGAACGACTCGATGTCCTGCAGTTTGAGGATCGCCAGCACGCACATGCTGATCGCGATGAACCACTCGGCCGCGCGCACCGTCAGCACGGTATCGAACACCGCGTAGCTCGCGGCCGCGGCCATCAGCGCGGTCATCACGAACAGCGCGATGACCGGGCGGTAGGTCGTCGCGTTGGGGTCGCGCACCTTCAGGCCGACATGCCGGCGCAGATCGTCGTAGCCGCCGATGCGCTGGCCGTCGATGAACACCTGCGGCGTGGTCTTGACGTCGTGCTCGGCCTTGAACGCATCGGTCTGCTCGCGCGTTCTCAGCCATTGGTCGTCGACCGTGTAGCCCTTGCGGCGAAGCAGATCCACGGCCTTGATGCCGTACGGACAGACGTGCGTGTCCATGACCATGCGATTCACGGTCGCTTGTTTGCCGGTGATTGCGTTCATTTCATGACTCCATGATTTGTCCGGGAGCGCTTGTCAGAAGCGGGACCGGACCTATATACATTCCGTACCAGGGTACGGAGTCAAGCATGATCGGCATGTCGATCTCGGCGCTCGCCAAGCAAGGCGGCGTCGGCGTGGAAACCATCCGCTACTACCAGCGCCGCGGGCTGCTGCAGGCGCCGCCTCGACCTTCGAGCGGCGAGGCCCGCGCCGGGATGCGCCGCTACGGCGAGGGCGACCTGCGCCGCCTGCGCTTCATCCGCGCCGCGCAGGTCGCCGGCTTCACCCTCGACGAAATCGGCGAGTTGCTCGATCTCGACGCGACCCGCGACCGCAGCCGCGTGCACGTGCTCGCGACACAGCGAGTCGCCGCGCTCGACGCGAAGATCGACGATCTGCAGCGCGCCCGCAACGCGCTGTCGCGGCTGGCCGGCCGCTGCGGCGCCCCCGACGCAGGGCCGTGCCCGATCCTCGATGCGTTCGACCCACGTTGACACCTTCGTAGGTGCGTTGAGCAAAAGCTAACCGCATCGATCGGGAACGTGCTGCCGGTATCGATGCGAGGCTCCGCGAACGATGCGACGCGCCTTCGGCTTACCTCGTCCTACGGCGCCTCTCCACATCCGGCCCGCGGAGCCGCCCGAATTCACATGCGCGGCAACCACATCCCCATCGTCGCCACCGCAATACCGATGGCCATCGCCAAAGTCAGCACCCCCAGCAATGCGGATACCGCGTACTTGTCGGCGCCACCGGGCTTATCCTGCGCGCGCAGGTAAAGCTCCAGCACGCCCAAAGGCAGCAGGTACTGACCCACCCCGAGGACGATGAGGGCCGGCCCTTCGAAACTCGAAGGATCAAAGCCCACCGGGCCGCCATTGATCCCGATCCAGAACATCAGACCGACCCGGAAGAACCACACGCCGCTCACCACCAGGAACAGCCGCAGTGCCCAGCGGCGGTGCGTGCGGAAATCCCGCGCCAGCGCGTAGCGCACGGCCATCGCGGCGCAGACCAGGATCAGCACGGCATTGAAGCTGATGCTGAGGTGCTGGACGGTGCCGCCGACCGCGCCGCGGGTCAACACCATGAACAGGCCGGTCACGCTGACCACGACGGCGGTGAGCAGGTAGACGCGTCCATTCCAGCGATGGAAGACCGGCGCTTTGGCGCGAACCGCGGGCACCAATTGCAGCGGCCCACCCAGGGTGATGATGGCGGCCAGCAGCACATGCAGGCCGACGACCACGTTGCCCACGGTGGCCCCGGCCACGTAGCCGTTCGGAAGCACCTGGTTCCAGGCCTCCAGGTTGCCCAGCGCCAACGCACCGCCGTAGAAGGCGATGATGTAGCTGGCGAAAATCACTTGCCCGGCCACGGCCACCCCGAACCAGAGCCGGGCCGATACCCGCAGCACGGTGTCTGCCGCTGAGTTTCGAGCAAACCCAACCGTCGTTGCCTCGATGGCCATCCCTGTTCCTATCCTGTAGTGAAAACCGCCGACGCAGCGCCGATCCGTTGCCGGCCGATCATGCCGGGGCCGCGAAGCCGGGCCATGTGCCTAAGGGCGCCATGACCTTTGTCTTGTCCACACACGAAGGTGTCGTTCCGGCCCAGGCGCGTCGGTAGATGCACATCCGTGACGGGTGGCGGTCGTCGACGCACTCTTGAAGTCGGCTGATGCCGCCATTCGATCGGACAGCCTCGAGGCCGGCGGGTTAAAAAACCCGCCCTACACCTTCATCGTCTTCCACCCGCCACGCGCGAACAGCCACAGGGTGAACAGCCCCACCGAGGTCTCCGAGACGAACACGCCCCAGAACACGCCCGACGCCTGCCAGTCCAGGTGGACGGCGAGCAGCCACGCCAGCGGGATCTGGATCAGCCAGAAGAACACCAGGTTGATCTTGGTCGGCGTCATCGTGTCGCCGGCGCCGTTGAACGCCTGCACCGCGACCATCCACCAGCCGTAGACGAAGAACGAGTACGACAGGATCCGCAGCCATTCGGCACCGATCGCGATCACTCCGGGATCGGGACTGAACAATCCGACCAGCCGCGCCGGGATCAGCAAGAACACCACCGACACGGCGAGCATGTAGGCCATGTTGTACCAGCCGATCCGCCACACCGAGGCCTCGGCGCGGCGCGGCTGCTCGGCGCCGAGGTTCTGGCCGACCAGCGTCGCTGCCGCATTCGACATGCCCCAGGCCGGCATCATCGTGAACATCATGATGCGGATCGCGATCGTCGCCCCGGCGACCGCCTCGCTGCCGATGCTCGCGAGGATGCGCATCAGGAAGATCCACGAGGTCATCGCGACGATCATCTGGCCGATGCCGCCGAGCGAGGTGCGCACAATGCCGAGCATCGTCGCGCCATGCAGCGCGAGCTGCGCGCGCAGCACGCGGATGTGCTGGCCGCCGCGGAACAGGATCCACAGCTGCATCAGCACGCCCACGCCGCGGCCGATGTTGGTGGCGATGGCCGCACCCTCGATGCCCATCGCCGGGATCGGGCCGATGCCGAAGATCAGCATCGGGTCGAGCACGATGTTCAGTCCATTGGCGACCCACAACACGCGCATCGCGGCGGCCGCGTCGCCGGCGCCGCGGAAGATCGCGTTGATCACGAACAGCAGCATGATCACGGCGTTGCCGCCGAGCATCCACTGCATGTAGCGGTAGCCGTGCTCCAGCGTCCACGCATCGGCGCCCATCAGCCGCAGCAGGTCCTGCGCGAAAACGATGCCGACGAGCGCGAACGGCGCCGACACCAGCACCGCGATCCAGATCGCCTGCACCGCCGTGACCGCGGCCTCCGCGCGCTTGTGCTCGCCGATGCGGCGGGCGACCACCGCTGTCACCGCCATCGCCAGCCCCATCGCGATTGCATACAGCAGGAACAGGTAGCTCTCGGTCAGCCCGACCGTCGCCACCGCCGATGCCCCGAGCTTGGCGACGAAGAAGATGTCCACCACCGCGAACGTCGACTCCAGCACCAGTTCTAGCACCATCGGCACCGCGAGCAGGAACACCGCGCGCCGCAGCGGGATTTGCGTGTAGTCAGCGCCGGTGCCGCGGATCGCCTCGCGCAGTTCGGACCAGAGCGAAGGCGCCGGTGGGGCGGCCGCTATGGCCGCTGCGGTACCGGCCACGGCTTCGAGGGTGGGATGCGGTTCGGTGCTCATCTTGGAGGTCCGTCGTTGGCTGGACAGAGGAACGGTAGGACGAGATTCGCGTCATACCGACTCAGGAGTACGACGAACGGGCGATACCGGAATCGACACGATCACGACAGCCGCCGTAGGGCGGCCGTCGTAGCGCGGCGTCGGCAGGGCCGGCCGTGCGCGCCGGGAACCGGAGCCGATCCGGCAGGCGCGCGGACCGCCTCCGATACCGATCACTCATCACTTTCCGATAGCTCGCCAAACGTACTCTGGCTCCCTGTTTGGACGGTAACTGCAGCACCCACGTCTGCGCCGGGCATTGTCGAAGTCGGTCCGATCTGCCGACCGAACAGTTCGGCTGGCCGACATCACTGAGCCGATCGACCACGAGCGTGCCCCATGGGAGCCGACTTACCAGCGCAACGCGATCCTCTCGCCATCAGACGCTGAAGGCGCCCGCCAAAAGTCTGCTCGGCCGGCTGGACGGACGACCGGGACAGCAACACGGCTGAATGCGGCAGGTGCCTGTCCGGGCGTTCCCGCGCGGGTCGGTTTGTGCTGCCGGCCGCTACAGCATTGGCAGTTTCAGCTTTTGCTCATTCGCACACTCCATCGCAATCTCATACCCCGCATCCGCATGACGCATCACGCCGGTGCCGGGGTCGTTCCACAGCACGCGGGCGATGCGCTTGTCGGCTGCCTCGCTGCCGTCGCAGACGATCACTACTCCGCTGTGTTGCGAGTAGCCCATGCCGACGCCGCCGCCATGGTGCAGCGATACCCAGGTCGCGCCGCCGGCGACGTTGAGCATCGCGTTGAGCAGCGGCCAGTCGGACACCGCATCGCTGCCGTCGCGCATCGCTTCGGTTTCGCGGTTCGGTGACGCGACGCTGCCGCTGTCCAGATGGTCGCGGCCGATCACCACCGGCGCCTTGAGCTCGCCATTGCGGACCATCTCGTTGAACGCCAGGCCGAGCTTGTCGCGCAGGCCCAGGCCGATCCAGCAGATGCGCGCGGGCAGGCCCTGGAAGTCGATGCGCTCGCGCGCCATGTCGAGCCAGCGGTGCAGGTGCGGATCGTCGGGGATCAGCTGCTTGACCTTGGCGTCGGTCTTGTAGATGTCCTCGGGGTCGCCACTGAGCGCAACCCAGCGGAACGGGCCGATGCCGCGGCAGAACAGCGGCCGCACGTAGGCGGGCACGAAGCCGGGGAAGTCGAACGCGTTGCTGCAACCCTCGTCCTTGGCCATCTGGCGAATGTTGTTGCCGTAGTCGAAAGTCGGGATGCCCTGCTTCTGGAACGCGAGCATCGCCTCGACGTGCACGCGCATGGATTTCTTGGCTTCGTCGCGGACGCGCTCGGGGCTGGACTTCTGCTCGGTGAGCCATTGCTCCACCGTCCAGCCGGTCGGCAGGTAGCCGTGCACGGGATCGTGCGCGCTGGTCTGGTCGGTGACGGCGTCAGGGCGCACACCGCGCTCGACCAGTTGCGGCAGGATTTCGGCGGCGTTGCCGAGCAGCGCGATCGACTTGGCTTCGCCGGCCTGCGTGTAGCGCTCGATGCGGGCGAGCGCGTCGTCCAGGTCGCTGGCTTGCTCGTCGACGTAACGGGTGCGCAGGCGCATGTCGATGCGGTTCTGCCGGCATTCAATGTTGAGGCTGCACGCGCCGGCCAGGCTGGCGGCCAGCGGCTGCGCGCCGCCCATGCCGCCGAGGCCGGCGGTGAGGATCCAGCGGCCGGTGAGATCGCCGCCGTAGTGCTGGCGGCCCATCTCGACGAAGGTCTCGTACGTGCCCTGCACGATGCCCTGGCTGCCGATGTAGATCCAGCTGCCGGCGGTCATCTGGCCGTACATCATCAGGCCCTTGCGATCGAGCTCGTGGAAGTGCTCCCAGGTCGCCCACGCCGGCACCAGGTTGGAATTGGCGATCAGCACGCGCGGGGCGTCGCTGTGCGTGCGAAAGATGCCGACCGGCTTGCCCGACTGCACCAGCAGGGTCTCGTCGCTGTCGAGGGTCTTCAGCGAATTCAGGATCGCGTCATAGGATGCCCAGTCGCGCGCAGCGCGGCCGATGCCGCCGTAGACCACTAGCGCGGTCGGGTCCTCGGCCACTTCGGCATCCAGGTTGTTCTGGATCATCCGGTAGGCGGCTTCGGTCAGCCACGACTTGCAGGTGAGCTGGCTACCCCGCGGGGCGCGGATGACGCGCGAGGGGTCGATGCGGGAGGACATGGCAGGCCCTGTTGCAGTGGCGAAGCGGGCGATTATCGCAGGGGTTTGCCGGTGGAGCCTTCCGCAGCGTTTCGCGCAAGCGCCGGCGTTCTTGCAGGAGCGGCTTTAGCCGCGATGGGACATTGGTTGCCGCGGCATCGCGAAAGTCACGCGGTGACCTCCTGCAGGAGCGGCTGCGACCGGGCGTAGAGCCGAGCTTGCTCGGCTGCTCTTCGGTCTGGCCACCAGGCAGCCGAGCAAGCTCGGCTCTACCACCGCGGGTCGGGGTGCTCAGGGGCAGGCTGGGGAAACCGGTTTTGGTTCGCGGCTGAATCCGCTCCTACTAAGGACATGGAAACACCCGGCGCGGGGCCGGGCGTTTCGTCGTGCGGCGGTGCTGCCGATGATCAGCGGATCGAGGGATCCAGCCGGCGCAGGGCGTCGACAATATTGATCTCGCCGGTGCGGTCCAGGTCCTCGCGGGTGTAGACGCGGCCGTGGGCGATCACGCAATCGGTCTCGTCGGTCCTGCGCGCGGTGATGCGGGAGGTGATGCGCGAGCCGGTGTAGCGGATGCAGTCGCGATCGACGTCCTGCTGCAGCTCGGCACGGGTGTCCAGCTCGACCGTGGCATCGGCCGTGGCAGTTTCGGTTTCGACCCGCGCCTGCGCATCTACATCGGCGGCGGTGGTGCTCTGGGCCGCAGCGGCGAACGCGAACGAGCCGAGCAGGCTGGCAATCAACAGACGTTTCATGGCGTCACCTCGGGCGATGGGGCACGACACCACGATACTCCGCCGGGGCGGTGGTCACCGCTATCTCCGATGAGGTATTTAGGGCAGCGTCAGGCGCGCCGGCATGGGTTTTTGCGCGGATACAGGCCAACGCGGGCTGCTGCGCCACGGGGCCGGCAGCATCGGCAAACCGGCGGCGCACGGCTCGCAGCTAAAGTCATACTGCAATCTCCGCCCGCTATGATCCGCTCATGCCCCTGATTCCCAAGGCCTTCGCGGCCCTGCTCGCCCTGTCCCTCATCGCCTGCGCCAGCCGACCGCCGGCAGCGCCCGGGCAGGCCTCGACCCCGGCCCCGACCCCGATTCCGACGCCCTCCGCGCCGGTGCTGCTAGTGTCGCTGGACGGCTTCCGCGCCGACTACCTCGAGCTGGGGATCACCCCTAACCTCGCGCGCCTCGCCGCGACCGGCGTGCGTGCCGAGTGGATGGAACCGGCCTACCCGACACTGACGTTCCCCAACCACTACACCATCGTGACCGGGCTACACCCGGACCGGCACGGCATCGTCCACAACACCATGCGCGATATCGACCTGGGGCGGTTCAGCCTCGGCAATCGCGAGGCGGTCGGCGACGGCCGCTGGTGGGGCGGCGAGCCGATCTGGGTCGGCGCCGAGAACGCCGGGCTTGCCACCGCGACCCTGTCCTGGCCCGGCAGCGAGGCGCCGGTGCAGGGCGTGCAGCCGACCCGCTGGCGGCCGTTCGATGCGTCGCTGGCAATCGATGCACGGGTCGACATCGTGCTCGGCTGGCTGGCCGAACCGGCGGCGACCCGGCCGGCGTTCGCGACGCTGTACTTCGAACACCTGGACTCGGCGGCACACCCGCACGGCCCGGATTCGCCCGAGGCGCATGCCGCCATCGCCCGGCTCGATGCTGCGATCGGGCGCCTGCTCGACGGCCTGGGCGAGCTCGGCCAGCGCGGCGCGGTGAACCTGGTGGTGGTGTCGGACCACGGCATGGCGGCCGTCGCGCCGGGGCACACGGTTGCGCTCGAGGACCTGGTCGATCCGGCCGATGCGACGGCGGTGACCTATGGCCAGTCGCTCGGCTTCGCCCCTCTGCCTGGGCGCAGCGAGGCGGCCGAGGCGCAGTTGCTCGGCGCGCACCAGCGCTACGACTGCTGGCGCAAGGCGGAACTGCCGGCGCGCTGGCACTACGGCCAGCACCCACGGGTGCCGCCGATCGTCTGCCAGATGCACGAGGGCTGGGATGCGCGGCCGCGCGCCTCAATCAAACGTCGCGCGCAGGTCGGAACCCGCGGCTCGCACGGCTTTGACCCGGCGCTGGCCTCGATGCGCGCGCTGTTCATCGCGCACGGACCGGCGTTCAGGCGCGGTGTCGTGCTGCCGGCGTTCGACAACGTCGACGTGTATCCGCTGCTGGCCCGGCTGCTGGGCATCGAGCCGGAACCGCACGACGGCGACGACGACGCCCTGGCAGCGCTGCGCGACGAAGCCCCCGGGTAGGAGCGGCTTCAGCCGCGATCCCCCACCCGAAATTCCCCTGTAGGAGCGACGTAAGTCGCGACCCAGCGCCGAGGGATCCGCAGCCCTGGCATTGATGTCCGAATCCGGCGAGTCTGACCGCGGGACCGGTGCTAGCCTGCGTCCATGCCGATCGTTACCGCCCCCGCCATTCGCCACGCCGTGCCCGACCCGACGGTCTGCGAACAGGCACGGCTGAGCCGCGATGCACGCTTTGACGGCCTGTTCTTCACCGCAGTGTCCAGCACCGGCATCTACTGCCGGCCGGTGTGCCCGGCGCCGCGGCCCAGGCGCGAGAACGTCGCCTACTACGCCAACGCGGCGGCGGCCGAAGCCGCCGGTTTTCGGCCGTGCCTGCGCTGCCGGCCGGAGCTGTCGCCGGGCGACGGCGCCTGGCGACGCGGCGATGCGGCGGTGGCGCGCGCGCTGAAGCTGATCGAAGACGGCGCGCTGGCCGATGCCCCGATCGCTGCGCTGGCCGAGCGGGTCGGCCTTGGCGAGCGGCAGTTGCGGCGCCTGTTCGTCGAGCGCCTCGGCGCCGCGCCGCTCGGCGTGCACGGCACCCGGCGCCTGCTGTTCGCCAAGCAGCTGCTGACCGAGACCGCGCTGCCGATCACCGACATCGCGATGGCGGCGGGCTTCGGCAGCCTGCGCCGCTTCAACACCACGTTCAAGGACGCCTACCGGATGGCGCCGCGCGAGCTGCGCCGGCGGCCGCCGACACCGACCGGCGATGCGCTGACGCTGCGGCTCGGCTACCGCCCGCCGTACGACTTCAGCGCAATGCTGGACTTTCTGCGCGGCCGCGCGCTGCCGGGGGTGGAGGTGGTCGATGCGGCGAGTTACGCGCGCGTCATCGGCGATGCCGCGGCGCCGGGCTGGCTGCGCGTCAGCGCATGGCCCGGTGATGCGCACGCGCTCAAGCTGGAACTGCACGGCGCCGCGCCGACCGGGCTGCTGGACATCGTCAACCGGCTGCGGCGCATGTTCGACCTGGATGCCGATCCCGTTGCGATCGCGCGGGTGCTGTCGGCCGACCCGAAACTGCGGCCGTTGCTCGCCAGCCGCCCCGGCCTGCGGCTGCCGAGCGGCTGGCACGGCTTCGAGATCGCGGTGCGCGCGATCCTCGGCCAGCAGGTCAGCGTGGCCGCCGCCCGGACCCTGGCGACGCGGCTGGCGCAGCGGTTCGGACACGCGCTTGCCACGCCGTTCGGACCCGGCCTGGAGTACCTGTTCCCCACGCCCGAGGCGCTGGTCGATGCCGATCTCGCGCTGATCGCCCTCACCCGCGCGCGGGCGCAGACTATCCGCAGCGTCGCGCAGGCGTTGCTCGATGGTCGCGTCGACTTCCGCCACGAGCGCACGCTCGAGGACTTCGCCGCACGCTGGGTCGCACTGCCCGGCATCGGCCCGTGGACCGCGCACTACATCGCGATGCGCGCGCTCGGCCATCCCGACGCATTCCCGGCCGAGGACCTGGTGCTGCGGCGCGCCGCCGGCGATGACGGCGTGTCGCTGACGACGCGCGCGCTCGGCGCACGCGCCGAAGCGTGGCGGCCGTGGCGCGCCTATGCGGTGATCCACCTCTGGAGCGAATCGGCGTGCACCGCGCCGCTCAGGCGCGCCAGCGCGATTCGAGGGACCTCCTGATGACCACCTATACCCACATCCACAGCCCGGTCGGCCCGCTGCTGCTGGCCGCCGACGACGACGGTCTGCGCCTGATCGAGTTCGACACCCCGCGGCACCCGGCGCGCCGGGGCGAGGACTGGCGCGAGGGCGAACATCCCGCGTTCGTACCCGCGCGCGCGCAACTGGGCGAGTATTTCGACGGCCAGCGCCGCAGCTTCGAGCTGCCGCTGGCACCCCGCGGCACGCAGTTCCAGCGCGAGGTCTGGCAGACGCTGGCGTCCATCCCCTACGGCGAGACGATCAGCTATGCGCAGCTGGCCACGCGGGTCGGCAAGCCGCGGGCGATGCGCGCGGTCGGCGCCGCCAACAGCCGCAACCCGCTGCCGATCGTGCTGCCGTGCCACCGCGTGATCGGCGCCGATGGTTCCCTGACCGGCTTCGGCGGCGGGCTGCCGACCAAGCAGTTCCTGCTGGCGCTTGAGGGCGCGTGGCCGCGCGGTGATCTGTTTGCGGCGAGAGCCGGCTGACGCAGCGTAGGGCGGCCGCGCTTTATGTGCCCACCCTACTCGGCCAGCAGCCGCTCCATGGCGGCGGCGAAGCGCGTGGCGATCACGTCGCTGCGCACATGCCGGCCGCCGTCGACCACGCAGCGCCCATCCACCCAGGCCTCGCGCACCAGGTTGCGGTTGCCGCTGAATATCCAGCGGTCGAGCGCGTCCTTGTCGCGTGCGCCGGCAAACTGCGCGGCGTTGATGTCCAGCACCAGCGCGTCGGCGGACTCGCCCTCCGCGAGCGTGCCGATCGCGTGGCCGGTCGATGCCGCCGCGCTCCTGGCGACGCCGCGCAGCAGGGTCTCGCCGACGCTGGGCGATGCTTCGGTCACCGCGATATTGCGCCGGCGCGTGGTCAGGCGCTGGCCGTATTCCAGCCAGCGCAGTTCCTCCACCGGCGACACCGAGATCTGCGAATCCGAGCCGATGCCCCAGGCGCCGCCGGCGTCGAGGTACGCACGCAACGGGAACAGGCCGTCGCCGAGGTTGGCCTCGGTGGTCGAGCACAGCGCCACGGTCGCGCCGCTGCCGGCGATGCCGCGGACCTCGTCATCCACCAGGTGGGTGGCATGCACCAGAGTCCACCGCGCGTCGACGTCGGCGTTGTCGAGCAGCCACTGCACCGGTCGGGCGCCGCGCATCGCAATGCAGTCGTCGACCTCGCCGGTCTGCTCGGCAATGTGGATGTGCACGCGGCTGTCGGCCGACAGCGCGTCGAGCACCACGCGCATGGCGTCGGCCGGGACCGCGCGCAGGCTGTGCAAAGCGCAGCCGATGCGCAGCGTGCCGGGCGCGTCGGCGCGCAGCACATCGAGCAGGCGCAGGTAGCTGTCGACGTCGTGGGCAAAGCGGCGCTGGCGCTCGCCGAGTGCCCGCCCGTCGAAGCCACCGCTCATGTACAGCACCGGCAGCAGGGTCAGGCGGATGCCGGTCTCCTGCGCGGCCTCGATCAGCGCGCGCGACATCGCCGCGGGATCGTCGTATGGCCGGCCGTCGAGTGCGTGGTGCAGGTAGTGGAATTCGCACACGCTGGTGTAGCCGGCCTCGAGCATCTCCACGTACAACTGCGCGGCCACCGCGTGCAGCGTCTCGGGGGTGAAGCGCCCGGCGAAGCGGTACATCGTCTCGCGCCAGGTCCAGAACGAATCGTTGGCGTCGGTCTGGCGCTCGGCCATGCCGGCCATCGCGCGTTGGAACGCATGCGAATGCAGGTTGGCGATGCCCGGTACCACGCGCTGGTCGGTGGTGCCGCCGTGCCCGCCGCGCGCGATCCGGCCGTGCGGGTCGACCTCGAGCCTGACGCCGTCCTGCCAGCCATCGGGGCGCCAGATCCTGGCGTTTGGGATCGTCCTCATACCCCGATTGTGGCGCCTCGTCCGCGCGTTGGCGACCGTGGCCGCAACCCGCGGCATTCGTGTAGGAGCGCCCCATGGGCGCGATCGCTCCCCTACGATTCCAAATCGCGGGCATGGCCCGCTCCTACAGCGAGGATCGATCCCGCAAACACGCTGCAGCCGCGCTGCAAACCTACAATGCAGCAATGAACACAGACGACATGCAATGGGATGGCCTGATCCTCGGCGCCTCACTGGCGACCATGGATGCACCGCAGGGCTATGGCGCGATCAATGATGCCGCCCTGGGCTGGCGCGACGGCCGGTTGACCTACGTCGGGCCGCGCCACGGCCTGCCCGGCGAGGCGGCGACGCTGGCGCGCGAGGTGATCGAAGCTGGCGGCTGGATCACCCCGGGCCTGATCGACTGCCACACCCACCTGGTGTTCGCCGGCGACCGCGCGCGCGAGTTCGAGCAACGACTGCAGGGCGCAAGTTACGAGGAGATCGCACGTGCCGGCGGCGGCATTGTCTCGACCGTGCGCGCCACCCGTGCCGCCGACGAAACCGAACTGCTGCGCCAGTCGCTGTCGCGCGCGCGCGCACTGATCGCCGACGGCGCGAGCACGCTGGAGATCAAGTCAGGCTACGGCCTGGATTACGACAACGAGCGCAAGATGCTGCGGGTAGCGCGGCAGGTCGGCGAGACACTCGGCATCGAAGTGCGCACCACCTATCTGGCCGCACACGCGCTGCCGCCGGAGTTCAGCGGGCGCGCTGACGACTACATCGATGCGGTGATCGAGTGGCTACCGCGGCTGCACGCGGAAGGGCTGGTCGATGCGGTCGATGCGTTCTGCGAGGGCATCGGCTTCTCGCCGGCGCAGACCCGTCGCGTGTTCGAGGCCGCGCGCGCGCTCGATCTGCCAGTCAAGCTGCACGCCGACCAGCTCAGCGATCTGGGCGGTGCGGCGCTGGTCGCGGACTTCGGCGGGCTCTCGGCCGACCACGTCGAACACACCGCGACAACGGGCGTACGCGCAATGGCCGAGCGCGGCGCGGTCGCGGTGCTGCTGCCCGGGGCGTTCCACGTGTTGCGCGAAACCCGGCTGCCGCCGCTGGAGCAATTCCGCGAGCACGGCGTGGCCATGGCGGTCGCGACCGACTGCAACCCCGGCACCTCGCCGCTGCTGTCGCTGCGCCAGGCAATGCAACTGGCCTGTACCCATTTCAGGCTCACCCCGGAGGAGTCGCTGCGCGGCGCCACCGTGCACGCGGCGCGCGCGCTCGGCCTGGAAGATCGCGGGGCATTGCGGGTCGGCATGCGCGCGGATTTCGTGCAGTGGGACATCGGGCATCCGGCCGAGCTTTGCTACTGGCTCGGTGGCAGGCTCGCCGCTGGCGTATATGCCGCTGGCCAGCAGCGGGCCTAGCGAAGCTGCTCTACGGCGTGACCGCTTTTGCCGGCGGTTTCAACCGGTCAGTGCAACAGCTTGTTGATATCGCTCGATCGGTGTCTCGTAACCCAAGGTCTTGCGTGGTCGCTCATTCAAGCGTCTGGCC
>NZ_JBJMAW010000015.1:0-68068 GCF_046600735.1 Novilysobacter longmucuonensis
CTCGCGCCGGCTGCCGCGCAACGCGGCGATGCGGTCGCCGTCGCGCGCCGCGACCCAGGCCGCGATCGCGCCCGCGCGGGCCGCCTGCACCGATTTGAAGCGCACCCGGGTGCCGAAGTACAGCGCCGGCGCGGTGTCGGCGACGATCAGCGTCAGGCGCTCGCGTTCGGCCTGGAACAGCTTGGTGTGAGCCTGGCCGGTGCGCGCGGTCAGGCGCCAGTCGATGTGCCGGGCATCGTCGCCGGCGACGTATTCGCGGGATTCGGCGTATTCCATGCCGCGCCCGCGCAAGGGCGACAGCGCATGCCCGCTCACGCCATGGCGGCCGAGCCGGGCGCTGCGGCGGCCGCTGGCCAGCGCGCGCAGGCCGACGAGCTCGGACAGGGTCGGAGTAACACCGTCGGTCATCGCGGCTACCCGGTGCGTGTAGGAGCGGCTGTAGAGCCGAGCTTGCTCGGCTGCCCCGGCGTCGCAGCCGAAGCAATCCGGCTGACCGGGTGTCGCAGCCGAGCAAGCTCGGCTCTACGCGATCGGGTGACACACCCGGGCGCGCGGCCCTGATCATCATGGTGGCTCACGGCAGCGGCACCTTGGCCAGCAGCTCGGTCACCAGCCGGTCGCCGTCCCAGCCTTCCGCCGTCGCCTCGTAGCTGGGCAGGATGCGGTGGCGCAGCACCTCGGGGGCGATCGCACGCACGTCGTCCGGGGTCACGAAATCGCGACCGCCGAGCCAGGCATGCGCGCGTGCGCAGCGCTCCAGCGCGATCGAGCCGCGCGGGCTGGCGCCCCAAGCGATGCGCCGGGCCAGCTCGGGGTCGTAGCGGGACGCGTCGCGCGAGGCCAGCACCAGCTCGATCAGGTAACGCTCCACTGCCGGCGCGACATGCAGCGCCAGCACGGCCGCGCGTGCCGCGAACACGTCCTCCACCGGCATCCGGTGGACATTTGCCGGGCTCGGCTGCATCGCATCGCGGGCGCGTTCGCGCGCCAAGCGCAGGATCTCGGCTTCTGCGTCGGCCTCCGGGTAGCCGATGCGCACGTGCATCAGGAAACGGTCGAGCTGCGCTTCGGGCAACGGAAACGTGCCCTCCTGCTCGATCGGGTTCTGCGTTGCCATCACCAGGAACAGCGGCGTCAACGGGTAGGTGGCGCGACCAACGGTGACCTGGCGCTCGCCCATGGCTTCCAGCAGTGCCGACTGCACCTTGGCCGGCGCGCGGTTGATCTCGTCGGCCAGCAGGATCGGGTGGAAGATCGGCCCGGGCTGGAACTCGAAGCGTCCGTCCTGCGGGCGCCAGACCTCGGTGCCGGTCAGGTCGGCCGGCAGCAGGTCGGGGGTGAACTGGACCCGGGCGAAGTCGGCCTCCAGGCGCGCCGCCAACGCGCGGATCGCGCTGGTCTTGGCCAGCCCCGGCGCGCCCTCCACCAGCAGGTGCCCATCGGCGAGCAGCGCGATCAGCAGGCGTTCGATCAGCGCGGACTGGCCGACGATCTCGGCCGACAGGGCATCGCGCAGCTCGCTAAAGGCGTCGTGCAGGCGGGCAATGTCGCCAGAAGGGTTTTCGGTGGCTTGGCTTTCGGGCGCGCTGTCCATTCCTTTCCCGGCGTTGGTGTCCGGTCGATTTTGACCCATCTGGTCGCGCTGCGTTCAACCGTGTCGCTGCGGCGTTCAGCGTCCGGCTCCGGCAGCACCGATAGCACCGGCCGCCAACGCAACGGGGGCCCGAAGGCCCCCGCTGCACTCATCTGCGGTGCCTGGCTCAGTCGCGTTGCGCGACCCGCAGCACCTTCGGCGTCACCATGATCAGCAGCTCGGCCTTCTGATTGCTGCTGCCCTTGTTCTTGAACAGGTTGCCCAGGAACGGGATGTCGCCGAGGAACGGTACCTTGGTCACGTCGTCGCGAGTGCTGAACTCATAAACGCCGCCGATCACCACGGTCTGGCCATCCTCGACCAACACCGCGGTGTTGACCGAGCGCTTGCTGATCTGCGGAACGTCGCCGATGCCGGTGCTGATGAAACCCTCGATCTCGTCCTTGTTGACCAGCAGGTTGAGGAAGACCCGGCCGTCGTTGGTGATCGTCGGGGTGACCCTCATCTCCAGCAGCACGTCCTTGAACTCCACGGTCGGCGTCGGCACGCTGCCCGCCGTTGCCGGCCGGATCGTGACGTATCCGACCTCCTGGCCCTGGGTGATGATCGCCTCACGCTGGTTGCTGGTGACGATGCGCGGGTTGGAAATCACTTCGCCGCGACCCTGCTCCTGCATCGCCGACAGTTCGACGTCGAGCAGGTAACCGGCGTTGAGGATCGACAGCGCGACCGCACCGGCGGGGTTGGCGACCGGCAGGTTGGTCATCAGCGAACGCGAGATGGTGTCCAGGCCACGCGGATTGTCGTTGATGTTGACCGCGTTGCCGCGATCGATCGCGTTCTGCGCCGAAGCGTTGGTATCGCCGCCGAAGCCGATCGAACTGCGGTCGCCCGGATCACCGCTGGCGCCGCTGATGCCGAACTTGGCGCCGAGTTCGCGCGAGAAGGTCTCAGTGGCGATCACCACGCGGGCCTCGATGATCACCTGGTCCACCGGCCGGTCGATCACGCTGATGAGCTCCCTCATCTGCTCGATCTTCTTCGGGATGTCGCTGATCATCAGCGTGTTGGTGCGCTCGTCGGCGACCAGTCGCCCGCGCGGCGAGAGGAACCCTCCCCCTTCATTGCCGCCACCCGCGCCGCCACCGGCGCCACCGCCGCTGCCGCCGACGCCCTTGGCCTCGGTCAGCGCTTCATAGATTTGGGTGGCGTTGTGATAGTTGATCTGCACGTACTCGGTGACCAGGTCGACGCGGTTGTCCAATGCAATGCGCGCGTCTTCCCGGGCCTGTTCGAACTGGGCGATTTCGGTCTGCGGCGCGATCCAGACGACATTGCCGCTGCGGCGCTTGTCGAGCCCCTTGGCCCGCAGCACGATGTCCAGCGCCTGGTCCCACGGCACGTTGATCAGCCGCAGAGTGACGTTGCCCGTCACCGTATCGGAGGCCACCACGTTGAGGTTGGACTCCTCCGCGATCAGCTGCAGCACCGTGCGCACCGGCACGTCCTGGAAGTTGAACGTGACCGGACGGCCGCTGTAGGCGCGCTCACCCGGGGTGTCGCCGCTCGCGGCGATGTCTGCCTCGGCGCCTTCGTCCGAGCGCGCCGCGGTGGCGGTGCTGGCGCGCGGCACGATCTCCACGATGTACTCGTTGCCGGTCTGGTAGGCCATGGATTCGAACTCGCCGCGGGTATCGAGCACCAGCTGCGTGCCGGTCCCGGCGGGACGGGCGTCGATGCGCTGCACCGGAGTCGCGAAGTCAGCCACGTTCAGCGGGCGCTGCAGGCTTTCGGGCAGCGCCGCGTTGCCGACGTCGATGGTCACCCGCGAGCCCCGCGTGCGCAGGTCGGGAGCAGCGCCCTCGCCGGTGAAGTTGATGATCAGCCGGCCGGCACCGTCATCGCCGCGCTTGAAGTCGATCTTCGATATCGAGATCGCGCCCGGCAGTTGCTTGGCCGGATCGAAGCTGGACGCCGGTGCCGCCTGAGCGATCAAGACCGGCACGAAGGTGCCCGATGTCACGGCCTGCGGGCCGGGCGCGGCGGCGTGCACGGCGCTGAAGGCCGCCAGGGTGCCGACCGCCAGCCCCAGCCCTGCGATGCGCAGGAGCGGGCTTGACAGGAGCAAGGGGCGCCCGGCGGGCCGCGTACGTGTAGCGTTGAATACGGTCATCGTGCTATCCCCCAATTCATTGATCTTCTAACGCGACGGTGGCCGGACGTTCCAGCCAGCCACCCGCGCCGTCCGGCACCAGTTCCACCAACTCGATGCGGTCTTCGGCCACGGCAGTCACGCGGCCGTCGCTCTGACCCATGTACGCACCGGGTCGCACCCGGTAAGTCACCCGGTCGGGCGCCATCACCAGCGCCACCGTGCCGGCGCCACGTCCCAGCGTGCCGACCATGTCCAGGCTGTCGAGCGGAAACTGCTCCAGCGTCTGCTTGCGCCGGCCCGCGTCGGGACGCGGCCCGCTGCCGTTGCCCCGGTCGGTGAAGGCGCGGCTGAACGGGTCGCGAAGGGCGTGCGCGGCGTATTCGAAGGTTTCGAACTGCTGCATCACCGGCAGCGGATCCAGTGGCGGTGCCGGACGCGCCTTGGTCTCGGCGGTCCATTTTTCGAGGTTGGGCGCGTCACCGGGCGTGCTGCTGATGCTCCGTGAGCAGCCGGCCAGCGCGGCCAGCAGCGTCGCGGCCAACATCAGGCGCACCACTAGCGGACCGCGACGCAAAGTCATGTCATGCATCTCAGGCTCCCCCCTTTCCGGCGTCCGCGCCTTCCTGCAGGTCCATTTCCTCTTCGTCCAGATAACGATAGGTCTTTACCGTACCGGCGAGTTCCAGCGAGCTGTTGGCGGTGATCGGCGTGTCCCCGCCGCCCCGGGGCTGCAGCGAGATGTCATGCATGGTCATGATCACCACCCGCGGCAGCGACGCGACGCCGCTGACGAAACTGCCGAACTGGTGGTAGCTGCCCACCATCCGCAGCGAGATCGGCTTCTCGGCGTAGAACTCCTTGGGTTCCTCCGGACCGGGCTGGAACAGCTCGTTGCTGATGCCGGTGGCCAGTGCGGTCTGCGAGATGTCGACGATCAGGTCGGGCATCTCGGTCTTGCTGGGCAACTGCCGCAGCATCTGCTGCAGCTGCTGCTCCATCTGCGCGAGTTGCTGCTTGAGCGGCTCCAGGTTGGCAGCGCGGCCCTGCTTGGTTTCGAACTCGGCGCGCAGTTCGGCCTCCTGGCGCTCCAGTCCCGCCAGCTGCTCGCGCTTGTCGCTTACGAACAGCCACCAGGCCAGGCCGATGATCACCAGCCCGAGGATGACGCAGAAGCCGATCTTGGCCCGCTGCGGCCAGCCGCCGATGTTGTTGAAGTCCAGTTCCCGCAGGGAGATCTTTTTCTGGCTCACGACGCTGCTCCTGTAGCGAGGACCGGGGCCGGCGCGGCCGCTGCCGGCACGGCCGCTGGGGCTGCATCCCCCGGCGCCGCGGTGGCCCCGGCGCCGATGGCGCTCTGGGTCGCAGGGTCGGTCCCGGGCTCGGGGGTTGCGCCCTCGGGCATCGCGTCCGGCTCGTCGGGAATGCCGTCACCGTCTCTGTCGACCGGCGCGTTCGGGTTGGCCAGCTTGACCTGCAGCGTGAATCGGTAGGGCAGGCCCTTGTCCTGGCCGGCCGCTTCGATGATCGCCAGCTCCGGGCTGGTCAGCCAGCCCGAACCCTCCAGGTTGCGCATGTAGGTACTGACACGCGCGTTGGACTGGGCGCGGCCGTTCAGCGTCAGGATCTGGTCGTCCTGCCTGATCGATGTCAGCACCGCCCCGTCGGGAATGGTCCGCACCAGCGAATCGAACAGATGGACCATCTGCGAACGGTTGGCCTGCAGCTGCTCGATGACTTCCTTGCGCGCCAGCAGCCGCGACTTCTGCCGATCGAGCTCGTCGATCTCGGCGATCGCCTTGTCGACCTCGGCAATCTCCGCCTGCAGGAATGCGTTGCGCTCGTTCTGGCCTTCGATCTGGCCGTTGTGGTAGCTGATGATCAGGAAAGCCAGCGCGATCGCAGCGACCAGCGACAGCCCGAGCATCTTGGCGAAGTCCTTCTGGCGCTGCTTGCGTCGCTCGGCGCGCCAGGGAAGCAGGTTGATCCTTGCCATCAGTCGAAGCTCCTCAGGGCGAGGCCGCACGCAATGAGCAGGGCCGGTGCGTCCTGGGCCAGTGCATGGGCCTGGACGCGTGGGCCGAGCGTCATGTGCGCCAGCGGGTTGGCCACCATAGTCGGCACGCCCAGCTGCTCCTCGATCATCTGCGCGATGCCCGGGATCGCGGCGCAGCCGCCGGCGATCACGATCTGGTCGACGCGGTTGAACTCGCTGCCGGCGTAGAAGAACTGCAACAGGCGGCTGACCTGCTGGACCATGGCTTCCTTGAACGGCTCCAGCACTTCGGCTTCGTAACTCTCCGGCAACCCGCCCTGACGCTTGGCAAGGCCGGCCTCCTCGTAGCTCAAGCCATAGCGGCGCATCACCTCGTCGGTGAGCTGCTTGCCGCCGAAAACCTGTTCGCGGCTGTACAGGCTGCGACCGTTGCGCAGCACGTTCAGCGTGGTCATGGTGGCGCCCGAATCGATCAGCGCTACGACGCCATCGGGCGTCACGTTGAGCTGGTCGGCGAGCAGCGCGAATGCGTTCTCGATCGCGAACGCCTCCACGTCCATCACCCTCGGGATCAATCCCCCGAGCTCCAGCGCCGAGGCTCGGACCTCGACGTTCTCGGCGCGCGAGGCCGCCAGCAGGACCTGCACCGACTCGGCACTGTTGGGCATCGGCCCGAGCACCTCGAAGTCGAGGTTCACTTCCTCGATCGGATACGGCACGTAATTCACCGCCTCCAGCTCGATCTGCGACTCCAGGTCGTCGTCGTCCAGATCGGCCGGCATCGGGATGACCTTGGTGATCACCGCCGAACCGGCGACGGCCGCGGCCGCATATTTGGCACGGCTGCCGGAGCGGGTCACGGCGCGCTTGATCGCCTCGCCCACCGCTTCGGGCTCGACGATGTTCTTCTCGACGACCGCATTGGGTGGCAATGGCTCGACCGCGTAGTGCTCGACCCTGAAGCGGTTGCCCGCCCGCGAGAGCTGCAGCAGCTTGACGGCAGTCGAGCTGATATCCACACCGACCATGGCCGGCTGGCTTTTTGTGATGACACCCACTGTTTTTCTCCCCTTGCCACAGACGCTTACGCGTACTTTGTGCAGCCCCGTCTTAAATAACGGACTTTTCCAAGGCTGGCAACCATTTCGTTCATGATTTGCCGACCGATGCGATTCGCCTGAACGACTGTGCCCCCACGAGACGCCGTCCCCAAAGTCGGCTCGCGCCGCTCCTCTATACTCCACGTCATCATCACCCGCAATCGGATTTCGAACACTGATGTCCCCCCGCTTCCGTGGTTTGCTTCGCTGGGCGCTGTACGCGTTCGCCGGAATGGCCGTACTTGGCGCGTTCGCGCTGGGCACGCTGTATTTCCTGATCGTACCCAAGCTGCCCGACGTGGAGAGCCTGCGTACGGTGGAAATGCAGGAGCCGATGTACGTCTACGCGCGCGACGGCAGCCTGATGGCGCAGTTCGGCGAGAACCGGCGTTATCCGATCGTCATCGATGCCGTGCCGGAGCTGCAGAAGCAGGCGTTCATCGCGATCGAGGACGCCCGTTTCTACGAGCACGGCGGCCTGGACTACAGGGGCATCGCCCGCGCGATCTGGCTGCTGGCGACCACCAATGACAACCGCGTGCCGGGCGGCTCGACGATCACCCAGCAGGTGGCCCGGCAGTTCTTCCTGGACTCCGAATACAGCTACATGCGCAAGCTGCGCGAGATGTTCCTGGCCATGCAGATGGAGCGCGAGCTCAGCAAGGACGAGATCTTCGAGCTGTACCTCAACAAGAGCTTCTTCGGGAATCGCGCCTACGGCGTGGCCGCGGCCGCCGAGTTCTACTACGGCAAGAAGCTGCACGAACTCGCCCTGGACGAGATGGCCTCGCTCGCCGGCATCCCCAAGTTTCCGTCCAGCGGCAATCCGCTCAGCAATCCCGAGCGCGCCAAGCTGCGACGCGACTACATCCTGCACCGCATGGCGGAGCTGGGGTACATCAGCGCCGCGGACGCCGGGCGGGGCCAGGCCGTGCCGATGCACGCCAGCGCCCACGAGCCGCCGGTGCAGACCCCTGCGCCCTATGTCGCGGAGATGGTGCGCCAGGAGATGGTGGCCCGCTTCGGCGCCGAGGCGCTGACCCAGGGCTACCACGTCACCACCACGATCGACCCAAAGCTGCAGCACGCCGCCGATGACGCGATGCGCGAGGGGCTGTCGATTTACGATCGGCGCCACGGCTGGCACGGCGTCGAACAGACCTTCGAGTTGGCGCCCGACGAGGATGCGCAGGCCGTCAGCGCCCGCTTGCGCGGCATCCCGCCGCTGGCGGACCTGGTTCCGGCGATCGTGCTCGCCACCGGCGAGGGCACCGCCGAGCTGGTGTTGCGCAACGGCAGCCAGATCACCCTGGATGCGGAGAGCAGTTGGGCCGGGAAAGACCCGGCGGGGCTGCTCGAACGTGGCGATCAGGTGCGCGTGCGGCAGGTCGTCGCCGAAGCCGACGACGGCGACGAGACCGTGCCCGGGGCGGACGGTGCGGATGCCGATGACGGCGCCGCGGCCCGGCCGCCGACCATCGAGCTGCAGTACACGCTCGACCAGATGCCACGGGCGCAGGCCGCGCTGGTGTCGCTGGAACCGCACGATGGCGCATTGCGCGCCCTGTCGGGCGGCTTCAGTTTTGCCGGGACCAAGTTCAACCGCGCCACCCAGGCGCGCCGCCAGCCGGGATCCAGCTTCAAGCCGTTCCTGTATGCGGCGGCGTTCGAGCGCGGCTTCAATCCGGCTTCGATCGTGCTCGACGCGCCGGTGGTGTTCAGGCAGCGCAACGGCAAGGAATGGCGACCGCAGAACGACAGCGGCAACTTCGCCGGGCCGATGCGGGTGCGCGAGGCGATCGTGCAGTCGCGCAACCTGGTGTCGGTGCGCCTGCTCGATGCGATCGGCGTGGACTACGCGCGCAAGTACATCAGCCACTTCGGATTCGACGAGGCGCAGCTGCCGCCCAACCTCTCGATGTCGCTGGGCACCGCTTCGCTGACGCCACTTTCGGTCGCGCGCGGCTACGCGGTGTTCGCCAACGGCGGCTTCCGGGTGACTCCGTGGGTCATCGACCAGATCAAGGACCGCAACGGCGCGGTGGTGTTCAAGGAAACCCCGGCCACCGCTTGCCCGGCTTGCGGACGCACCGGCGCTGCGCAGGCCCGCACCTCCTCGGCCGTGGTCGATGGCTTCAACCTGGGGCCGGTGGCCACGCCCGCTCCGGCACCGAGCAGCGAAGACGAAGACCGACTCGACGCCGAGACCGAGCCGTTGGACACCAGCGACCTGGTGGTGGCGCCGCGGGCGATCGATGCCCGCATCGCCTACCAGATGGTTTCGATGTTGCGCGACGTGGTGCAGCGCGGTACGGGCGTCGCCGCCAAGGTCCTGGAGCGCGAGGATATCGGCGGCAAGACCGGCTCGACCAATGACCACCGCGACGCCTGGTTCTCCGGCATCGGTGGAAACCTGGTCACCACCGTCTGGGTCGGTCGCGACGATTTCCAGTCGCTGGGCTACCGCGAGTACGGCGGCAAAGCGGCGCTGCCGATCTGGATCAACTACATGCGGGTGGCGCTGGAGGATCGGCCGCTGGCGCAGAACGAACCGCCCGACGGCATGGTCCGGGTGTCGGTCGCGCCCAACGGCAGCCTGATGCCCGAAGGCACCGGCGGCGTGCAGGAGTGGATCAAGGTCGAGGACCTCGACCGCATGCAGAGCTTCGCCGACTACGGCATGGACGAGATCCCGGCTGAGGAGTCGTTCGACATCTTCTGACGCGGGGTGCGGCATCTGCGTGCTAGCTTGCAGGTGCCGGCCCGCAGGCCGGCCGCGGGCGGCATCGGCCCTCGCCACGTCTGCCGCGGAGGTCGTCACCATGGCGCACGCCCGACATCACGCGCAGCAACATGCGCAAACCCGCACCCGCGAACGTCGCCACCGCCTGGCCATCGAGGCGGCGCGGCTGATGGCCGAAGGCGGCCTGCGCGATTACCACCAGGCCAAGCTCAAGGCGGCCGAGCGGCTCGGCATTTCCGACGATGCGTCGTTGCCGCGCAACAGCGAGATCGAGGCGGCGCTGCGCGAGTACCAGCGCCTGTTCCAGCGCGACAACCCCGGCCAGTTGCGGCACCGGCGCGAGGTGGCGCTGCGGGCACTGGAATTCTTCGCGCCGTTTGAGCCGCGCCTGGTCGGCCCGGTGCTCGACGGCACCGCGGACGCGCGCAGCCCGGTCGCGCTGCACCTCCACGCCGACGATGCCGACGCCGCCCCGCGCTTTCTCGACCAGCACGGCATCCCGGTCGAAGCGCGCAGCCGGCGGGTGCGGCTGGACCGCGAGCGCAGCGACGATTTCCCGGTATGGCTGTTCAGTGCCGAGGAACTGCCCTTCGACATCACCGTGATGCCGCTCAACGTGTTGCGCCAGGCGCCGTTATCGGGCGTGGACGAGAAGCCGATGAAGCGCGCTTCGGCCGCGCAACTGCGGCAGTTGCTGACGGAGGAGGAAATCGAGGGCTACGCGCGGGGCGATTCGGGCTGAGCGAGCGGCCGGACGTTTGCTGCTGCGGGACTCGGGACTCGGGACTCGGGAAAAGCATGTCATCCCGGGCGCCGCGAAGGATCTGCAAGTTCCGCTCGACGCAGCCGTAGAGCCGAGCTTGCTCGGCTGCGCTTCGCGCAAAAGAAAACGCCCCGCTTTCGCGGGGCGTCTCGTTTCTTACCGGGCTTTGGCCAGGCTCAGCGCTGGCCCATGCCGACGTAGTCGCGGTTGGCCGCGCCGGTATAGATCTGCCGCGGGCGGCCGATCTTGTTTTCCGGGTCTTCCTGCTGCTCCAGCCAATGCGCCACCCAGCCGGCGGTGCGCGCGATGGCGAACATCACGGTGAACATCTCCACCGGAATGCCCAGGGCCTTGTAGATGATGCCCGAGTAGAAGTCGACGTTCGGGTACAGCTTGCGCTGCACGAAGTACTCGTCCTTCAGCGCCGCCTCTTCCAGCTTCATCGCCACGTCCAGCAGCGGATCGTTGACGCCGAGCTGGCCGAGCACCTCATGGGCCATCTTGCGCACCAGTGCCGCGCGCGGATCGTAGTTCTTGTAGACGCGATGGCCAAAGCCCATCAGCCGGAAGCCCGACTCCTTGTCCTTGGCGCGGTCGATCGCCGACTGCACGTTCTCGGGGCGGCCGATCTCCTCGAGCATCTTCAGCACCGCCTCGTTGGCACCGCCGTGGGCCGGCCCCCACAGCGCCGCGACACCGGAGGCCACGCTGACGTAGGGGTTGGCCCCGGTCGAACCGACCAGGCGCACGGTCGAGGTCGAGGCGTTCTGCTCGTGATCGGCGTGCAGGATGAACAACAGGTCCATCGCCTTGGCCGCGACCGGATCGAGTTCCAGCGGCTCGCTCGGCACCTCGTACATCATGTGCAGGAAGCGCGTGGTGTAGTCGAGGTTGTTGCGCGGGTAGCGCAGCGGCCAGCCGATTGAGTGGCGGTAGCAGGCGGCGGCGATCGTCGGCACCTTGGCGATCAGGCGGATGGCGGCCAACCGGCGCTGTTCGGGATCATCCAGGTCGAGTTCGTTGTGGTAGAAGCTCGCCATCGAGCCGAGCATGCCGACCAGCATCGCCATGGGATGCGCGTCATGGCGGAAGCCGCCCAGGAAGCTCTTGAAGGCCTCGTGCATCATCGTGTGATGCGTGACTTCGTGCTCGAACCGGGAGAACTCGTCGGCCTTGGGCAGCTCGCCGTTCATCAGCAGGTACGCCACTTCGAGGAAGCTCGAATGCTCGGCCAGTTGCTCGATCGGGTAGCCGCGATACAGCAGCACGCCTTCTTCGCCATCGATGTAGGTGATGGCCGATTTGCAACTTGCAGTGGCGGTGAAGCCGGAGTCGTAGGTGAAGCAGCCGGTTTCCTTCGGCAGCCTGGCGATGTCGATGCACGGCGCGCCCAGGGTGGGATGCTGCACGGGCAGTACCACGCTCTTGTCGCCGGCGGAGAGGGTGACCTGGTTCAGGGACGACTGGTTCGGGCCGGAATTGGACGAATCGGACACGGAGCAAACTCCTCATGTGTCGACGTGCGGGACGGCAGGCCGTGGCACGGAGGGGGACAGGAATCGCGGCTCGCCGCGATCGGCAATTATCGCACAAGGATGCGCGGCCGCATGGTCGAGGCGGAATGTCGACGCGGAATGGCCGCGCGGACGGAAGGTCCAGAAACGGCAACGGCCACCGTGTGGTGGCCGTCGATAGCGCTGTCATTCCGAACCGCTGGAGCAGCTTGCTGACCAGCTTATCGACCAGCTTGTGTGAGGAGCCTGCTGCAGCCCTGGCGGCGTGAAGCAGATCCCTCACTGCACTCGGGATGACGGTTCGGCAAAGCCGCACGCGTTGCGCGCGGGCCAATCCGTTGTTACTTGGCGTAGCGCTTGCGGAACTTGTCCACGCGGCCGCCAATGTCCATGACCTTGTGCTTGCCCGTGTAGAACGGGTGCGAGGCCGACGAGATGTCGACCTTGATCAGCGGGTACTCGTTGCCATCGTCCAGCTTGACCGTCTCCTTGCTGCCAAGGGTCGAGCGGGTCAGGATCTGGAAATCCGTGGTCACGTCCTGGAACACGACGTCACGGTATTCAGGATGGATGCCGGCCTTCATGGCACTCACCAATTCATTCAGAGGAAGCCGGGCAGTATAGCCTCGCCTTTTCGACCGAGCAAGGCCGAAGTTCAACCGGCCGCCAGGGCCGCGCGCACCAATGCCTCGAAACGGGCCTGGTCGTAGCGCATCAGCAGGGAAGCATTGTCGGGGCCGCCTTCCTGCCGCAGCCAGTCGACCACCGTGACGCCGCGGGTACGACGGCCGTCCAGCTCGACCGCCACCGGGCGTTCGAGCCGCTCCAGGGCGCCGTCGGGCTCCAGCGCGTACGCCATCGCCAGCGCGTCGGCCGAGTGCCAGCGGTCGCCGCGGCGGTCGGCCGACCATTCGCGGGTCTGGCGCGAGATCGCCTCGTAGAAGCGCGCCCGTGGCGAATCGGCCTGCAGCCAGCGCACGACCTCATCGTGCGGCAGGCCGTGGGCGATCGTGGCCTCCCAATCGGCCAGATCGAAGTGCTCAAACGCGCTGAACACCAGGTGCGCGGCTTCCGGATCGAACGCGATGTTGAACTCCGCCGCCGCGGTGATATTGCCGTGCGCGCTGACCGCACCGCCCATGATCACCAGCCGCGCAATCCGCTGCGGGAGGCTCGGATCGAGCTTGAGCGCGAGCGCGACATTGGTCAGCGGGCCCAGCGCGACCAGCAGCAGCCTGCCGGCGTGCTGGTGCGACAGCCGCAGGATCGCGAGCGCGGCATGCTCGGCCTCGGCGGTGCGCGGGCATGGCGCGTAGCCGACGTCGCCGAAGCCATCCTGCCCATGAACGTTGGCGGCATCGCGTGCCGGATGCAGTAGCGGTGCCTCGCAGCCGGCGAACACGGGCACGTCGGCGCCGGCCACCTCGCACAGCTTCAAGGCATTGGCGACGGTGTGCCGCAGACCGACATTGCCGGCCGCGATGGTGAGGCCCACAACCCGGTGGCGCGGGTCGTTGAACGCCATCAGCAGGGCCAGGGCGTCGTCGACGCCCGGATCGGTATCGATAAGCAATGGTGTCTTGTCTGTCATCGGGCGATTATGCCGGGCGCGGCGGGCCGCTGCTGCCACCCCCGCTCTTGCCGATCATCGCGGGCGAAAAGAACACTCGATGCATCTGACGGTGAGTGGCCTCTCCTGCTGTTGCCGCGAATGCAGATCAACCGCCGTCGCCACTCCAGGGCCACCAAGGATTCGCCGGGAGCCGCTGAAGAATTCGGGCCGGGAGCATTCACCCCGCGCACCGGGCCGGCTACCCTGTGCGCCTGCGGCCCACGCCGCCCGGAGACCGCATGACACTGCCTGCCGCCGACCACGCCGACCGCGCGACCGCCCGCCTGGAGTGGGCGCGCCGGGCAAGCGGCGCGACCTCCCTGCAGCTCCACCGCGCCTCGATGGACGCCGGTTTCCGCAGCTACTGGCGTGGTGCCTCCAACGACGGCAGCCCGACTGCGGCCAGCGTGATCGTGATGGATTCCCCGCCCGACCGGGAAGACGTGCGGCCTTGGCTGCGTATCCGCGAGGTGCTCGAACGTGGCGGCGTACGCGTGCCGCGGGTGCTGGCGCAGGATGTCGATGCCGGTTTCCTGCTGCTCGAGGACCTCGGCGCCGAGACCTACCTGCACGTGATCGACACCGACAACGCCGATGCACTGCTCGACGATGCGGTCAGTCAGTTGCTGAAGCTGCAGGCGATCGCCTGCCCGGCCGACCTGCCGTCATACGACGAGGCGCTGCTGGCGCGCGAACTGCACCTGTTCGACCAGTGGTATCTCGGCCACCATCTGGGGTTGACGCTGGATCCGGCCGACCGGCAAACACTCGAGCGCGTCTACCGCCACCTGATCGACGCCGCGCTGGCACAACCGCGGGTGCTGGTGCATCGCGACTTCATGCCGCGCAACCTGATGCCGGCCGCCGCTGGTCCGGCGGTCCTGGATTTCCAGGACGCGGTGCGCGGGCCGATCGCCTACGACCCGATCAGCCTGTTCAAAGACGCCTTCCTGAGCTGGCCGGAGCCGCGCGTCGCGGCGTGGCTGGCTCGCTACCACGCGCGCGCTTCCGAGGCCGGGCTGCCGGTGCCGGAGCTCGCGCGGTTCCGCCGCGATGCCGACCTGATGGGCGTGCAGCGGCACCTGAAGATCATCGGCATCTTCGCCAGGCTCCGGCACCGGGACGCCAAGCCGAAGTACCTCGCCGACGTGCCGCGCTTCATCGGCTACCTCGATGCGGTGCTGCCGCGTTATCCCGAGCTCGCAGCGCTGGCCGAACTGATCGATCGCCACGTGCGGCCCGCACTGGCTGCCGACGCATGAAGGCGCTGATCCTCGCCGCCGGCCTCGGCGAACGCATGCGGCCGCTGACCGAGCGCACGCCCAAGCCGCTGCTGGAAGCTGGCGGCAAACCGCTGATCGTGTGGCACCTGGAGAAGCTCGCGGCGATAGGCGTGCGCGAGGCGGTGATCAACACCAGCTGGCTGGCCGACCGGTTCCCGCAAATCCTGGGCGACGGAGAACGCTGGGGCCTGCGCCTGCAGTATTCGTATGAAGGCCCGGCCCCGCTGGAGACCGGCGGCGGCATGCTCAATGCGCTGCCGCTGCTGGGCGAGGCGCCATTCATTGCGGTCAACGGCGATATCTGGACCGACTATCCGTTCGCCCGATTGCCCGATGAGCCGGCCGGCCAGGCGCACCTGGTGCTGGTGGACAATCCGGCGCATCACCCCGGCGGCGACTTCGTGCTGGCAGCCGATGGCGCAGTCCACGACACCCCCGGCGACCACCGACTGACCTTCGCCGGGATCGGCGTGTACCGGCCCTCGTTGTTGCAGCGGTGGCGCGAGATCATCGGCGACACGCCAGGCGCCGCAGCGGTGCCGCCGCGGTTCGGGCTGGCCCCGTTGCTGCGCGCGGCCATGGCCGGTGGCGCGGTCAGCGGCGAACACCACCGCGGCCACTGGACCGATGTCGGCACGCCGCAGCGGCTGGCGCAGCTGGATGCCAAGCTGCGCGCAACCGCGGGTAGCCACGAGCTGTAGGAGCGGCTTCAGCCGCGATCGCTTGCAAGCCCGACCGGCGGCTCCGGATCGCGGCTGAAGCCGCTCCTGCGAGCCGCTCGTCTGATCGGTGTCACACCCCCAGCGTCTTGCGCAGGAACGGCACCGTCAGCCGCCGTTGCGCCGCGAGCGATGCGCGGTCGAGCTGGTCGAGCAACGCGGTCAAGCCGGCCAGGTCACGGCCGACGCGCCTGAGCAGCCAGTCCAGCGCGGCTTCCTCCAGCACCAGCCCGCGACGCTGGGCGCGTTGGCGCAGCACCTCGCGGCGGCCGTTTTCATCCAGTGGCGCCAAGGTCAGGCGTGCGCACTGCGCCAGCCGCGAACGCAGGTCGGGCAACACCAGCGCCAGGCGGTCGGGGTGGTCGCAGGCGGCATACATCACAGTGGTGCCGATAGCCCGCGCCCGGTTGTGGGTGTCGAACAATGCGACCTCGTCATCGCGATGGCCGGCGATGGCGTCCAAGTCATCCAGCGCGAGCAGGTCGTTGCCTTCCAGCGCTTCGAGCGCCTCGCGCAGACGGCCGGCCGCGGTGGCGAGCGGCAGGTAGGCGGCGCGGCGTCCGGCGGCCTCGGTCGCGGCGCAGGTCGCCAGCAGCAGATGGGTCTTGCCGACGCCGGCCGGCCCCGACAGGTACTGCCAGTCGCCGCCCGGCTGCGCGGCCAGCGCGCGCAGTTGCGCCAAGGCGCCGGCCGGGGCGCCGACGAAGGTGTCGAGGCGCTGGTCCGGCGGGTAGCGCAGCGCCAGTGGCAGCTGCGGCCCGGTCACTCCCGTGGGCGCTCCGGCTGTGGCTCATCGCGGCCCTGCTCGAATACGATCGACCCGGCCTCGCCCGCGTACAACTTGCTGTTGGTGTAGCGCTCCTGCGCAAAGCCCAGCAGCACGTTGGCCACCGCCGCCACCGGCAACGCCAGCAGCATGCCGAGGAAGCCGAACAACTGCCCGCCGGCCAGCACCGCGAAGATCACCGCCACCGGGTGCAGCCCGATGCGGTCGCCGACCAGCTTCGGCGTCAGCCAGTAGCTCTCGATCACCTGGCCGACGCCGAACACCGCAAGCACGCCGGCCACGTGTTTCCAGTCGCCGTACTGCACCAGCGCGGCGATCACGCCCATGATGATGCCGCTGGCCGGGCCGATGTACGGGATGAAGGTGAGCAGCCCGGCAATGATGCCGATCAGGATGCCCAGGTCCAGCCCCACCAGCCACAGGCCGACGGCGTACATCACCCCCAGGATCAGCATCACCAGGAACTGCCCGCGCAGGAACCCGCCCAGCATGTCGCTGGACTCCTGTGCCAGCCGGCGGACCGTGCCGAGGTACTTGCGCGGCACCAGCGACGCGGCGCGCGCGACGAACAGATCCCAGTCGCGCAGGAAAAAGAACGCCAGCACCGGCAGCAGCACGATGTTGGCGACCCAGGTGATCACCGCGAAGCCGGAACGCGACATGTAGCCCAGCACGGAGCTGGCAAAGCCGCCGGCGCGCTCCCAGTTGCTGCGCAGCAGTTCGGTCAGGCTGTTGAGGTCGAGCCAGCCGATGAGCTCCAGGCCGGTACGCGCCTCGACCCACGGCAGCGCGGTGGCCATGAACCACTCGCGGTAGCTCGGGAAGGAGCGGACCAGCGTCGCGATCTGGTTCTCGATCGCCGGGACCAGCAGCAGCAGGATCACCAGCAGCGCCAGCGACATCACCGAGAACACCAGCATCACCGCGACATTGCGCGAGCGGCCGGCCCGCTGCAGGCGATCGACCAGCGGATCGCCCAGCCAGCCGAGCAGCGCCGCCAGCACGAACGGCGTCAGGACAGGCGCCAGCACCCACAGCAACCAGAACACCAGCGCCGCCACCGCGGCCCATTGCAGGCGTTGCAGAAAGCGCGCGATGTCGTGCAACGGCGTGGATGAGGTCTCCATCAACGCAGCCTGTAGACGGGCGGTGCGCGGTCGCCGCCGATCAGCTCGCCGTCGCGGTCGACCAGCGGCGCGTCGCGGTCGAGCGGCGCGGTGCCTGGCCCGCGCTGGACCGGCACGTTGGTGGTACGCGGGTAGTCGCCGGCCCTGCCTTCCCCGTCACCGCCGACCAGCACGTCGTCGCCCTCGATCGCCTGCTGCAGGCCACCCAGGCCGGTCAGCAGGTCCAGATCAAGCTCCAGCGCCTGCGCGGTGGCACGCACCGGGGTGATGTCGCGCACCACCGCCAGCTGCTGCAGGTAACCGGACAGGCGCATGAAGTCGTCGCTGCTGTCGATCCCTTCGAACACCACCCGGAAACGGCCCGGCGGCCCCAGCTCGGTGCTGCGCTTGGCGTAGCGTTCGGTCAGCGCATTGGCGGCGCCGTCGGCGCCGGTTGCCATCACGCGACGGGCGTCGCTGCCGCGCTCGGACCACCGGTCCAGCACCCGGCCGTGATCGACGAATATCCAGTCCGCGGCCCAGCCGCCGTCGGCGCGGTAGAGCTTGCCGATCAGTTGCATCGGCGGGTCGTAGCGCCGCGAGGCGCGCGCCACCGCGGCCGAATCGCCGCGCCAGATCGCGCCGACCACGGCCTGCTCGGCCGCGCCGCCTTCGGGCAGTCTGAGCCCGAACCCGCGCTCGACCGCGCGATCGAGCACCGAACGGGCGGCATCCGCCTGCGCGGTGGCGACCAGCCGCGGCCCGCGGCCGTCGTCGATCGCCAGCCACAGCACCGGCCGGGGCCGCGGCTGCGGCCACACCGGCACGCCCAGCACCTCGACGATCGCCTCGACCCGCTCCTGGTCGAAGCGCATCACCAAAGTGGTGCTGAAACGCGGCGCACCAGTGGCCGACAGCCCCTCGTCCTGGCGGTAGTCGTAGCCGCTGACATAGTCCTGCGCACGACGCAGTACTTGGCCGACGCCCGGTTGCGAGGCGATGTCGCCGTCGCCCGACAGCTTGGTCAGCACCTGCGCCAGGCCGCGTGCGAACGCGACCCGGCGCTCGGCCGCACCCTGGCCGTTGACCGTGATCTCGGCCGCGTACAGGCCTTGTGCGCCGGCGCGATCGCCCTCGACCCGTTGCGCGGTCGCGGCAAGGCTGGCCAGCATCAGCGCAGCAGACCAGACCACGAGGGTTGCCATACGGATTGCGCGGGCCATCGGCGTCCTTAACTTCCGGAAATATGGTCGAAATGGTGCCGCAGTGGCGCAGGCACGTCCATCGGCGCGCGGAAAGCCGCACCGGCGCGGCGAAACCCGCAGCCTTCGCGACTGTTAAAATCGCCGCTTTCCCGCGACCCCAAGGCCGCCGTGTCCAGCACCCCGCCCGCCCCGACACCCCTCACCTACCGCGACGCCGGTGTCGACATCGACGCCGGCAATGAGCTGGTCGAACGCATCAAGCCGCTGGTCAAGCGCAGCTTCCGTCCCGAGGTAATGGGCGGGCTGGGCGGTTTCGGCGCGCTGTTCGACCTGTCGGGCAAGTACCGCGAACCGGTGCTGGTGTCGGGTACCGACGGCGTCGGCACCAAGCTCAAGCTGGCCCAGCAGCTGGGCCGCCACGACACCATCGGCATCGATCTGGTCGGCATGTGCGTCAACGACGTGCTGGTCCAGGGCGCCGAGCCGCTGTTTTTCCTGGACTACTTCGCCACCGGCAAGCTCGATGTCGAGACCACCGTGGCCGTGGTCGGCGGCATCGCCCGGGGCTGCGAGATGGCCGGCTGCGCGCTCATCGGCGGCGAGACCGCCGAGATGCCCGACATGTACGCGCCCGGCGAATACGACCTGGCCGGCTTCACCGTCGGCGCGGTCGAGAAGTCGCAACTGCTCGACGGCCGCCAGGTCCGGGCCGGTGACGTGATGATCGGCATCGCCTCCTCGGGGCCGCACTCCAACGGCTATTCGCTGATCCGCCGGATCTTCGACCGCGCCGGTCGGCCGGGCGACACCGACCTGGGCGGCACCCGCCTGATCGACGCGCTGATGGCGCCGACCGCGCTGTACGTCAAGCCGGTGCTGGAGCTGCTGCGCGGCGGCAACGCTCCGGCGATCCACGCGATGGCACACATCACCGGCGGCGGCCTGACCGAGAACATCATCCGGGTCATTCCCGACGGGTTAGGGATCGACATCGCCACGTCGGCGTGGACGCTGCCGCCGGTGTTCGACTGGCTGCAGCGCGAGGGCGCGGTGCCGCCGCACGAGATGTGGCGCACGTTCAACTGCGGCATCGGCTTCGTGCTGGTGGTGGCGCAGGCGCAGGCCACGGCAATCGAAGCCGAACTGGGTCGCCTCGACCTTGCGCACTGGCGCATCGGCGAAGTGGTCGCCAGCGACCGCGCCGAGCGCGTGCGCATCGGCTGATGCCCGGCCCCGGTCACTGCAGACTCGCAACGGCTGCCGCGCTGTCGTTGCACGCGGCGCGCTGAGTGGGCATGGAGCGTTTGCGGCTGGCCGTGCTCGCCTCCGGCCGGGGCAGCAACCTGCAGGCACTGATCGACGCGATCGCGGGCGGGCAGCTCGCCGCCGCGATCGTCGGTGTGTTCTCCGACAAGCCCGACGCGCCCGCGCTCGAACGTGCGCGCCACGCCGGGCTTCCGGCCCGGGCGCTGCGCCCGCGCGACTTCGCCACACGCCTGGAGTACGACCAGGCGCTGTTCGAGCAGATCGACCAGACCGGGGCGGACCTGATCGTCTGCGCCGGCTACATGCGCCTGATCAGCCAGCCGCAGGTCCAGCCGCGGGTTGGCCGCATGCTCAACATCCACCCTTCACTGCTGCCTGCGTTCAAGGGCCTGCACACGCACCAGCAGGCGCTGGACGCCGGTGTAGACGTGCACGGGGCCAGCGTGCATTTCCTCGCGCCGGAACTCGACGGCGGCCCGGTCATTTCGCAGGCGCGCGTGCCGGCGCTAACGGACGACGACGCGGCTACGCTTGGCCGACGCGTGCTGGCGCGCGAGCACCCGTTGCTGGTGCAGACCCTGCGTCTGTTCGCCGCGGCCCGCGTGGCGCTGGTCGATGGCGTGGTCCATGTCGACGGGCATGCCATGCATGCGCCGCTGCAACTCGACCAGGACGATCGACTTGTTCATGCGGCCGGGGCCCGCTGACGCTGCCATCCATGGCGCGTCACGCGAGACGCCCGGATGCGCGATGCGCGCACCGCGTCGGAACAGTACGAACGCGCCGCCCGTTAAGCCGGGCGTCACGTGCGCGACGCTGTTCATGCGCAGGAAGAGCGCCGCCGTCTAGGATTGCGGCATCGACTGAGACGCCAGCACGACATCGACGATGCCTGCTGGTCCAACAACAGGAGCACGCTGGATGAAGACGGCTATGACGAAGGGCTCGACCAGGCTTGCCCCACGCAGGGTTCCGGCAGACCGGGTTGCGGCACAGGCGCCCGCCCGGCGCGACTCGCTGGTCGGGCTCATGGGGATGCTCGGACTGCTCGCAGCGGCGGCGCTGACGCTCGCGAGCATGCCGGCCGCGGCGGTCGAACCGTTCACCGCCGATTACCGCGCCAGCTACATGGGCATGCAGGCCGACGGCCAGATGAAGCTCGTCGCGGCCGGCGACAACCGGTGGCGCTACAGCCTGGACATCAGCAACGCGCTGGCCAGCCTCAGCCAGTCCACCGTGTTCGAGGAGCGCGACGGCCAGTGGCGACCACTATCGAGCCAGGATTCGAGCAAGGTGCTGATCAAGCAGGAGGACAAGAGCGCGAGCTACGACTGGTCGCGCGGCGTGGCCAACTGGACCGGCGACGTCAAGCCCGGCCGTTCCGGACCGATCAAGCTGCAGGCCGGTGACATGGACGCACTGCTGATCAACCTGGCGCTGGTGCGTGACCTGGAAGCGGGCAAACCGCTCAAGTACCGCATGGTCGACGACGGTCGCATCAAACAGATGCACTACACCGTGCAGGGCACCGAGGCGATCACCGTCGGCGGCCAATCGCACCAGGCCACCAAGCTGGTCAACGACGAGGGCGACAAGCAGACGATCGCCTGGGTGGTCGAGGGCATGCCGGTCCCGGCGCGCATCCTGCAACGCGAGGACGGCGAGGATGCGCTCGATCTGCGGGTGCAGACGGTGCGCTGAGGCGCTGTTTGGCTGTCGTTACTGCGAAGGCGAGATCTACTCGCATCGCAGCAATGGCGCCGCTCTGGCCTCCCGCCTTCGCCGGGGTGACGCCTGGACTGCTTTGGCCCGCTGTTTCTTGTACGGCGCTCCCACACCGTGAATATGGGCACGCGCTATTGCCGCACCTTCTGCATCGGCGGGCTTCGCGGCTGAAGCCGCTCCTACAGGGGCGCGGGGCGCATCAGCCGACCCGCTTGATTTTCGCCCCGAGCGCGGAGAGCTTTTCCTCGATGTTCTCGTAGCCGCGATCCAGGTGGTAGATGCGGTTGATCGTGGTTTCGCCCTGCGCCACCAAACCGGCGAGGATCAGCGAGGCCGAGGCGCGCAGGTCGGTCGCCATTACCGGGGCGCCACTGAGCGCCTGCACGCCGCGCACCACGGCGGTATGGCCGTCGACGCGGATGTCCGCGCCCAGGCGCAGCAGCTCGTTGACGTGCATGAAACGGTTTTCAAAGATCGTTTCGCTGATCACCCCCACGCCGTCGGCAATGCAGTTCATCGCCATGAACTGGGCCTGCATGTCGGTCGGGAAGCCCGGGTGCGGCGCAGTGGTGAGGTTGACCGCCTTCGGCCGCCGGCCGTGCATGTCCAGGGTGATGCGGTCGCCGTCGCAGTCGAGTTCGGCGCCGGCCTCCTTGAGCTTGTCGAGCACCGCGTCCATCGTGTCGGGCCGCGCGCGGCATGCGGTGACGTGGCCGCCGGTCATCGCCGCGGCGACCAGGAAGGTACCGGTCTCGATCCGGTCGGGTACCACATGATGGCGGCCGCCGTGCAGACGCTCCACGCCGTGCACCACGATGCGATTGCTGCCGGCGCCTTCGATCCGGGCGCCAAGCGCCTTGAGGCATTCGGCCAGGTCGACGATCTCCGGCTCCATCGCCGCGTTCTCCAGCACGGTGACGCCCTCGGCCAGCGTGGCGGCCATGAGCACGTTCTCGGTGGCGCCGACGCTGACGATATCGAACACGTGCCGAGCGCCCTTCAGGCGTTTCGCGTGTGCCTTGATGAAGCCGTTCTCGACCGTGATCTCCGCGCCAAGCGACTGCAGGCCCTTGAGATGCAGGTCGACCGGACGCGACCCGATCGCGCAGCCGCCCGGCAGGGACACCTCCGCGACGCCGTATCTCGCCAGCAGCGGGCCGAGCACCAGCACCGAGGCGCGCATGGTCCGCACCAGTTCGTACGGCGCGACCTGGCTGTGCACGGTGGTCGGATCGACCGTGATGCCACCGCCGTTGCCGAAGGTGCCTTGGTCGAGCTCGATGCCGGCGCCCAGCTCACCCAGCAGTTTGGCGGTGGTGACCACATCGTGCAGGTGCGGCACGTTGCCGATCTGGACCGGAGCGTCGGCCAGCAGGGTCGCGCACAGGATCGGGAGTACCGCGTTTTTGGCGCCGGAGATCTGCACCTCGCCCTTGAGCGCGGCGCCGCCTTCGACAATGATCTTCTGCATCTGCTTCCAGTGTTTCGGGTTGGGGTGCGAGTACGGGGCGGCGGGGCGCCGGGACTCGGGACTCGGGACTCGGGACTCGGGACTCGGGACTCGGGAAAAGCATACTGCGCGTCATCCCGAGCGTGGCGAGGGATGACAGGTCGTGAAGCTTTTACATCGCTGTCAGCGCTGCTCGTCGGGCGTCAGCGTTTTCAGGGCGAGCGCGTGGATTTCGCCGCCCATGCGCTCGCCGAGCGTGGCGTAGACCAGGCGATGGCGGGCCAGCGACAGCTTGCCGCGGAAGGCTTCGGCTACCACGGTGGCCTCGAAATGCACGCCGTCATCGCCGTGCACCTCGGCGCTGGCGCCGGGCAGGCCCTGTTCGATCAGCGATTTGATGATGTCTGGATTCAATGGGTCTTATCCGCAAGTGCAGCAGTTGGGCGGGCCGCACCGCAACAGTACGGGCGTGGCGTGGTGCGCGCATCTTATCCAGCTGCGCGGCACCGGCGGGCTTTTACGCTGGCTTGCGCGTAAAATCCGCCCTTCAGCCTAGCGGAAAGCCCCTCCGGGTCAAATCGCCGGGACCACGGTTGCAGGGTTGGCCCGCTGCCGTTTAGACGCCGTTGCGCTGAAGCCATTACGGTTGAGCGGCAGCCTTGCAAGGACGATGCCCGAAATGGCGACAGCCCCGAGCCCACCCCATATCGACCAGACCGGCCTGGCCGCCAGCGGCCGCCGCGTGTTCGAGGTCGAGGCTCAGGCGCTGACCGCGGTTGCCGCGCGCATCGATGGCGACTTCACCGCCGCCTGCCGGCTCATGCTGGCGGCGCCCGGCCGGGTGGTGTGCAGCGGCATGGGCAAGTCCGGCCACGTCGCGCGCAAGATCGCCGCGACCCTGGCCTCGACCGGCACGCCGGCGTTCTACGTGCACCCCGGGGAGGCCGGCCACGGCGATCTGGGCATGATCACCGATGCCGATGTCGTGCTGGCGCTGTCGTACTCGGGCGAAAGCGACGAGCTGCTCATGCTGCTGCCGGTGCTCAAGCGCCAGGGCAACAAGTTGATCGCGATGACCGGCCGCGCCGGCTCGACCCTGGCACGCGAGGCCGATGTGCACCTGGACGTCAGCGTGCCGGCCGAGGCCTGCCCGCTGGCGCTGGCGCCGACCTCCAGCACCACCGCCTCGCTGGCGATGGGCGATGCGCTCGCGGTCGCGCTGCTGGAGGCGCGCGGCTTCACCGCCGACGATTTCGCGCGCTCGCATCCGGCCGGCGCGCTCGGCCGACGCCTGCTGCTGCACATCGCCGACATCATGCATGCCGGCGACGAGGTGCCACGCGTCAATGGCGAGGCCAGTGTCAGCGAAGCGCTGGTGGAGATGAGCCGCAAGCGCCTGGGCATGACTGCGGTGGTCGACGGCGACAGCCGGCTGCTCGGCCTGTACACCGACGGCGACCTGCGCCGCTCCCTGGACGACGCCGCGGTCGACCTGCGCAGCACGCGCATTGCCGAGGTGATGACGCGCTCGCCCAAGACCATCGGCGCCGACGCCCTCGCGGTGGAGGCGGCGCAGTTGATGGAGATGCACAAGATCGGCGGGCTGCTGGTGATCGACGCGGAACGACGCGTGGTCGGGGCGCTCAACATCCATGACCTGCTGCGTGCGCGGGTGGTTTAGCGTCGCCGGGTTGGGGCTCCGGGCCGGGACTCGGGACTCGGGACTCGGGACTCGGAACAGCAACAACAACAACAACAACAACAACAACAACAACTACAACAACAACTACAGCAACAGCAACTGCGTCGCTCTCGATAGGTGCCGTTTGCTTCATGTCGGGGCGTTGGTGCTTGTGCATTTCGACTTTGCTCCTACGCTCTTCCCGAGTCCCGAGTCCCGAGTCCCGAGTCCCGAGTCCGGAGTCCCGAGTCCCGCATCCTCTTCCCCGAGCCTGAAATCCGCCCCTTCGAGCCCACCCTGCCATGCCCGATCTCCACGACTGCCCTGCCGACATCCGCCAACGCGCCGCACGCGTGCGCCTGGCGTGCTTCGACGTGGACGGCACGTTGACCGACGGACGCCTGTACTTCGATAGCGAAGGCCGGGAGCTCAAGACGTTCCACGTCCACGACGGACTGGGCATGGTGATGTTGCGCAAGGTCGGCATCGCGGTCGCGTTCGTGACCGCCCGCGCGAGCGCGATCGCCGAACAGCGCGCGGCCGAGCTGGACGTGCAGGCGCATACACGCATCACCGACAAGTTCGCCTGCGTCAGCGGGATCGCCCGGGAGCTCGGCATCGGACTGGATGAGGTCGCTTTCATGGGCGACGACCTGCCCGACCTTCGGGTGCTGCCGCACGTGGGCTTTTCCGCCGCGCCGGCCAATGCGCATCCGTGGGTGCGCGATCGCGTGCACTGGCGCAGTGCCGCCCCCGGTGGCGAAGGCGCGGTGCGCGAGTTCTGCGACCTGCTGCTGGCCGCGCAGGGCCACGCCGAGCGCATGCTCAGTGAAGCCATGCCGACCGGGGTGCAGGCATGAGCTGGCGCGGCGTCGTCACCGTGCTGTTGCTGATCGGCGCGGGCGTCAGCGGCTGGGCATTGTGGTCGCAGCGCAGTGGCACGGCACCGACGCCGACCACCGGCAGCCAGCCCGACTACGTGCTCAACCAATTCGAACTGATCGCGCTGGACGACCAAGGCAACGAAGCCTTCAGCGTGCGCGCGCCGCGGCTTGCGCGTGACCCGAATACGCGGGCGCTCGACATCGCCACGCCGATGTTCCTGATTCCCGCTGGCGAGGGTTCGCAGGGCGGCCCGTGGGAAGTGCGCTCGCGCACCGGCTGGGTCAGCGCCGAGGGCGATGAACTGCGCCTGCGCGGCGACGTGGTGGCCGACAGCACCGGCGCCGACGGGCGGCCGGTCACGATGACCACCGAGCAACTGAACGTTTTCCCCGATTCCAGGCGGGCCACCTCCGAGGTCGCGGTCACCCTTACCCAGCCGGGTCTTATAATCAACGGCCGCGATCTCGAGGCCAGCCTCGATACCAAGCGCATCGTTCTCCAGGACACCCAGACCCGATATGAAAGCACTGCCCGCTAGTCTGCTGGCGCTCGTTCTGGCGGCAGCGTCCAGCACCGCGCTGGCGCGATCGTCCGACCGCAACCAGCCGATGGACATCGATGCCGGCGAGTTCGACTATTCGCTCGACGAGAGCCGGCCCACCGTGGCCAGCCGCGGGGTGATCATCACCCAGGGCACACTCGACGTCCGCTCCAGCCGCGCCAGCATCTTCCAGCGCAACGGCGAGGCGGTGCGCGTGGTGCTGACCGGCGGACCCGCGCGGCTCTCGCAGCAACTCGACAACGGCGATCCTATGACCGCGGCAGCCAACCAGATCGACTATGACCTGCGCACCGAGATCGTGGTGTTCACCGGCGACGTGCGGGTTGCCCAGCCGGGCAATACCCTCAGCGGCCAGCGCATCGTCTACAACATGCAGACCGGCCGCGTGCAGGGTGGCGGCGAAGGCGCGGGCCGGGTGAGGATGCGGATCATGCCGCGCAACACTGGCGCCAGCGAAAGCTCGGGCGGCGCTGCCGATACCGATACCCGCCCCGACGACACCAGCGACAGCGACGGACCGGAGGGCGGCTGATGCTGGTCGCCACCGGCCTGCGCAAGGCCTATCAGTCGCGCGAGGTGGTGCATGACTTCGGCCTGACTCTGGATGCCGGCGAAGTGGTCGGCCTGCTCGGCCCCAACGGCGCCGGCAAGACCACCTGCTTCTACATGATCGTCGGCCTGGTGCCGGCCGACGCCGGGCAGATCCTGCTCGACGGCAAGGACATCACCGCCGAGCCGATGTACGCGCGCGCCAAGTACGGCGTCGGCTACCTGCCGCAGGAGCCGTCGGTGTTCCGCAAGCTCAGCGTCGCCGACAACCTGCGCGTGGTGCTGGAACTGCGCGAGGACCTCGACAAGGACGGCCGCGAGCGCGAGCTCACCAGCCTGATGGAGGAACTGCAGGTCACCCACGTCGCCGAGCAGATCGGTGCCAGCCTGTCGGGCGGCGAGCGCCGCCGGGTCGAGATCGCCCGCGCGCTTGCAGCCCGGCCGCGGCTGATGCTGCTGGACGAACCGTTCGCCGGTGTCGACCCGATTTCGGTCGGCGAGATCCAGCGCATCGTGCGTCACCTGAAGAACCGCGGCATCGGCGTGTTGATCACCGACCATAACGTCCGCGAGACCTTGGGGATCTGCGACCGTGCGTATATCCTCAGCGATGGCGGCGTGCTCGCGCAGGGGGCTCCGGACGCGCTGCTGGCCAATCCCGATGTTCGTCGCGTCTATCTGGGTGAAACTTTCCGTCTGTAGGGTTCGTATCGGCACGTCGCACCCGGTGCAGCGTTGCACCGGTGCCCGGAAAATTCGTCACGGACTTTCCCGCTGCCCGGGGATACGCTGCGAGCGCCGGCCACCCCGGCAGCGTCAAGCAAACCACCATGAAGCCCCGTCTCCAAACCTCCCTCGGACAACAACTGGTGATGACGCCGCAATTGCGGCAGGCGATCCGCCTGTTGCAGTTGTCCGCGATCGAGCTGGAGGCTGAACTGGCCACCGCGGTCGAGAGCAATCCCCTGCTGGACTGGACCGAAACATCGGCCAGCGCCTCCACCGCCGATGACGCGCCGCCGGCGCCCGCCAGCGAAGAACGCGAGGCGCAACTGCCCGACAGCGAGTGGGGCCCCAATGACGGGGAGACCTGGTACGAGCGCATCGGCCCGGTCGACCACGGCGACGACAATCCGGTGGCCGAGCAGGTTGCCGAGCTCGAGAGCCTGCACGATCACCTGCTGTGGCAGCTGCACCTGAGCCACCTCTCGCCGCGCGACCGCATCATCGGCGTCACCCTGATCGAGGCGATCGAGGACGACGGCTACCTGCGCGAGCCGCTCGAAGCGATCGCGGCATCCCTGGCGCCGGGCCTGGACGCCGGCGACGAAGAGATCCTCACCGTACTGCACCAGATCCAGCGCTTCGACCCGGTCGGCGTCGGTGCACGCAACCTTGGCGAGTGCCTGCGCCTGCAGTTGGAAACGGTGCCTGAAGACACCCCGGGCAAGCCACTCGCCCACCGGCTCGCCAACGGGCCGCTGGAGCGCCTGCCCCGGGTCGGCGTGGCCGGACTCGCCGCCGAGCTGAAACTCGACCCAGGCGAGGTCGATACCGCGGTGCAGCTGCTGCGCTCGCTCGACCCGCGCCCCGGTGCGCAGATCGGGGCGATCGCCAACGACACTTATGTCGCGCCGGACGTGGTCATCTGGCGCCAGCACGGCGTATGGCGCGCGGCGCTGGCCGACGGCATGCGGCCGAAGGTGTCGATCCATCGCGGCTACGAAGGCATGATCCGCCACGCCAGCGCGGCCGATGCCAGCTACCTGCGCGGCCACCTGCAGGAGGCGCGCTGGCTGCTCAAGAGCCTGGAGGCACGTGGCGACACGCTGCTCAAGGTCGCGCGCTGCCTGCTCAGGCAGCAGGCCGGGTTCCTCGAATTTGGCGACAGCGCGTTGCGCCCGCTGACCCTGCGCGAGGTCGCCGCCGAGGTCGGCCTGCACGAATCCACGGTCTCGCGCGCGATCGCCCGCAAGTACGCGCGCACCCCGCGCGGCACCGTGCCGCTGCGCGCGTTCTTCGCCTCGGGCATTGACACCGGCGGGGGTGGCGAGGCCTCCAGCACCGCGATCCAATCGATGATCCGCCAGCTGATCGAGGCGGAAAACCCACGCAAGCCGCTGTCGGACGCACGCCTGGCCGAGACCCTCAAGGCCACCGGCGTGCCTGTCGCGCGCCGCACCGTCGCCAAGTATCGCGAGGCGATGGGTGTCCCGTCGTCGCAGGACCGGGTGCGGATGGGGTGAGACAGAAGGCTTTGACGCGGATCAGAGCTAAAAAGGGCGCGGATAAAGGCAAAGGGTAAACATGGAAACAGCGCAAAGAAGCGGTCCCGCCTCTCTCTGGGTGCATCTCCGCTTGGGAATAGCTCTGCACGCCCGAAGCTCTTGTGTCGGCCTTATCCGCATTTTTTTGCTCTGATCCGCGTGAAAACGTCTTCCGCTCTTCAAACCGCCATCCACGCCGCCTGCGATATGCTGCGGTCTCAGTCGCGACGTTAGAGGAGCTTTCCGATGCGTATCGAAACCCACGGCCAGCAGATCGATGTCACCCCCGCCATGCGGGACTACGTGGAATCCAAGCTGGCGCGACTGGGACGCCATTATGAGCAGCCGTTCGACGTGCGCGCCCTGCTCAGCCTCGACAAGCCCGACCACCGCGCCGAAGCGACCGTGAATGTTGCCGGTCGCACCCTCCACGCCGATGCCAATGCCATCGACATGTACGCCGCGATCGACCTGCTCGCCGACAAGCTCGACCGCCTGCTGATGAAGCACAAGAGCAAGATGGTCGATCACCACCGCGGCGAAAGCCTCGCGCGCACCGGCGAACTGGGCTGAGCCCCAGCGTCGCCCATCGACCGGCCGTCCACCCGCACCGATGCCCTTCAAGGATCTGCTCAGCGCCGACCGGATCGCGATCCTGGCCGAGCCCGGCGACCACCTGGCCGTGCTCGACGCCGCATCGCGCCTGCTGGCCGGCAACCTGCCCGCCGCGGCCGGCGCCGGATTCAGCAGCGCCGGGTTGACCGATGCCATAGGCGAAAGCCTGCGCAACCGAGAGCGGCTCGCCAGCACCGCGATTGGCCACGGCGTGGCAATCCCGCACGGCCGGCTGCCGACCATCGAGGAAAGCCGCGGTGCCTTCCTGCGGCTGGCCAAGCCGGTCGATTTTGGCGCAGCCGATGGACAGCCGGTGGACCTGGTCGTGGCGATGGCGGTGCCGGAACACTACGTGCAGCAACACCTGCAGCAGCTGGCCGAGATGGCCGAACGCTTCGCTTCGCCGCGGTTTCGCGCGCGCTTGCGCGCTGCCGCCGACGTGACCGAGCTGCGCTGCGCGCTGCTCGATGGCGCCTACGCCGATCCGGAGCGAACCTAGGATGAAACCGGCAGTTGCCTCACCACGGCCCCTCCAGGCGGGCGCCACTCGCGCCCGTCCCGCCGCCAGGGTGTGTCCGCGATGAACGCCAGCATCAGCGCCGGTGAACTGTTCGAACAGCAACGCGAGCGCCTCGATTTGCGCTGGCTGGCCGGCCAGGACGGCGAGCGCCGGGTGCTGGAGGCGGTCGAGACCGTCGCGCGGCGGCCATCGCTGGCCGGCTACGTCAACACGATCTACCCCAACAAGGTGCAGATCCTCGGCACCGAGGAACTGGCGTGGCTGGACTCGCTCGATTCGCGCCTGCGTTGGGAGACCATCGAGAAGATCATCCAGTACCGCCCACTTGCGCTGATCATCAGCAAGCAGCAATTCTGCCCCGAGGATCTGCGCCTGGCCGCGGAGGAGTCGCAGACGCCGCTGTGGAGCTCACCGCGGCGCGGCCATGAACTGCTCAACCACCTGCAATACCACCTGGCCCGCACGCTGGCACCGCGCGTCACGCTGCACGGGGTGTTCATGGAGATCTACTCGATCGGCGTGCTGGTGACCGGCGATGCCGGCTCGGGCAAGAGCGAGCTTGCGCTGGAGCTGATCACCCGCGGGCATCGCCTGGTCGCCGACGACGCGCCCGAGTTCACCCAGATCGCGCCCGACGTGCTCGACGGGACCTGCCCGGAACTGCTGCAGGACCTGCTGGAAGTACGCGGGCTGGGCGTGCTCAACATTCGAGAAATGTTCGGCGACACCGCGGTGAAGGGCAACAAGTACCTGCGCCTGATCATCCACCTGACCAAGCCCACCGAAGAGTCCGCACCCGGCGGCATGGAGCGCCTGACCGGCGACCGCGGCGCGCGGCGGGTGCTCGACCTGGAAGTGCCGACCATCACCCTGCCGGTGATGCCCGGGCGCAACCTCGCGGTGCTGGCCGAGGCCGCCACCCGCGTGCACAGCCTGCGCATGAAAGGGCTCGATCCGGCCGCGGCGTTCATCGCACGCCACAGCAACTTTCTCGAAAGGGGCGACTCGTGAGCACGCCGGCAGCGCCATCGGATGCCGTGCCGGGCGCATCGGTGCCCACCCTGGTCATCGTCAGCGGCATGTCGGGTTCGGGCAAGAGCGTGGCGCTGAACACCTTCGAGGACCTGGGCTACTACTGCGTGGACAATCTGCCGGCCGAGTTGCTGACCCAGTTCGTGCAGAGCGTCACCGGCGCCGAGAATGCGCCGTCCAAACTGGCGGTGGGCATCGACGTGCGCAACCGGCACAGCGACCTGGCCAACATTCCCGAGTGGCTGTCGGCGGTCGGCGCGTTGGGGCTCGACCCGCGGCTGGTGTTCTTCGAAAGCCGCGACGAAGCGCTGCTCAAGCGCTATGCCGACACCCGCCGGCGCCACCCCCTGAGCCAGCTCGGCCTGACCCTGGCCGATTCGATCTCGCTGGAACGGCAGGTACTCAAACCGCTGCGGCAGATCGCCGATTTCGTACTCGACACCAGCGATCTGAACGTCCACCAGTTGCGCCGGCACGTGACCACCGAGTTCGGGCTGAGCGACGAGGGCACGGTGTCGCTGCTGTTCGAGTCCTTCGCCTACCGCCATGGCGTACCGGCCGATGCCGACTTCGTGTTCGACGCGCGCTGCCTGCCCAACCCGCACTGGAATGCCACCCTGCGGCCGCTGTCGGGGCGCGACCACGCCGTCGGCGAGTTCCTGCATGCCCAACCCGATGTCGGCGAATACGTCGATCAGATCAGCCAGTTCCTCGACACCTGGCTGCCGCGCCTGAAATCCGACAGCAGCCGCAGCTACGTCACGGTCGCGTTCGGCTGTACCGGCGGCCGCCATCGCTCGGTCTACCTGGCCGAGCGCCTGGCGCAACATGCGCGCGAACAGGGCTGGGATGAAGTTGCAGTGCACCATCGCGAGCTGGACTGACGTCGGGTTTTCGGTTTCCAGTTTCGGATGCCGGGTGCGGGACTCGGGCCCCATGCCCCTGCATCCCGCGTATTCCCCGACTTCCGGCCTTTAACGTTCGTCTGCTAAGTTCCCCGCATGTCCGTCGGCGTCCTACTCATCACCCACGAAGGCATCGGCACGGCGCTGGTCGCGGTCGCCGGCCGCTTGCTGAATCCGCTGCCGTTGCGGACCGAGTCGCTGGAGGTGCCGTTCGATGGCGATCCCGACGCTCTGCTGCCGCAGGCCAGCGCGGCCTTGCGGCGGGTGGATGGCGGCGACGGCGTGCTGGTGCTGACCGACCTGTACGGGGCCACGCCCAGCAATCTGGCGGCCAGGCTGGCGCGGCTGGGTACCCCGGTGCGGCGGGTGTCGGCGGTGAGCCTGCCAATGCTGTTGCGGGTGATGAACTACGCCGAGCTCGAGCTCGACGCGTTGCCCGCGGTGGCGGCCGCCGGCGCGCGCAACGGCGTGGTGCTGGACCAAGGATGAAACGAAACGATGAGACAGGCATGGGGCGGCGAAGCATGAAAGGCGGAATCTCAAGGACACAGCGATGATCGAACGCGAACTGACCGTCTCCAACCGCCTGGGCCTGCACGCGCGTGCCACCGCCAAGCTGGTGCAATTGCTGTCGGCCTATCCCGGCAACGCCACGCTCACTGCCAAGGGCCGAGAGGTCAACGCCAAGAGCATCATGGGCGTGATGCTGCTCGCCGCCGGCCAGGGCACGCAGGTGAAACTGCGCGTGGAAGGCGATGACGAGGCGGCCGTGGTCGACCAGGTCGCCGAGCTGTTCGATCGTCGTTTCGACGAAGACGCCTGAGGCGCAGCGGGGCATGCGGCACGAGTTTTCCGGCCACGGCGCATCGCGCGGCAGCGCGCTCGGCCGTGCGCGGGTGCGCCTGCCGCACGTGCTGGAGGTGGTCGAGGAGCGCATTGCCGAAGCCGCGATCGAACCGGAGCTCGAACGCCTGCACGCCGCGATCCAGGGCGTCCGCGGCGAGATGCACGCGCTGCGCCAACGCCTGCATGGCGCGCTGGCGCAGGAGCTGGGCGAGTTCCTCGACCTGCATGCGCTGTTGCTCGACGATCCCGAGCTGCTGCACGGCCTCGACGAGCTGATCCGCACCGGCCGCTACAGCGCCGACTACGCCCTGCGCCTGCAACGCGACCGGATCGCGGCGGTGTTCGAGTCGATGGACGATGCCTACTTCCGCAGCCGCGTGGAAGACATCGACCAGGTGATCGGCCGGGTCCACGCCGCGCTGCACCGGCGCGAGGCCGACACCCAGGGCGTGGCCGGCGAGATCCTGGTCACCGATACCGTCGCCCCGGCCGAGCTGGCGCAGTTGCAGGCCCAGGGCGTCATGGCGATCGTGACCGCCTCCGGCAGCGCGCTCTCGCACAGCGCGATCCTGGCGCGCAGCCTGCACATGCCGTTCGTGGTCGGCGCCACCAACGTGCTGCAGAAGGTCAACGACGGCGACGTGCTGGCGGTCGATGGCAGCGATGGCCGGGTGGTGCTGGAACCCGACGCCGCGGACCTGCGCACGCACCGGGCGCGGGTCCGCGAGCACGCACGCGAGCGCAAGCAGCTCAATCGCCTGCGGCGCGAACCCTCGCGCACCACCGATGGCGTCGATATCAAGCTGTTCGCCAATGCCGAGTCGCGCCGCGACGTGGCCGAGGCCCATGCACTCGGCGCGGCCGGGGTCGGCCTGTACCGCAGCGAGTTCCTGTTCCTGAACGGAAGCGAGCAACAGCGCGGCGCGCTGCCGACCGAGGACGAGCAGTTCCACGCCTATCGCGATGTGGTGCTCGGCATGACCGGCCGCGCCGTCACCATCCGCACGCTCGACCTGGGCGCCGACAAGGCCGACCGCACCGGGCTGGCGCTGCGCGACGAGCCCAATCCCGCGCTCGGGCTGCGCGGGGTGCGCCTGTCGCTGTCCCGGCCCGGGCTGCTCGACACCCAGCTGCGGGCGCTGCTGCGCGCCTCCGGCTACGGCCCGCTGCGCATCCTGCTGCCGATGATCTGCTGCCGCGAGGAGGTACTCCAGGTGCGCGGCCGGCTCAACCAGGTCGCAAGCGATCTGCGCAGCGAGGGCTTCGAAATCGCCGACCACGTGCCGCTTGGCGCGATGATTGAGATCCCGGCGGCCGCGATCGCCTTACCGACCTTCATCGGCAGCGTGGATTTCCTGTCGATCGGCACCAACGACCTGATCCAATACCTGCTCGCCGCCGACCGCAACAACGAAGCGCTAGGCGAGCTCTATACCCCGCTGCACCCGGCCTTGATTCGATTATTGCGCGACGTGATCCGGCTGGCGCGGGCACGCGGCAAGCCGATCGCGGTCTGCGGGGAGATCGCCGGCGACCCGCGTCTGACCCCCATGCTGCTGGCGCTGGGGCTGGGCGAGTTCAGCCTGCATCCGGCGACGCTGCTGGAGGTCCGTCGTACGATCCGCGCTTGCGACCTGGCCAGACTGCGCTCGCGCGCGCCGGCGTTGATGCGCGCGCGCAGCCGCGAGGAAATCGAGCGCTGGCTGCACAACCAGTGCGGCCCGGAGGTGTAGGAGCACCTCAGCGGCAAGCCGCTGCTGTCGTCCTAGGCCGTAGTCCCGGACCCGTGTAGGAGCGGCTTCAGCCGCGAGTTCTCCGGTCCGACCGCGGGAACCTCTGCCCTGGTTGCAGAGCGACGTAGGGAACCTCGAATGAGCAATTTTCCGCGTCATTGCTCAACAACAGCAGGAGCTCGCGGCTGAAGCCGCTCCTACAAGGGGCTGCAACAACCGCGATTTCCTACAGCCACGGTGTCCTGCAACCGCCGGTCCGATGCATCAGCTTCCGTGATCGCCTTCATCGGGCGCCGCCGGCTGGCAGTCGCCCGGGCCGGCCTGGGTCGATGCCAGCAGCCGGTCGCCATTGCGGTTGAGCAGGTGGAACACCGTCTCGGCCCTGACCCAGTCACCGGTCTCCGCGCTTCCGCTGCGCTCGTCGCTGCGCGCGAACACGGTGCGCTCGGTGGTCCCGACCTGCACCTCGAGCTGCTCGACCAGTGCGTCTTCGACCTGCCAGGCGACGCTCGCGCGATAGAGGCCCGCGGCGGTGCAGGCGGTACCGACCGGCTCGACCGTGAGGCTGGCACCGGGGGTGGCGAACGGCAGGTGCGGCGGCATCTCCGGCTCGCTGCCGCAGGCAACCAGCACCAGCGACAGCAGGGCGATGACGGACACTCGGCAGGTGGCAGGTTTCATCGCGATCGCTCGTTGGGAGGGCCGCGCAAAATACCATGCGTGCAGCGATAGCCGGTGGCGCACCCGCTCTGGGCTGTGCAGCCCCGGGCGCAGCGGCGATAATGCGGCGATGAACGCATGATGCCGGTCGCTGTCGTCGCCGTGGCACGGTAACGGTGCGGCTCACTCCCGGTCCACGGAGCACCGCATGGCCGAAACCGCCCGCCACGACAAGACCGCGCGCCAGCTGCGCCTGCTCTCGGACGCACTCGACAGTGGCCGGCTCGGACCAGTGCGCCGGCTGGTCAATACGCTGTCCCCGGCCGAGATCGGCAACCTGCTCGAATCGCTGCCGCCGACCCGGCGCGCGGTGGTCTGGGGGCTGGTCGATCCGGACGACGACGGCGAGGTGCTGGTGCACGTCGGCGACGAGGTGCGCGAGAGTCTGCTGGCGGACATGGATCCGGACGAGATCATCGCCGCGGTCGAGGATCTCGACATCGACGACCTCGCCGACCTGGTCCAGGACCTGCCCGATACCGTCATCGACGAAGTGCTCAAGTCGATGGACCGCGACAATCGCGAGCGGCTCGAACAGGTGCTGTCGTATCCGGAGGACACCGCCGGGCGCCTGATGAACCCCGACGTGGTGACGGTGCGCGCCGACACCACCATCGACGTGGTGCTGCGCTACCTGCGCCTGCGCGGCGAGTTGCCCGAGCACACCGACCACCTCTACGTCGTCAGCCGCCGCCACCAGTACCTCGGGCGCATCGCGCTGGCGTCGCTGTTGACCAAGGAGCCGGGCACGCCGATCAACCGGCTGATCGACGACGAACAACCGGCCATCGACGTGGACGAGTCGGCCAACCAGGTCGCACGCCAGTTCTCCGATCGCGACTGGCTCAGCGCGCCGGTGGTCGACGCCAACAACATCCTGCTCGGCCGCATCACCATCGACGACGTGGTCGACATCATCCGCGATCGCGCCGAGCATCAGGCACTCGGCGCGGCCGGCCTGGACGAGGACGAGGATCTGTTCAGCCCGGTCCGGCGCGCCGCGCGACGGCGCGCGCTCTGGCTGGGGATCAATCTGGCGACCGCGTTCCTGGCCTCCTGGGTGATCGGCCAATTCGAGGGCGCGCTGGAGCGCATCGTGGCGCTGGCGGTGCTGATGCCGATCGTCGCCAGCATGGGGGGCGTGGCCGGCACGCAGACGCTGACACTGATGGTCCGGGGCTTGGCACTGGGCCAGGTCGGATTCGGCAATTTGCGCGCCTTGCTGATCAAGGAGGTGTCGGTCGGGCTGCTCAACGGACTGGCCTGGGCGATCGTGGTCGGCGTGGTCGCCGCGCTGTGGTTCAGCGATGTACCGCTGGGGCTGGTGATTGCCGGCGCGATGGTCATCAATCTGTTCGTCGCCGCGCTGGCCGGGGTGATGGTGCCACTGACCCTGCGCCGCATGAGGATCGACCCGGCGCTGGCCGGCGGCGTGGTGCTGACCACGGTGACCGACGTGGTCGGCTTTCTGAGTTTCCTCGGCCTGGCCACGCTGGTGCTGCTGCGGTGAGCCCGTCGAGCTGATCTGCACGGCACCGTAGTGGCAAGGGCCGGCTTCCCGACGTGCCGTGCGGCCGCTACTGCGCAGTGGGAGCGAGTGCTACCGTTCGACGATGAAATTCGCCAGCACGCTCGGTCTGTTCGTCCTCACCGCTCTGGCGGAGATCATCGGCTGCTACCTGCCTTACCTCTGGCTCAAACACGAGCGCTCGGCCTGGTTGCTCGTGCCGGCTGCATTGAGCCTGGCGGCGTTCGTCTGGTTGCTCACGCTGCATCCGCACGCGGCCGGCCGGGTGTACGCCGCGTACGGCGGGGTGTACATCAGCGTGGCGCTGTTGTGGCTGTGGGCGATCGATTCGGTGCGCCCCAGCGTGACCGACTATGTCGGCGTGATGTTCTGTCTGATCGGCATGGGCATCATCATGCTGGGCCCGAGCATGCTGGGTCCGAGCATGCCCGGCCCGCAGCGTCCGTAGGCTGGGCACGCCCTCCGTGCCCAGCGCGCCGGGTCCGGAACCCGTTGATGGGCACCAAGAGCGTGCCGATCCTACGGCTAGCGCGAGCCCAGCAATGCCTCCAGCACCGCCATGCGCGCGGCCACGCCATTGCCGACCTGCCGCAGGATCAGCGACTGCGCGCCATCGGCGACCTCGTCGGTCACCTCGACCCCTCGATTGACCGGGCCGGGATGAAGCACCACCGCGTCGGCGGCGGCACGACGCAGCCGGGCCGAGGTCAAACCGTAGTCGCGGTGGTAGTCGTGCAGCGAGCCAACCAGCCCTTCCTGCATGCGCTCGCGTTGCAGGCGCAGCAGCATCACCGCGTCGACGCCCTCCAGCGCCGCATCCAGGTCATGGCTGACGGTGCAGCCCTCCAGCGTTGCGTCCTCGGGCAACAGCGCCTGCGGTGCGCACACCCGGAGCTCGCCGGTGCCCACCGTGCGCAACGCGTGCAGGTCCGAGCGGGCGACTCGTGAATGCCTGACGTCGCCGACGATCAACACCTTCAGACAGGAGAAATCCTCGCCCTTGGCCTGGCGCAGCGTCAGCATGTCGAGCAGGCCCTGGGTCGGGTGCGCGCTGCGGCCGTCGCCGGCGTTGATCAACGCGGTGGCGGGACCGGCCGCTTCGGCGAGTGCGGCTACCGCGCCGTCGTGCTGGTGACGCACGATGAAACCGCGCACGCCCATTGCCTCGATCGTCCTGAGCGTGTCGCGCGCGCTTTCGCCCTTGCTGGTCGAGGAGGTCGAGGCATCGAAGTTCAGCACCTCGGCGCCGAGCCGCTGCGCGGCGAGCTGGAAGCTCATGCGGGTGCGCGTGGAAGGCTCGAAGAACAGCGTGCAGACCGCGCTGCCGGCCAAAACGCTGCGGTCCTCGCGCACGTCGGCGTAATGCTGCGCGCGCTCCAGCAGCGCTTCCAGCTGCGCCCGCGGCAGGCCCTCCAGGGTGAGCAGGTGTTGCAGCGCATGCGGCGGGTCGGCGTGTCGGGAAATCATGCGGGGGGCTGCTCGGAAAGTGCGAGGGCATCGCCCGGTGCGGCCAGCCAGCGCTCGATGATCACCGCGGCGGCGATCGCATCCAGCGCCTCGGCATCGCGGCGGCGCTTGCGCCCCTGGGCGCGGTCGGCGGCGAAACGCTGCGCCGCCTCGATCGAACTCAGGCGCTCATCGACCAACGCCACCGGCAGCCGGTAGCGCGCCTGCAGCTCGCGGCCGAACGCGTGGGCCCGCACGCGGATCGGCTGGTCACCGCCGTCCAGCGTCATCGGGTCGCCGACGATCAGCCCGTCCGGCCGCCACTCCTTGTACAGACGATCGAGCGCGTTCCAGTCCGGCCCGTGGCCATGCACGTCGACCACCGCCAGCGCGCGCGCGCCGTGGCCGAAGGCACTGCCGACCGCCACGCCGATGCGGCGCGCGCCGACGTCGAAGCCGAGCACCGTGCCGTCGCGCCTGATCAGCGCCGGAGCGGGCGTGGTGGCCGGTGTCGGCGCCTGGCTCATGCGTGACCGGCGTAGTCGGCCAGGTGCGCGAAATCCACCCCGATCAGACCGGCCGCCGCGTGCCAGCGGGCTTCCAGTGGCAGCGCGAACAGCAACTCGGTGTCCGACGGCGCGGTCAGCCAGTCGTTGTCGGTCAGCTCGTGCTCGAGCTGTCCCGCGCCCCAGCCGGCGCAGCCGAGCGCGACGATCGCGTGCTCGGGACCCTCGCCCCGGGCCATGGCTTCGAGAATGTCGCGCGAGGTGGTCAGAAACAGCCGCTGGGCGATCTCCAGCGTCGAGTCCCAGCGCATGCCGCCGTCATGCAGCACGAAGCCGCGCTCGGGATGGACCGGCCCGCCGGCGAGCACGACCTGCGTGCGCAGGGCCTCGCCGCCGCCCTCCACCCCCATCTGCCCGAACACCTCGCCCAGGGTGTACTCGGACGCGCGGTTGACGATGATGGCCATCGCGCCGTCACCGTCGTGCTGGCAGACCAGCGCGACGCTGCGCGAGAAATTGGTATTGGCCAGCGACGGCAAGGCGATCAGCAACTGGTTGGCGAGGGGCGTGGCTGTCGCGGCGGGCGTGGGCGTGGTGGGCATTGCGGGCATGGCTGCATTCTAGCTGCGTGACATCTTCGCCGCGAAGCCCACAGGACGCCGTGATGCCGCTTGGCAACCTGACCAGCCGGCCCTCGCGGCAAGGCCTGAGCTCAGGCGCTGGCGTAATGCAGTGCCGCGCCGACCCAGCGGGACACGATGCGTTCGGCGATGTCCGGGGATTGCTGCAGCAAGCGATCGCCGAGCTCCTGCACCTGCGGCAGCAGGTCGGCATCGCGGGCGAGGTCGGCAACGCGGAAGCCGGCGATGCCGGTCTGCCGGGTGCCGAGCAGCTCGCCCGGGCCGCGCAGTTCCAGGTCTTTCTCGGCGATCACGAAACCATCCTGGGTCTGGCGCATCGTCTCCAGCCGCTGCCTGGCCAGCGCCGACAGCGGCGACTGGTACAGCAGCACGCAGTTGGATGCGGCGCTGCCCCGCCCCACCCGGCCGCGCAGCTGGTGCAGTTGCGCCAGGCCGAGCCGCTCGGCGTTCTCGATGATCATCAGCGAAGCATTGGGCACGTCGACGCCGACCTCGATCACGGTGGTCGCAACCAGCAGGTCGATTTCGCCGCGCTTGAACGCCAGCATCGTCGCCTGCTTGTCGGCGCCTTTCATGCGCCCGTGCACCAGACCGACGCGAAGCCCAGGCAACTGCAGGGTCAGTCCGTCGAAGGTGGTCTGCGCGGCCTGAGCGACGATCTCGTCGCTTTCGTCGATGATCGTGCAGACCCAGTACGCCTGCCGGCCCTCGGCGCAGGCGGTGCGGATGCGTTCGACCAGCTCCGGCCGGCGTTCGGCACTGAGCGCGATGGTCTGCACCGGGGTGCGGCCGGGCGGCAATTCGTCGATCGCCGAGACATCCAGATCGGCGTAGGCCGCCATCGCCAGCGTGCGCGGAATTGGCGTTGCGGTCATCACCAGTTGGTGCGGGACGATCGCGGCAGCCCTGCCCAGAACGTCGCCGACATCCCCTCCACCGGCCCCCTTGTCGCGCAGCGCCAGGCGCTGATGAACGCCGAAACGATGCTGTTCATCGACGATCGCCAGCGCCAAGTCGTGGAAAACGACGCCTTGCTGCATTAGCGCATGGGTACCGACCACCAGCTGCGCCTCGCCGGAAGCGACCGCGGCCAGCACCTGCGCGCGGGCGCGGCCGGTGACCTTGCCGGCCAGCCACGCCACGCGCACGCCAAGCGGCTCCAGCCAGCCGCGCAGGTTGACGAGGTGCTGCTCGGCGAGCAGTTCGGTCGGCGCCATCAGCGCGGCCTGCTTGCCGGCGCCGACCGCCAGCATCGCCGCCAGCGCGGCGACCACGGTCTTGCCGCTGCCGACGTCGCCCTGCACCAGCCGCAGCATCGGCGAGGGCTTGCGCAGATCCCGCAGGATTTGCTCGAACACGCGCTGCTGCGCGCCGGTCAACGCGAACGGCAACGCAGCGCGCAGGCGCTCGGCCAGTGTCGTGGAACGTAGTGCCGGCGCGGCATGCGCCTGCTGGGCCATGCGCTGGCGGCGCAGGCTGAGGTGATGGGCGAGCAACTCCTCCAGCGCCAGGCGTCGCTGCGCCGGATGGGTGCCGGCGAGCAGTGCCGCGATGTCGGCGTCCTGCGCGGGGCGATGCACGGTCAGCAATGCATCGCGCAACGACGGCAGGTGCAGGCCCTCGCGCAGCTCGCGCGGTAGCAGTTCGAGCGCGGCATCGTCGGGCAGGCGATCCAGCGCCAGCCCGATCAGGCGCCGCAGCGAGGCCGCACCGATGCCTTCGATCGCCGGATACACCGGATCGAGTGCGTCGCCGAGCACGGCGTCGGCCTCGACATCGAGCAGGCGATAACTGGGATGCACGATCTCCAGCCCGTGCTGGCCGGGCCGCGGGGTGCCGTAGCAGCGCACCCGCGCACCGGGGACGAACTGCGCGACCTGCGCGGCGCGGAAATGAAAGAACCGCAGCACCAGTGTCGCCTGCGACTCGTCGCCGATCGCCACGCGCAGCGTCGGCTTGTAGCGAAAGCCGCGTTCGACCGCCTCGATGCGCCCCTCGACCTGCACCGCGACCCCGGGCTGCAGCCCGCGGATCGGCGCGATCCGGGTGCGGTCCTCGTACTGCCGCGGCAGTTGCAGCCACAGGTCCTGTAGGCAGGTCAGGCCGCGCGCGGCAAGCTTTTCGGCGACCTTGGGCCCGCAGCCCGGCAATGCGGTCAGCGGGGTCTCGCCGACCGCCGCGAGCGCGGGGCCGGGACGGGCGACACGCGCGGCACGTGCGGGACGTGCCATGCCGGTCAGGAAACGACCATCACCGCATCGACCTCGAACGCCGCGCCCTTGGGCAGGCCGCTGACCTCGATGGTCGAACGCGCCGGGTACGGCGTCTGGAAGTATTCCGCCATGACCGCATTGACCGAAGCGAAATCGCCCAGGTCGGTCACGTACAGGCCGAGCCGTGCGATGTGCCCCAGCGAGCCGCCGGCGGCCTCGCAGACCGCCTTGAGGTTGTCGAACGCGCGGCGCGCCTGCGCGGCGATGTCGCCGTCGACCAGGTCGCCGGTGGCCGGATCCAGCGGAATCTGCCCGGACAGGTACACGGTGTCGCCGACGCGCACGGCCTGCGAATACGGGCCGATCGCGGCCGGAGCCTGGTCGGTTTGGATGATCTTGCGGGACATGCGGGGCTCCAGTTTCGAACGGCTCGATGAGCGCGCAGTTTAACCAGAGCCGCCGCCGGCGCGGTCGGCGCAGCGCCCGCGCGCGCGTAGGAAAAGGCCCAACACGCCGAGCTCAGATGCGCTGCACCCCGATCACCACCGGCAGCCGGCGCACCCGGCGGATCACGTCGGCCAGATGGCGGCGGTCGGCGACCTCGATCGCGAAGCGCAGCACCGCCATGTTGGGATCGCGATCGATGTATTCGACCCGGTCGATGTTGGACTCCGCCTCCGCGATCGCCGCGGCGACCTGCGCCAGCGAGCCGGGGCGGTTGTCGACCTCGATCTTCAGCGCGGCGTCGAAATCGCCGGAGACCTGGCGGTCCCAGCCGATCGGCACCCAGCGATCCGGCGACTTGCGGTATTCGGCGACGTTGGGGCAGTCCAGGCGGTGCACGACCAGCCCCTTGCCGGCCGTGTGGTAACCCATGATGTCATCGCCGGGGATCGGCAGGCAGCAGTTGGCGAAGCTGATGACGCCGCGCTCCGCGCCGGTGATCAGGATGCGGTCCTCGGGCAGGGCCGGGCGATATGGCGCGTTCAGCTCCGACTTGCCCGGCGCTTCCCGGGCCAGCGTCAGCGCGACCTGGCTGGGCATGCGGTTGCCCAGCGCGATGTCGGCCAGCAACGCCTCCAGCCGCGGGTAGTGATGCTCGTGCAGGTAGCCATCCAGCCGCGTGGCTGGAATCCGGTCGAGCGAGGTCTGCAGGCCCTCCAGCGCGCGATCGAGCATGCGGTGGCCGAGCTGCACCGCGTCCTCGTGCACCAGGTGCTTGAGCTGCTGGCGAATCGAGGTGCGTGCCTTGCCGGAGACCACGAACTCCAGCCATTGCGGCTTCGGCGTCGAGGACTTGGCGGTAATCACCTCCACCCGCTGGCCGCTGGCGAGCTTGGTCCGCAGCGGCACCAGCTTGCTGTCGACGCGCGCGGCGACCGCCTGGTTGCCGACGTCGGTGTGCACGGCATAGGCGAAATCCAGCGCGGTGGAATTGCGCGGCAGCGAGAGGATGTCGCCCTGCGGCGTGAACAGGTAGACCTCGTCGGGGAACAGGTCGACCTTGACGTTTTCGAGGAACTCCAGCGACGACCCGGTCGCATGTTGCGACTCCACCAGCCCGGTGATCCAGCTGTGGGCGCGGCTCTGCGCGCTGTTGGGTCCCTCGCCGCCGTCCTTGTAGGACCAGTGCGCGGCGATGCCGCGCTCGGCGATCAGGTCCATCTCTTCGGTGCGGATCTGCACCTCCACCGGCGATCCGTACGGCCCGAACAGCACCGTGTGCAGCGACTGGTAGCCGTTGGCCTTCGGAATGGCGATGAAATCGCGGAAGCGCGCATCCAGCGGCTTGTATGCCGCGTGCACCACGCCGAGTGCGTGGTAGCAGTCGGCCACCGAGCGCACCACGATGCGGAAGCCGAACACGTCCATGACCTGGGTGAAGTTCTTGTGCTCCGCGCGCATCTTGCTGTAGATGCTCCACGGCGATTTCACCCGGCTGATCAGGCGGTGGGTGAGTTTCTCCTTGGCCAGCCGCTGCGCGAGCTGGGCCTCGATCTGGACCAGCGACTCGCGTCGCACCACCGGCTGGGTCCGGATGCGTTTTTCGATGACCGCGTGACGCCACGGATGCAGCGCGCGGAAACCCAGGTCCTGCAGCTCGGCCTTGATCAGGTTCATGCCGAGCCTTTGCGCGATCGGCGCGAAGACCTCCAGCGTCTCCAGCGCGATGCGTTCGCGCGCCGCCGCTCCCTGCGCGCCGAGGGTGCGCATGTTGTGCAGGCGGTCGGCGAGCTTGATCAGGATCACGCGCAGGTCGCGCGACATCGCCAGCACCATCTTGCGGAAACTCTCGGCGGCCGCTTCCTGGCGATCGCGGAAATGCAGCTTGTCCAGCTTGGTGACGCCGTCGACCAGCTCGGCGACGGTTTCGCCGAACTCCTCGGCCAGGCAGTCGCGCGTGAGCGGCGTGTCCTCGATGGTGTCGTGCAGGATCGCCGCGATCAGCGTCTCGACATCGAGCCCCTGATCGGCCAGCACCCGCGCCACCGCAACCGGATGGGTGATGTAGGGCTCGCCGGACTTGCGGGTCTGACCGGCGTGCGCGGCCGCGCCGACGCTCCAGGCGCGCCGCAACCGCAGGCGCGACTCCTCGGGCAGGTAGTGCGTGGCCTGCTCGAGCTCGCGCACATAGTCCGGCAGCGGCGCATCGTCGGATGCGGGCATGGCGGGCCGGTTCAGCGCGGACTTGGCGGGACTCATGGCGATGAATCTACGCGGCTGGTGCAGCGCAGCGCAATGCGGTTGGCTGAAGGGGGAATCTGACCTCGGCCTCGGGCTGAAATTCCGAATGCCGGGGCGCGGACTCGGGACTCGGGAAAGTCAAAGGCGCCACGACGCTGGCGTGCAAGCCCGCTCGTTCACGTGCGGGACAGCAGATCCTTCGCTGCGTTCAGGATGACGGGCTTCATGCTTTTCCCGAGTCCCGAGTCCCGAGTCGGGCACGCACAAAAAACCCCGCACTCGGCGGGGTTTTTGCATGCAGCCGATGAGGCGGCGAGCGTCAGTCGTCGCCCTTGGACAGGTCATCGTCGGCGACCACCTCGGCGGCGGCCCATTCCAGCGCCTCGCGCTCCTTGCGCTCGCGCTCGGCCTTCTCGACCGCGTCGATATAGTCGGGGTTGATCTTGCGCGCGGCGATCTCGCGCAGGGCCAGCACGGTGGGTTTGTCGTTGGACTCGCTGTTGTCGATCTGCGGGTCCACGCCACTGGCGAGCTGGCGCGCCCGCTTGGCGGCCAACATGACGAGTTCAAAGCGGTTGTCGACCACTTCCAGACAGTCTTCTACGGTGATGCGGGCCATGGGGCTCCTGGCGGCCGGGCGGCCGTCGATGTGGGGACAAACGGGTCGGGATTGTAGCGACTGCACCCCGCCGGAGCAAGCGATTGTTGTTGAATCAAGGAGTTAGGGGCTGTGGCGTTCAGTATTCGGACCGGCGCTCGGGACTCGGGACTCGGGACTCGGGACTCGGGACTCGGGACTCGGGACTCGGGACTCGGGACTCGGGACTCGGGAAGAGCATGCAGCCCTGTTGTCTCGCACGGCAAAGGATTTGCTGTATTTGCCGCGTGGCAGCCGGCGGACCATACGGCTGCCCCGCGGCGGAGCTGCTGGGCACGTCAGCCCAGCCTACGGCGTCGGCATTTTGCCCTTGCGACGCCGTTCCCTGTTCCCTTGTCCCGCCTCACCCGTCGGCCAGCAACGTGGTGAGCAGCCGGGAATGCCGCGCCACCTGGGCCTCGCGGCGCAGGCGGCTGGCGGTGAAGATCGAGCACATTTCGTCGACCGCGATCGCGAACTGTTCGTTGACGATGACGTAGTCGAACTCGCCGTAGTGCGACATCTCTTCGCGCGCGGCGGCCAGACGTTGGGCGATCACCTCGTCACTGTCCTGGCCGCGGGTGCGCATGCGCTGTTCCAGCGCCTCGCGCGAGGGCGGCAGGATGAACACGCTGACCGCGCCCGGCACTTTGGCCCGCACCTGGCGCGCGCCCTGCCAGTCGATCTCCAGCAGCACGTCCTTGCCCGATGCCAGCTGCGGCTCGACCGACTGCCGCGCGGTGCCCTTCCAGTCGCCGTGCACGCGGGCGTGTTCGAAGAAGTCGCCGGCGCCGACCATGCGTTCGAACTCGGATTCATCGACGAAGTGGTAGTGCTCGGCATGCCGCTCGCCCGGTCGCGGCGCGCGCGAGGTGAACGAGATGGACAGGCAGAGGTTCGCATCGCGCGCCAGCACCGCGTTGACGATGCTGGACTTTCCGGCGCCCGACGGGGCGGCGACGATGTAGAGGGTTCCGCGCATCTAATGTTTCCCGCTTGTTCGCTGACCACCCCTTCCCCCGCATTGCGGGAGAAGGAGTTCTAGCTACTCGATGTTCTGGATCTGCTCGCGCACCTGGTCGATCAGCACCTTTAACTCGATCGCCGCGGCCGAGCTGCGGGCATCGACTGACTTGGAGCCAAGCGTGTTGGCCTCGCGGTTGAACTCCTGCAGCAGGAAGTCGAGCCGGCGGCCGACCGCCTCGCGCAGCTTCAACACGCGCCGCGCCTCGCTGACGTGCGCATCGAGCCGGTCGAGCTCTTCGTCGACGTCGAGCTTCTGCAGCCACATGACCAACTCCTGTTCGAGTCGCCCCGGTTCGAGCTGGCCCACGCCGGCCGGCTGGGCCAGGTCGGACAGACGGGTCTCGAGCTTGCGGCGCTGGCCCTCGCCGATGACCGGCATCAGTTCGCGCACGTCGGCGGCGATACGGGCGATGCCATCGATGCGCTCGTTGATGACCGCGGCCAGCTTGGTGCCTTCACGTTCGCGCGAGGCCACGAATTCGTCCAGCACGGCATCGAGCAGCGCCAGCGCCTCGGCCTGCAATGCGGCGGCATCGGTCGCCGGCGCCTGCAGCACGCCGGGAAACTGCAGCAGGTCGGTGAACTGGGTCTGCAGCCCGGGAAAACGCGCCGACAGGTCGATCGCCAGCTCGCTCAGCTCGCGCAGCCGGGTCGGATCGAGCTGCAGGCCACCCTCGCCTTCCGGCGCGCGCAGACGCAGGGTCAGATCCACCTTGCCGCGTGACAGCCGCCCGGCGACGCGCTCGCGCAGCGCCGGTTCCAGCGCGCGCAGGTCGTCGTGCAGGCGCAGTCCGATCTCGAGGAAGCGGTGGTTGACCGAGCGCAGCTCGCAACCCAGCGTGCCCCATTGAGTCGCGCGCTCGCCGCTGGCGAAGGCGGTCATGCTGCGGATCATGTCCGGGCTACCTAATGAACGGCCGGGCAGTATGCCATTCGGCCCCGCATGCGACACGGCCGAAGCGCCGTAGGGTGGGCACGCCGTTTGTGCCCACCGCGTCCTGTGCCCATTCCGCTGCGGTGGGCCCAGAAAGCGTGCCCACCCTACGAGGGTCTGGCGTCGCCGTGTCTCGATCCAGCAGTGGGCAGCGGAGCAAGCTCCGCTCTACGCGACGTGGGCCGGGTCATCGGCAGCGACTGCTAGACTGCCGCGCCCCGCCTTGCGACGTGCCTATGACCACCATCCTCCGACCGAGCGGCCGTGCGCCGGAGCAACTGCGCGAGGTGCGCATCGAGCGCGGCTACACCCGCCACGCCGAAGGCTCGGTGCTGGTCGGCTTCGGCCAGACCCAGGTGCTGTGCACGGCCAGCGTGGAGAACCGCGTGCCGCCGTTCCTGCGCGGCAAGGGCGAGGGCTGGGTCACCGCCGAATACGGCATGCTGCCGCGCGCCACCCATACCCGCAGCGACCGCGAGGCCGCGCGCGGCAAGCAGGGCGGCCGCACGCTGGAGATCCAGCGCCTGATCGGCCGCAGCCTGCGCGCCTGCATCGACCGCAAGGCGCTCGGCGAGCGCACCATCACGCTCGACTGCGACGTGCTGCAGGCCGACGGCGGCACCCGCACCGCGGCGATCACCGGCGCGTACGTGGCGCTGGTCGATGCGGTGCAGTGGCTGCGCGGGCGCAACGAGATCAAGGGCGGGCGCGACCCGATCTTCGGCGCGGTCGCCGCGGTGTCGGTCGGCATCTACCGTGGCGTGCCAGTGCTGGACCTGGACTACGCCGAGGACAGCGACTGCGACACCGACATGAACGTGGTGATGAACGACGGCGGCGGGTTCATCGAGCTGCAGGGCACCGCCGAGGGCCACGCGTTCCGCCGCGAGGAGCTGGCGGCGATGACCGCGCTGGCCGAGGCGGGCATCGCCGAGCTGGTCATGAAGCAGCGCGAGGCGCTGGCGCGGTGATTCCGGGCGGGCTCTGCCCGCCGATCCTGGAGTGCAATCGATGAAACTCGTCATCGCCAGCGGCAATCCCGGCAAGCTCGATGAATTCCGCCAATTGCTCGGCGACAGCGGCATCGGATTTGTCGGTCAGGGCGAGTTGGGCGTCGGCGACATCGAGGAGACCGGCAGCACCTTCATCGAGAACGCGCTGCTCAAGGCGCGCCACGCCGCGCGCGTGACCGGCCTGCCGGCATTGGCCGACGACTCGGGGCTGTGCGTGGATGCGCTCGGCGGCGCCCCGGGGCTGTATTCGGCGCGCTATGCCGGGCTGCACGGCGACGCCGGGGCCAACATCGCCAAGCTGCTCGATGTGCTGGCCGACGTGCCGGCGGCGCGGCGCACGGCGCATTTTTACGCCGTGATCGTGTTGCTGCGCCATGCCGACGATCCGCAACCACTGATCGCCGAAGGCACGTGGCCGGGATTGATCCTGGATGCGCCGCGTGGCGCCGGTGGATTCGGCTACGACCCGGTGTTCCTGGACCCCGAACTGGGCCTGACGGCAGCGGAACTGGCGCCGGACGCGAAGAACCGCATCGGCCATCGGGGCCGCGCCCTGGCCGTGCTGAGCGAGCGCTTCGCGCGGTTGTAGGAGCGCTTCAGCCGCGATCCAGGATCGGCGGCCGACGCAGTATCCCATCGCGGCTGAAGCCGCTCCTACACGATCGCGGCAACCGGCCTGCCCGGTGGGACAATAGCCGCATGCTCACTCCCCCGCCGCTGTCGCTGTACGTCCACATCCCGTGGTGCGTGCGCAAATGTCCGTATTGCGACTTCAACTCGCACGAGAACAAGACCGGCGGCGCGCTGCCGTTCCAGGCCTACGTCGACGCGCTGCTGGCCGACCTGGACTTCGACCTGCCGCTGGTCTGGGGCCGCACGGTGCACAGCGTGTTCTTTGGCGGCGGCACGCCGAGCCTGATGCCACCGGAGTTCATCGAACGCTTCCTGCAGGGCGCGAGTGCGCGGCTGCGCTTCGCGCCGGGCTGCGAGATCACCCTGGAGACCAACCCCGGCACCGCCGAACATGGCCGTTTCGAGCTGTACCGGGCGGCCGGCGTGAACCGGCTGAGCTTCGGCATCCAGAGTTTCGACGACGGCTGCCTGCAACGGCTCGGCCGCATCCACGACAGCGCCGAGGCCGAGGCGGCGGTCAAGCTGGCGCAGGACGCGGGATTGGACAACCTCAACCTCGACCTGATGTACGCGCTGCCGCAGCAGAGCCTGGCGATGGCCGAACGCGACCTGGAACGCGCCTTCGCACTGCAACCGGCGCATGTCTCGCACTACCAGCTCACGCTGGAGCCGAACACGCTGTTCGCCGCAAGGCCGCCGTCGGGCATTCCCGATGAGGACAACAGTTGGGACATGCAGGAGCACTGCCAGGCACTGCTCTCAGCGGCCGGCTATGGGCAGTACGAGGTCAGCGCGTATGCGCGACCGGGGCGGCAGTGCACGCACAACCTCAACTACTGGCGCTACGGCGATTACCTCGGCATCGGCGCCGGCGCGCACGGCAAGCTGACCCTCGGCGCCGAACAGGCCGTGCTGCGGCGCTGGAAGCACAAGCATCCAGCCACCTTCCTGGCCCACGCCGGCAGCGATGCCGCGCTTGGCGGCGACGAGCGCATTCCATCGGAGCGGCGGCCGTTCGAGTTCATGCTCAATGCCTTGCGCCTGGTCGAGGGGTTCAGCGTGGCCGAGTTCGAGGCGCGCACCGGCCTGGCGCTCGCCGCGATCGAGGCGCCACTGCAGGCGGCATACACCGCCGGTTGGCTGGACCGCACCGGCGAGCGCATTCGCCCGACCGAGCTGGGTCGCCGCTTCACCAACGACGTGGTGGCGCTTTTCCTGGACGATTGATCCGAGGTGACGCTCGGCGCTGGCCCGTCGCGTCATGCTGCCCATGGGGAGTATCCGGGCCACGCGCGCAAGCGGCTGCCGGGGCCGTGGGGTGGCGGGCGCCGGACTGGCGTGGTCATATAAGCCGACTCGACCGGGAAACAGGGTGTCGACCACGTTGGACAATTCCGGTAAGCCCTCCATGCCCACAGCCACGCTTGCATCGGCGGTCCTGCCCCGACGCGTCCATGTCGCGCTGGAGCACGTCCATGCGCTGGTGTCCGAAGAGCTCGAACGCCAGCTCGATGGCATGTTCACCGAGTTCGAACAGCAACTGTTCCGGCGGGCCGAACAGGCCAGCGACCCGGCCCTGCAGGCCGGGCAATTCGAGACCCTGCGCAAGGTGCGCCAGCGCCGCGCCGAGCTGGCGCCGGCATTCCTCAGGTTCCTGGAGGCGTCACTGGCGCAGATTCGTGCCCCCGCCGGGCCGGCCGGGGCACCCGCCGCCGGTGGTGAAAAGTTGAAGGTCGATTTCAGCCGGCTGCGCCTGCTCGAAGATGACGAGGTCAGCGAAGGCAGCCTGGTGCGCAGCATCGGCATGCGCCACGAGTCCCGCGCCGGATTGCCGCTGATGCTGCTGGGGCAGCGCTTCGGTGTGCTGGCCGGCGCCCCGGCGTTCGATGCCGAGCGCCTGCCGCTCGGGCCGCATGCGCTCGCGCGGGCGCTGCTGCACGCCTGCGAGGTGCTGGAGATCGATCTGGATGTCCGGCTGGTGCTGCTGCATTGCTTCGACCAGCATGTCATGGGCAACTACACCCAGTTGGTGGAAACGATCAACGCGCTGCTGGCGCGCGAGAACATCCTGCCCGGCCTGTCCTACGTACCATTGCGGACCCGGGCCAGCCCCCAGTCGGGCACCCGCAAGGCCGCACCGGGGTCCGGCGAGGCACGCGACACCGCTCGGCTTGAAACACCGGACGCGGCGGGGTCGCGGCCGCATACCGGCTGGCTGGGCGAGGCCGGAACAGGTGCCAGCGAGGGGGAAAACCTCGCGTTTTCGCTTCTGCAGGAGCTACTCAGCGGCCGCCGCGACCTGCTCGGCAAGCTGCGCGGCAGGCCGGCGCCACAACCCGGCGCGCGGGAGTTGGCGACCGGCGAGGTCGTGGATGCGCTCCAATCACAGCAGGCCGACCGCTCCGGGCCACCGCGCGGCCCACAAACGGTGGCGGAGGTCCGGCAGACCCTGCTCGCGCAGAGTCGCCAGCAGCACGGCAAGCCGATGCGGCTTTCGAGCGGCGACCAGGACACCTTCGAACTGCTCGAAATGCTGTACGCCGAGATGCGCCGCGATCTGCGCGACGGCGCCCCCGGCACCGCCCTGGCCGAACGCCTGCAGGTGCCGGTGCTGCGCGCAGCGCTGCAGGATCCCGGCTTTTTCGTACGCAGCCAGCATCCGGCCCGGCAGATGTTGAACGCGGTCGCCGAGGCCGGCGCCAAGTGGCTGGGCGAGGACGAGACCGATCCGCAACTGGAGTCGCAGCTGCACCGCGCGGTCGATCACGTGGTGGAGAACTACCACGGCGATGCGGCGGTGTTCGAGTCGGCCAACCAGTCGTTGCAGGAACACCTGCAGTTGCTCGCGCGCAAGGCGGAGGTCAGCGAGCGGCGTCATGTCGAAGCGGTCCGCGGCAAGGAAAAACTGGAGCTCGCCAAGCGCCGCGCAGCCGAAACGATCGAGCAGGCGATGGAGGGGCAGGCGCTGCCGAAATTCGCACGCGCGCTGTTGCAGCAGGTCTGGAGCGACGTGCTCACGCTGGTGCTGCTGCGCCATGGCGAGGACTCCGAGCAGTGGCGGCAGCACGTGGCGGCGACCGCGCAGATCGTGACCGCCAGTGCCGGCGCCGCGCCGGCGCCCGCCGGACTGGACCAGCGGATCGAACACGCACTGGCGCTGGTCGGCTACCACGCCGGCGAAGCCAGCGCGATCGCGCGCCGGCTCACGACCGGTCAGGACGAGCACGACGACGACCCGGCCTCGCGCACCGAACTAGCGATGAAGCTCAAGGCGCGCACCCGGCTGGGCGCGGACGCAGCCGCAACGGAGGTTGCCCGGCCGCCCCGATCCGCGCAGGAGCAGGCGTGCTACGAACGACTGCGCAGGGTGCCTTTCGGCACCTGGATCGAGTTCACCAGGAACCAGCAGGGCGAGGTCGTGCGGCGCCGCATGGCCTGGTACAGCCGGGTCACGGACCGGGCCCTGTTCGTCAACCAGCGCGGCCAGCGGGTCGACGAGCAGTCGCTCGACAACGTGGCCCGCACGATGGCACGCAGCCAGGCCCGGATCGTCATGGCCGAAGAAGGGCGCCCGGTCGATCGGGCGTGGCACTCGGCATTGAACGCGCTGCGCGGCTTCATCGGGCGCGGCGGCCCGCGGCGCGAGGGCCGCGGCCGCGATGCCCAGGCAGAGGAGCCGTCGCCATGACCGAAGAGTTCCGCCGTGCGCCGCGGCGCAAGGTGTCCGACAACGTTCCGGTGATCGACACCATGACCGATCGCACTGTCGGCCGGCTCAGCAACGTCTCGGAAACCGGCATGTTGCTGATCGCCAACGTGCCGCTGGTCGAGGATGCGCTATACCAGTTCCGTTTCAATATCGGCGATCCGAAGGATCCGGGCGCGGCCATCGAAGTCGGTGCGCACCTGCTGTGGCAGGACGCGGCCCACGCGTCCGAGCAGACCTGGACCGGCTTCCGCTTCATCACCCTGCTTGAAGACCAGATGCAGCAGCTGCGCGAGTGGCTGCAGGCACCCGACGGCAGCTACGAGTGAGCCGATCGCGTGGCCGAGCGGGCCGGAACAAGGGCACGCCGCGGTCGACCAGGGCGTGCCGGGGCCGGTAGAGCCGAACTGTTCGGCGCCTGGTCCGGGCGCCGGAGCGCATCACGGCTGCAGGTAACCGCGGTGGCACACCACCGGCTCGGGCTTGTGCAGCGCGAAGCCCTGCGCGAAGTCGACGCCGAGCTCGACCAGCGCGCCGACGATCTCCTCGCTGGTGACCCATTCGGCGATGACCTGCAAGCCACGCTGGTGGCCGATGTCGGTGACCGCGCGCACGATCGCCTGGCTCATCGGGTCGGTCATCAGGTCGCGGATGAAGCTGCCGTCGATCTTGATGATGTCCACCGGCAGGTTCTTGAGGTAGCCGAACGAGGACATGCCGGCGCCAAAATCGTCCAGCGCGATGCGGCAACCGGCGCTGCGCAGGTGCTGGATGAAACGCGTCACCTGCGACAGGTTGCGCACCGCCACCGTCTCGGTGATCTCGAAGCAGACCCGCTCCGGCGCGATGCCATAACGCTCGATCCACTGCAGGATCAGCAGGGCGAAGGATTCGTCCTCGATGCTGGCGCCCGAGAGGTTGATCGTCGCCAACTGCAGTCCGGCGCCACTGGGGTGGAGCCGGTCGAAATTCGCCAGCGCCGTCTCGATCACCCAGCGGTCGATCATCGGCATCAGGCCGTAGCGCTCGGCCGCCGGCATGAACGCCCCGGGCACCACGAGCTTGCCCTGCTCGTCGCGGAAGCGCAGCAGCAGCTCGAGGTGCGGCCCGGCGGCGAGCGGCCCCAGCGGAAAGACCTCCTGGTACTTGAGCAGCAGGCGGCGCTCGTCGACCGCCCAGCGCAGGCGGTTGGCCCATTCCATCTCGCTCTGCCGGCGCGTGGTGTCATCGTCCTGCGCGGAGTAGAAGTGCACGCGGTTGCGGCCGTTCTCCTTGGCCATGTAGCAGGCGGTGTCGGCCTGGGCGAGCAGGTCCTTGAGGCTGGTGGTGTCGCCGCGCTCGATCATCACCGCGCCGATGCTCGCGCTGATGGTGTAGGTGCTGTGCTCCCAGACAAACACGTAGCCGTCGATCCCCTCGCGCAGCCGCTCGGCGACGTGGTGGGCACCGGGCTGGTCGCGCACGCTGGCGGCGAGCACGCCGAACTCGTCGCCGCCCAGCCGCGCCAGCACATCGCCTTCGCGCAACTGCTCGCGCATGGTGATCGCCAGCTGGCTGAGCAACTGGTCGCCGGCGATGTGGCCGGAGGTATCGTTGATCAGCTTGAACTGGTCCAGGTCGATGTACAGCAACGCGGCCGCCGGGGCGCCGGCCGCGATCGCGGCCAGTGCGCGCTCGACCTGGCGCTCGAACTCGCGGCGGTTGTAGAGCTCGGTCAAGGCGTCGTGGCTGGCCTGGTAGCTGAGCAGCTCGGTCAGCTGGCGCTGCTCGGAGATGTCGGTGGCCACCATCAGCAGCTGGTCGGAGCCGTTCAGTTCGATCGGCTTGATCGACAGCGCCGCCCAGAACCGGTCGCCATTGACGCTGCGCAGCACCGCCTCGACATTGCTGCACCCCCGCGTGCCGGCCTCGGCGAGCTGGCCGCGCAGTTGTGCGTCCTCGAACAGCAACGGCAGGTGCAGGTCGCCGACACCCTCGCCCAGCCGCGCACGCGAGGCCTGGTTGGCATAGATGATGCGGCCGTCGCTGCCGCGCGCCAGCAGCACCAGTGCCGGCAGCAGGTCGTTGAGTGCGCGGAAGCGCGCCTCGCTCTCGCGATAGCGGCGGCTCATGCTCCAGCCCAGCGCCAGCGCGCGACGGCGCGTGCCGGCCACCGAGAACACCAGCAGCGCCAGCAGCAGGCTGGCGACCAGTCCTGGTACGAGCACCGATTGCGACCAGTCAAGCGTCATCGGGGCATGCTCGGCCGAGTGCATCTCGACCCGCCACACCCGGCCGCCGTAGACCAGGTCCTGCACCGACTCCCGCGCCGGTGCCGAACCGCCGTGCGGCCGCGGGTGCGAGTCGAACAGCAGGCGCGCCGGCCCGTCGGTGACGTCGCTGATCTCGATGTGCAGCTGCTCGCGCAGCTCGGCCGCCAGCGCCGATTCGATCAACGGCTGCACGCGGAACGAGATCGCCAGGGAACCGCGCATCCGCTCGCGGCGCTCGTTGCGGGTCAGCGGTGGCGCGCCCGGGCTGTAGATCGGCAGGCGTAGCGTGATGCCATCGATGACGACGGCCCGGTCGCCGGAGGCCTGCACCAGCCGGAACGGTGCCGACAGTGCGGGCCGATCGCTGTCTCGCGAGCTCATCACCGCGGACAGGTTGGCCGGCTGCCGGTTGACCAGCAGCCCCACGACCGCTTCATTGCCGTCCAGCGGCTGCACCAGCTCGGTCACATAGCGGTCGGCACCGCCCTCCTGGGCATCGCCATCCGCACGCCGGGCGTAGGCCAGCGCCTGCAGCCCCGGCATCAGCTCGCGCGGATGCAGGTTGGCGTACATGTTGGCGAACTCTTCCTGGCTCACTTCCTGCGAGGTCAGGAACAGGGTCTGCACCGCACGGGCCAGAAACTCGGCCGCTTCCAGCCGGTCCAGCAGTGCGGCATGGGTGCGCTCGGCGACCCGCTCCAGGCTTGCCACGCTCTGGGTTTCGAATCGGCGCTGCTGCACGTTCGCGACCCATAGCGATAGCCCGACTCCGGCCACCAGCGCCAGCACGCTCCAGACCCACGGAGATACCCCCAACGGCGCGGGACCCTCCTGCTCGGGCTCCGCCTGCGGCGACGAGGAGATTCCGTCAAAATCCCTTGACGCTCCCAAATGAGATCCCCCCGAAATGACCACTCAAGAACTGGCGATGTTATACCCGCAGCACCTGTGTGAGCTGGAACGGCGAGCCGCAGAGGCGCTGGAGCGCGGGGGCTTTGATCATCTGGTGGTGCCCAGCGGCACGGTGCACTACCAGGTGTTCGATGATCGCGATTACCCCTACGTGGTCAATCCGCAGTTCAAGGCCTGGCTGCCGCTGACCCGCAACCCAGGCAGCTGGCTGGTCATCACCCCCGGCAAGAAGCCCAGGCTGATCTACCTGCAACCGTTCGACTACTGGCACGTAGTGCCGCAAACGCCCGAGGGCTGGTGGGTGGAGCACTTCGAGATCGTGGTGATCCGCAAGTGGGACGAGGCCTTGCAGCACCTGCCGCAGTCGGAGGCGCGGTGCGCGATCCTGGGTGAACCGCAAAGCGCGCTGGGCGATGACGCCACCGGGCGGTTCAAGCCGAACAACCCGCCGGCGGTGCTCGACTATCTGGACTACCACCGCGCGTTCAAGACCCCCTACGAGGTCGAGATGATGCGCGGTGCCTCCCGCAGCGGCACCCGCGCGCACCGCGCGGCCGAGGCGGCGTTCCGCGCGGGCAAGAGCGAGTTCGACATCAACCTGGCCTACGCCGCCGCCGCGCGCCAGGACGCCAGCGAACTGCCCTACGGCAACATCGTGGCGCTCAACGAGCACGGCGCGGTGCTGCACTACACCGAACTGGCGCGCGAGGCGCCCGATCCCGTCCGCAGTTTCCTGATCGATGCCGGCACCAGCTTCCACGGCTATGCCTGCGACATCACCCGCACCTACGCCACCGACAGCGGTGGCGAGTTCCAGGCGATGATCGACGCGGTCGACGCCGCGCAGCTGAAGATGTGCGACCAGGTCCGCGCCGGCACCGACTACACACGCATCCACCTCGATGCGCACCTGGCCATTGCCGGCATCCTCAAGGACTTCGGCATCAGCAAGGTCGCGCCGGAAACCGCGCTGGAAAACGGTATCAGCAGCGTGTTCTTCCCGCACGGCATCGGCCACGGCATCGGCCTGCAGGTGCACGACGTCGGCGGCTTCGCCGAGTCCGACCGCGGCGGCCGTATCGCCAATCCCGACGGCCACCCGTTCCTGCGCCTGACCCGCACGCTGGCGCCGGGCATGGCGGTGACGATCGAGCCGGGCCTGTACTTCGTCGACCTGCTGCTGGACAAGCTCAGGCAGGGCGAACATGCCGATGCGGTCGACTGGGACCGCATTGCGCAGTTCAAGCCCTACGGCGGCATCCGCATCGAGGACGAGGTGGTGTGCACCGACGGCGCGCCGCTCAACCTGACCCGCGAGGCCTTCGCCGCCGGCGCAGCGGAGCCGGGCGCCGCATGACCCTGTGGTGGCAGCAGTGCCTGCTGGTGATGCTCGGCGGCGCGCTCGGCGCCGCCGGGCGGTTCTGGCTCAGCGGCTGGCTGCTGCGCCAGGTCGGCAACGGATTTCCCTGGGGCACGTTGGCGGTCAACCTGATCGGCTCGTTCGCGGCGGGCTTCTTTGCCATCTGGCTGCAGCAGCGCGGGCCGGCCGGGCTGTACTGGCGGGCGTTCCTGATCGTCGGCCTGATCGGCGGGTTGACCACGTATTCGGCGCTGATGATCGAGTGCCTGCTGTACGGCCGCTCCGCCCGCGGCGAGCTGATGCTGGCATACCTGCTGGCCAGCCTGGCCGGCGGCCTGCTGCTGGTCTGGCTCGGGGCGCGGCTGGCGGGGCTGCTGCGGCCGTTCTAGCCAGCTGGCTTGAGAACACCATTCAGCTACGAGAGATTTAGTCTCCCCCCTGGGCGCGGCTTCAGCTCCCCTCTTTGGAAAAGAGGGGCTGGGGGAGATTTGCTTCAGCCGGAGGCCGGCGCCGTCGAGTGGCCGGACCGCTGCGACCGGCGCTCGCCCTCGACGTACTTCTCGTGCAGCTTCACCGGCGGCTTGGTCTTGGCACTGCGCCGGCGGATCCACAGGTTGATCATCTCCACGAACACCGAGAACGCCATCGCCGCGTAGATGTAACCCTTCGGGATGTGGACGCCGAAGCCATCGGCGATCAGCACCAGGCCGATCATCAGCAGGAAGCTCAACGCGAGCACCTTGACCGTGGGGTGCTTCTCGACGAAGTCGCTGATGGGCTTGGCGAACGCGATCATGAAACCGATCGAGATCAGGATCGCGGTGACCATCACCCAGCGCTGCTCGACCATGCCGACCGCGGTGATGATCGAATCCAGCGAGAACACCACGTCCAGCAGCATGATCTGGGCGAGGACGCCGCCGAAGGTCGCGGCCGCACTGGTGCCGACCTCCTCCGAGTCGCCCTCGAGCTTCTGGTGGATCTCGTGGGTGGCCTTGCCGATCAGGAACAGCCCGCCGCCGATCAGGATCAGGTCGCGCCAGGAAAATTGGTGATCGAACAGCGAGAACAGCGGCGCGGTCAGGCCGATGATCCAGGCGATCGCGAACAGCAAGGCCAGTCGGGTGACCGCGGCCAGCGCGATGCCGAGCTTGCGTGCCTTGTCGCGCTGTTCCGGCGGCAATCTGCCGGCCAGGATCGAGATGAAGATGATGTTGTCGATGCCCAGCACCAGCTCCAGCGCGGTGAGCGTCGCCAATGCGATCCAGATTTCGGGGTTGGCCAGTTGTTCCATTGCCGTGGTCCTGGGGAGTGAGGAGTGAGGAGTGAGGGCTTAGAAGTAAGGGAATAGAAGTAAGGAATTAGAAGTGAGAAGTGAGAGAAAGCAGACACCCGCGGCGGGCTTTTCTCTCATTTCTTACTCCTCGCTGCTCACTCCTCTCGCCGGTGCTCTTGAGCCATGAATGCTTCGATCTCGTCGGCGCTGCGCGCGAGCTTGTCGGTCAGCACCTTGTGGCCGTCGCGGGTCACCAGCACGTCATCCTCGGTGCGGATGCCGATGCCGCGCCACTTGGCCGCCACGCTGGTGTCGTCGGGTGAAACGTACAGCCCCGGCTCGATGGTGAACACCATGCCCGGCTCGAGCAGGCGCGACTCGCCGTCGAGGCGGTATTCGCCGACGTCGTGCACGTCCAGGCCGATCCAGTGGCCGGTCTTGTGTCGATAAAAGCGCTTGTAGCTGCCCTCGGCAATGTTCTTCTCCAGCCTGCCCTTGAGCAGACCGAGCTGCAGCAGGCCTTCGGTGAGCGTGGCGACCGCGGCGTCGTGCCCGGCCTCGTAGGCGACGCCCGGCTGCGCCTGCGCGAGCGCGGCGGCCTGGGCGCGGCCGACCAGCTCGTGCAGCGTGCGCTGCTCCCGGCTGAAGCGCCCGCTGACCGGAAACGTGCGGGTGATATCCGCCGCGTAGCCACGGTATTCCGCGCCGGCATCGACCAGCACCAGGTCACCGTCACTCGCGCTACCGTTGTTGGCGATGTAGTGCAGCACGCAGGCGTTGCTGCCGGCGCCGATGATGCTGCTGTAGGCGGGCTGGGCGTCGTGCATGCGGAACACGCGTTCGAGCTCGGCCTGCAGCTCGTATTCGGCGATGCCCGGACGCACCGCACGCATCACCGCCTGGTGCGCGGCGACGCTGATATCGGCGGCGCGCTGCATCAGCCGGATCTCGTCGCGGTCCTTGAACAGCCGCAGCTCATCGAGCAGGTGGCCCAGCTCGAGGAACTCGTGCGGCGGCTGTGCGCCGTGGCGCATCATCGCGCGCACCCGGTTGAGCCAGCCGATCAGCTTGAGGTCGAACTCGGCATCGCGGCCGAAGTGGTAGTACACCCGCGAGCGACCTTCCAGCAAGCCCGGCAGAATGTCGTCCAGATCGGTGATCGGGTAGGCATCGTCCAGACCGAAGGCCTCCACCGCACCCTCAGGGCCTGCGCGCGGCCCGTCCCAGCCCTCGCGCTCGGTGTCGCGCTCGCGGCAGAACAGCAGCGTCTCGCCGTGCGCACGGCCGGGCACCAGCACCAGCACGGCTTCGGCCTCGGGAAAACCGGTCAGGTACCAGAAGTCCGAATCCTGCCGGTAGGGATAGTGGGTATCGCGGCTGCGCACCGCTTCCTTGGCCGCGGGCAACACCAAAATGGCGTCGTCGCCGGCCATCCGCATCAACTGCTTGCGGCGGCGGGCATGCGCGCGGGAGGGCATGGAAAGCGGCTTGTTCATCGGTCTCCAATGGCAGGCGACGGTGACCGTAGGGTGGGCACGCTCTTGGTGCCCACCGCTGCCGGTACGGTGAGCGCAGAAGTTACTGGTTCCCCGCCGGCGCGGGAATGACACACCAGAAGCGCGGGAACGCAGTCAAAACGGGAAGCATCAATTCAGTCGCTGGCGATGCTCGGCGGCGAGCACGCAGTCGCCGTGCAGCAGCAGTGCGGCGACCCGGACGAACTCCTCGATCTCGACCAGCGCGGCCTCGTCCTCGTCATCGCCGTCTTCCTGCGGCTGCGCCGCGGCGAGCTTCGCCAGGTCGAACAGCGCCTCGTTGCTTTCCTCCGACAGCTTCGGCCGGCCGCCCACGGCCATGCCGAACGCGCCGAGAAACCCGCGGCACCAGTCGAACAGCGCGCCGCTGCGATCGACCAGCGGCGCCTGCGGATCGGGCAGCAACAATTCGAACCCGAAACTGCGGTCGGCCAACTGCGCGGCGCTGGCGCGGCGCAGCTCATCCAGCGGCGTATCCGCGGCTGGCGCCGGGATCGCATCGTCGGCCAGCACCTTGGCCGGCCATTCACGCACCGCGGCACCGCCGCCGGCGAGCCAGCCGCACAGCCCGCCGTGCAGTTCCGATGCGGTCACCGCCAGCGACAGCCGCTGGATCTCGGCATCGATGGCCGCCAGAACCGGTAGTTCGGCTGGCGGATCGCCCGGCGGGACGGGGTTGAGGTCGGGGTCGGTCAACATGGCGCAAGTCTAGCAATCGCCTGTGAGAGCGCGGTAGTTGCCGCGCTGGCGGGCGCGCCCGCGGACGAGGACAGGCGCGCATCGGCGGCCTGCCCGGCTCGCCCCGCGGCAGGCCGCCACCGAGCATGCATCCGCGCCGCCGGGGCTGTCCGTGTTGGCACTGTGACGAACGCCTCCTACACTGCGGACTGACACGCCAACCCCGCGGTGTTCGTGCCTCCGTATCGCATCCTTGTCGCGGCCCTGTTTGGGCTGATCATGTGGTTGACGCCCGTCGCGGAGACCGGGGCGGCGACCCGCGACTTCTATTTCACCCAGCTCGGCAGCGACCACGGGCTGGCCCAGAACACCGTGACCGCCCTTGCGCAGGACCCGCAGGGCTTCGTCTGGGTCGGCACCCAGGGCGGACTGCACCGCTACGACGGGCAACGCTACACCCTGTTCCGCCACGATCCACGCGACCCGACCAGTCTGCCCGACAGCTATATCACCGCGCTCGCGTTCGATCGCGATGCGCTGTGGATCGGCACCTATTCCGAATACGTGGCGCGCCTGGACCTGGGCAGCGGCACGATCCGTCGCTTCGATACGCCGGCTGGCCGCGGCCGTGCGCATGGCCAGGTGCGCGCGGTGCTCGCACGCGCGGGCACGGTATGGATCGGCACCAATCAGGGACTGGAACGGCTGGACCCGGCCAGCGGCCGTCGCGACACCGTACTGCAGCTCGACACCCGAACGCTGCGCGGCGGGCCGTGGCAGAAGCTCCTGGCCGATCGGGAGGGGCGGATCTGGTACGCCACCGCGGCCGGGCTGTTTCGCATCGAGCCGGACGGGGCGGTGCTGCGGGTCGGCCCGCCCATAGCGAGCCGGACCTTGGCGCTCGACCGCGACGGGCGGATCTGGGTCGGCCGCAGCGACGGTCTGTTCCGGGTCTCGCCCGACGGCAGCGCGCTGATCCGCGCCTGGTCCGCAGGCGACGGCGGCGGCGAGGCCGACGTCCGCGCGATTGCGCAGGCGCCCGACGGGCGTCTGTGGTTCTCGGTCGCGCGCGGCGGGTTGCGCCGGTTCGACCTGGCCAGCGGCCGCATCAGCGTGATCCAGGAGGAGCCCGGCGTGGACGCAACGCTGCCGGAGGACGAGATCAGCGCCCTGATGATCGACCACGGCGGCATGCTCTGGACGGGCGGGCAGCTCCGCGGCGTGGCGGTGACAGACCCGCGCGGCGCCCGCTTCCGCTACCTGTTCAGCCAGCCCGGCGCAGCATCCGACCGCATCGCCACCAACGACAGCATCCGCACCGTGCATGAAGGTGGCGATGGCGCCCTATGGATCGGCACCGACGACGCCCGGCTGTTGCGCTATGACATCAACGGCGACCGCTTCGGGGACTGGACCGCGCGCTTGCCGCCCACCAGCGATGCGCAGCCGCGGCGCATCGTGTCGATCCGCGACGCCGGCCACGGCCGCATGTGGCTGGGCACCAGTCATGGACTGCTGCGGCTGGAACCGAGCACCGGGACGGTCGAGCCGATCGGGCTGGGCGACGGCGCGTCCGGTGACTTCAGCGGCACCAGCCTACGCGCAGTGCTGACCGACCAGCGCGGCGACATGTGGCTGGGGACCCGCGATATCGGCGCGTTGCATGTGCGGCGCGACGGCCGCCATGTCGTCAACTACAGCCATCGCGACGACGACCCGCGCCGGCTCGCGCACCCGACGGTGCATGCCTTGCAGGAAGACGAGCGCGGGCGGATCTGGTTCGGCACCGGCGACGGGCTCGACATGCTCGACCCGGTCGACGGCCCGCGGCACTACCGCCACGACATCGACGATCCCGCTTCACTGGCCGGCAACCTGGTGCGTGCCCTGCACGTCGATCACGATGGCGCACTGTGGGTCGGCACCCACAGCGGGCTCAGCCGCGCCGTCGAGCAGCCCGACGGCAGCATCAGCTTCACCCACCCGCTGGCCGAGGCCATGGCCGGGGCGCCGGTGCCGGTGGTGTTTTCGATCATCGAGGCGGTCCCCGGCGAGCTATGGCTCGGCACCGACGCCGGCATCGTCCGGCTCGACATCGCCAGTGGTGATCTGCGCCAGTACGGGTTGGCCGACGGCTTGCAGGACCTGGAGTTCAATGGCAACGCAGCCACGCTGCTGAGCGATGGCCGGATGGTGTTCGGTGGCGTGCGCGGGCTCAACCTGTTTGAACACGCGGGCGTGGCCGACGCCGGCCACACTCCGCCGGTGCGCCTGCTGTCGGCGCGGATCGGCACCCAGGGCGGGCAATCGAGTGGCGTGCTGTGGAAGCCCGACACGCTCGAAGTGCCCGACGATGCCGTGCTGCTGCGCCTGCGCATCGGTGCGATGGACTTCTCCCCGAACGCGGACATCCGCTATCGCTACCGCATGGATGGCTTCGACACCGAATGGATCGACAACGGCGGCCAGGCCGACATCACCTATACGCGACTGCCGCCCGGGCGCTACACGTTCCGCGCGCAGGCGAGCAACCGTGACGGCGTCTGGGCCGGCCAGGAGTTGCAGGTGCCGGTGCATGTGGCGCCGCCACTGTGGCGGCACCCGTTGTCGCTGACCGCTCTGACGCTGGCCGGACTGGCCCTGGCGATGGTGGTGGCCTGGCGCTGGCACTCGCAGCGCCGCCGCGAACAGGGCTATTTCGCCCAGATCCGCGAGCGCGAAGAGCGCCTGCAGCTGGCGCTGTGGGCTTCCGGCGAACAGTTCTGGGACTACGACATCACCCGGCGCGAGTTGCACGGCATGCACCCCCACGATCAGGGCGCGCCGGGGCCGCAGCTTACGACACATGCGCATCTGGACGCCCAGCACGAGATCCACCCCGACGACCAGGCGCGGGTCATCGAGCACCTGCGCCAGCACCTGCGTGGCGAGGAGCCGCTGTTCCTGTCGGAACACCGGGTGCGCAACGACAGCGACGGCTGGAGCTGGGTCCGTGCGCGTGGCCGGGTGGTCGAGAGCGACGCCGACGGCCGCGCCCTGCGCGTGGCCGGCACCGCGCGCGACATCACCGCCAGCCGCAGCGCCGAACGCGACCGCCGCATTGCCAGCGAGGTGCTGCGCAGCATGGCCGAGGCGGTGGCGGTGTTCGATGGCGATTTCAATTTCGTTTCGGTCAACCCGGCGTTCGAGCGCATGACCGGTTTCAGCGACAGCGAGGTGGCCGGCCAGCCGACCCGGCTGATCGACAGCCGCCAGCACGACCCGGCGTTCTACCAACAGATGCGCGCGGAGCTGCACCGCGACGGCCGCTGGTCGGGCGAGATCTGGCAGCAACGCAAGGACGGCAGCGAGTTCCTGTGCTGGCTCCAGACCGGCGTGGTGCACGAGGCCGGCGGCCAACGCGGCCATTACGTGGCCGTGGTCAGCGACATCACCGACCAGAAGCGCGCCGAGCAGGAGCTGCGTTACCTGGCCAACTACGACACGTTGACCGGACTGCCCAATCGCACGTTGCTAGCGGACCGGCTGTCACGCGCGATCGTGCGGGCGCGCCACAACGGGCGCAAGATCGCGCTGCTGTTCCTTGACCTGGACCGCTTCAAGGACATCAACGACTCGCTCGGCCACGCCGCCGGCGACCGCATCCTGCGCGCCGCGGCCCATCGCCTGCAGCACACCGTCGGCCCGCAGCACACCGTCGCGCGACTGGGCGGGGACGAGTTCACCGTGGTTTTGGAAAACCTCGACGACGCCGAGCAGGCCGAGCAGGTCGCACGCGACGTGCTGCTTGCGTTCGAGACGCCGCTGGACTTCGACGAGCGGCACGAGGTCGCCATTTCGCCGTCGATCGGCATTGCGCTGTATCCCGATCATGCGCAGGTGCCCAACGACCTGCTCAAGCACGCCGACACCGCGATGTACCAGGCCAAGACCCGCGGGCGCCGCACCTGGATGCGGTACCTGGACAGCATGGACATCGAGGTCCGCCAGCGCATCACCATCACCGCCGCACTGCGCAAGGTGCTCGACCGCGGCGAGCTGCAGCTCGTGTTCCAGCCGCAGCTGTCGCTGCCCGATAATCGCATCACCGGGGTGGAGGCATTGCTGCGCTGGAACAGCCCGGAGTATGGCCAGATCGCGCCCGCCCAGTTCATCCCGCTGGCCGAGGAGACCGGGATGATCGTCGAAATCGGCGAATGGGTCCTGCGCGAGGCCTGCGTGGTGCTCGCCCGGTGGCGCGCCCAGGGGCTGGGCGGGCTGACCATGGCGGTGAACGTCTCGGCCCTGCAACTGTTGCGCGGCGATCTGCCGCAGGTGGTCGCGCGGGTGCTCGAAAGCACCGGGGTGCCGCCGGAGTGCCTCGAACTGGAACTCACCGAAAGCGTGATCATGACCAACGCCGAGCACACCGGCAGCGTGCTGCAACGCTTTCGTGAAATCGGCGTGGGACTGGCGATCGACGACTTCGGCACCGGCTACTCATCGCTGGCCTATCTCAAGCGCTTGCCGATCACCACGCTGAAGATCGACAAGGAATTCATCGACGATCTCACCCACGATGCCGACGACGAGGCGATCACCAGTACCGTGATCACCATGGCGCATTCGCTGGGGCTGAACGTCATCGCCGAGGGCGTGGAAACCGAGGGGCAGGTGCAGTTCCTGCGCGAGCACGGCTGCGACGAGATCCAGGGGTTCTGGCTGGCGCGGCCGCTCGATCCACAGGCATGCCTGGAGTTCCTGCGTCGCTGGCCTGCCGCTGCTGCATCGACCACCCAGCCCGAAGCCCTCACCGAAGCTCCCAGCGACGCCGGGTGAGGCGGCCGCGCCGGGCTCCCCAGCCCGGCGCCGCAGGAGTGCCGCCGCGACCAGCTTGACCGGCCGCGGAGCGCTGCTATCTTGCGTGGATGGATCGCGCCGAACTCCTCGCACAATTGCAGTCGCTGGTCGCCCGCGTCGATCAGCTGGCCGAACGCGGCCGGCGACTCAGCGACGAGAATCGCAGCCTGCGGCAACAGCAGGAGCAGCTCTCCGGCGAACGCTCGGCACTGTTGGCCAAGAATGAACAAGCCCGCACTCGCGTCGAGGCGATGATCGCCCGCTTGAAGTCGCTGGAGCAGCACACGTGAGCAACAGCCAGCCGGTCGTCGTCCGCCTGCTCGACCGCGAATACACCGTGGGCTGCGAACCGGCCGAGCGCGACAGCCTGCTGAACGCCGCCAAGCTGCTCGACAGCAAGATGCGCGAGATCCGCGGCAGCAATCGCATGGCTGCGCTGGATCGCGTCGCGGTGCTGGCCGCGCTCAATTTCGCCCACGAGTTGCAACAGCTGCGCGACGAAGGCGAAGACCGCGACCGTGAGCTCACCCGTACCATTGGCGACCTGACTCGCAAGCTGGACGGCCTGTTCGACAGCGCACCGCGTTGACCGCCCTCCTGCAGGAGCGGCATCAGCCGCGATCGAACATGGCCGCGATCGATGGATTGCCGATGGCGGCCGAAGCCGCTTCCAGCGTTTGCGCCGACACATGAATCAGCACTGCACCGTACCCGACGAACGGAGTCGCCGCCCGCAGGCGGCGCGGTATAATCCGTGCACGTCCTCTGCTGTGGACGACGGCGTGCGCAAACATTCGCCTTGTCCCTTAATTGCGACCGCGGGAGTGCAGCGGAAGCCCGGAGTGCAGGTCCGCCTTGTAGCGGGAAGCCCGACGGCCTCCAAGCGCCCCCACTTGAACCACGGGTTCAAGGTCGTTTCGCGCGCATCGCCATCGGCGGAGGACTTTCATTGTTTACGGACAGCGCCCTGGTGGCGCTGTTCGTTTTTGCGCCTGCCGGCGTCACCCGCAGGTGGCCAGACCCGTCGCTTCCGGATCGCGCTGGATGACCGCTGACCGCATGGCGCACCGCCGGCAACTGCGCGAGGCGCTGCGCGCCCGACGACGCGCGCTGCCCGCCGCCGCACGCATCGCCGCCGCGGAGCGGCTCGCCACGCAATTGCTGAACCTGCCGTTCGCACCGCAGTCGGGTTACGTTGCCGGCTACTGGGCCATGGACGGCGAGATCGCCCTGCACGTGTGGCAGCTCAAGCTTCCGCGCGAATGTATCTATTGCCTACCGGTGCTGCACGACGATGCAGGTCTGCGCTTCGCCCCGTGGCGCCCGGGCGATGCGCTGGTCAGCAACCGCTACGGCATTCCCGAACCCGATGTCGCCACCGGTTCGCTACTCGATCCCGACGATCTCGCGCTCGCGGTAATGCCGCTGGTCGGCTTCGATGCGCGCGGTCACCGGCTCGGCATGGGGGGCGGCTGGTACGATCGCAGCTTCGCAGCACGGCACCATCGCCCCGCGCCACCGTGGCTGGTCGGAGCCGCGTTCGATACGCAGCATGCCGATGCGCTCGAACCCGCCGAGTGGGACGTCACGCTCGACGCGGTGTGCACCGAATCGAGGACATACGACTGCAGTTCCGCCCCCGCATGAGTACATGCCCAATGAGTGCACGCCGCCGCTATTGGCTGATGAAGTCCGAGCCCGACGCTTTCTCCATCGACGACCTGCAACGCGTTGGCACCGAACCCTGGAACGGCGTGCGCAACTACCAGGCGCGAAACTTCATGCGTGACGGCATGAAGGTCGGTGACGGCGTGTTGTTCTACCACTCCAATACCGCGGTCCCTGGCATCGTCGGCACCGCGCTGGTGGCGAGCAAGGCTTATCCCGACGAGACCCAGTTCGACCCGAAGTCCGACTACCACGACCCCAAAAGCTCGCGCGAAGAACCGCGCTGGCAACTGGTCGACATCGCGTTCGAGCGCAAGCTCTCGCGCACCATCGCGCTCGACGAGATCAAGCGCCACGCCGACCAGCTCGGCGAGGAATTCGCGCTGATCCGCCGCGGCAACCGGCTATCGGTATTCCCGGTCTCGGCGGCGCAATACAAATACCTCCTTTCCCTCGAGTAGCAACGACATGTCCGAAGCCAAGCGCCTGGCCGGCGAGAAAGCCATCGATTTCGTGGAAGACGGCATGATCGTCGGCGTCGGCACCGGATCGACCGTCGCCTACTTCATCGACGCCCTGGCGAGCATCAAGCATCGCATCAGGGGCACGGTCTCGAGCTCCGAACAGAGCACCCAGCGCCTGCGCGCGCACGGCATCGAGGTACTCGACCTCAACAGCGCCGGGCCGTTGGCGCTGTATGTCGACGGCGCCGACGAATGCGATCCTGGCAAGCGCCTGATCAAGGGCGGCGGCGCCGCGCTCACACGCGAGAAGATCATTGCCGAAGCCAGCGACAGGTTCGTCTGCATCATCGACCCGGCCAAGCGCGTGGACGTGCTCGGCAAATTTCCGCTGCCGGTAGAGGTGATCCCCATGGCGCGCAGCCTGGTGGCTCGCGAGATCCTCCGCCTGACCGGCGGCGGCCAACCGGTATGGCGCCAGGACGCCAGCGGCAACGGCGTGCTCACCGACAACGGCAACGTCATCCTCGACGTGCACGGTCTGGCGATCGACGACCCGCTGTCGCTCGAGTCCACGCTCAACCAGATTCCCGGCGTGGTCAGCGTCGGCCTGTTCGCACGCCGCGCGGCGGATGTGGTGATCATCGGCGGCGAGCCACCTCAGCTGCTGTAGTCGTAAAGCTCGCGCCACGCTTTTGTAGGAGCGGCTTCAGCCGCGGGGGGGGGGGCGGGGGGGCCCCCGCGAAGAAGCGAACGGCGGGCTCCCCGGCCACGCCGGGGCGTGGCGGG
>NZ_JBJMAW010000016.1:0-56407 GCF_046600735.1 Novilysobacter longmucuonensis
CCGCGCCATGCGCATGCCGGCCCGCAGCGCCGCGGCGGGCCGGGCGGGCGCACCGGCTCGGGTTCGCGCAGCGGCTCCACCGCCAGCTGATCGCACCTGGTCCGGGGTACAACGGAAGGGCCGGCATTGCCGGCCCTTCCTGTTTTTGCGAGCGCATCACCCGCCCACGTTGAGCTCGCCCGACCGCGCCGAGCTGTGTTCGCCGGCCTTGGCTCACACGACATGGCGGCGCCCATGCCGGCGGCCGCGGATGGCGCGCGGGTTCCGCTCACGCCGGCCAACGCACCGGCCAGCGAAAATGACGCCCTTGTTTCCTGACAGGACCCTGCACCAACGGTGAGACGCGAACGCCTGCTGCCGCTGATCGTCGCGACCGCGTTGTTCATCGAGAACATGGATTCCACCGCGATCACCACCTCGCTGCCGGTGATCGCACGCGACCTGGGGGTGGAGGCGGTGGCGCTGCAACTGGCGCTGATCACCTACATGCTGGCCCTGGCGGTGTTCATTCCGGTCAGCGGCTGGGTGGCGGATCGCTTCGGGGCGCGGCCGACGTTCATGGCCGCGATCGCGGTGTTCCTGCTCGGCTCGTTGGGCTGCGCGGCCGCCGGTTCGCTGGGCAGCCTCGTCGCCGCGCGCTTCCTGCAAGGCATGGGCGGGGCGATGATGGTGCCGGTGGGGCGGCTGGTGCTGCTGCGCACGGTACCCAAGTCGCAACTGGTGCAGGCCCTGAGCTGGCTGACCATTCCGGCGCTGCTGGGGCCGGTGCTAGGGCCGGTGCTGGGCGGTCTGATCACCACCTACGGCAACTGGCGTTTCATCTTCCTGATCAACCTGCCGATCGGGCTGCTCGGCATCTACCTGGCCTGGCGCCACATCCCGTTGCTGCGGCAGCCGGTGAAGCCGCTGGACTGGCGCGGCTTCGGGCTGTCGGCGAGCGGTCTGGCGCTGACGATCTTCGGATTCTCGACCCTCGGCCGACACCTGGTGAGCACGTCGCTGGCGCTGGTCTGTCTGCTGGTTGGCCTGGCGGCCCTGGGCCTATATGTCGGCCACGCGCGCCGCCACGCCCATCCGCTGATCGACCTGGGGCTGTTGAGGCTGTCGACCTTCCGCATCGGCGTGCTGGGCGGCTCGCTGTTCCGCATCGGTATCGGCGCGACCCCTTTCCTGCTGCCGCTGATGCTGCAATTGAGCTTCGGCCTGACGCCGCTGCAATCGGGCCTGCTGACCTTCACCTCCGCGGTCGGCGCGATGTTCATGAAGACTATCGCCGCGCGCGTTCTTCATCGGTTCGGGTTCCGGCCGGTGCTGGTGGCCAACGCCTTGCTCGCCTCGCTGCTGTTGTGCGGCTTCGGATTGTTCCGCGCGGAGACGCCGTATCCGCTGATCGTCGGGGTGCTGCTGGTCAGTGGCTGTTTCCGTTCGCTCCAGTTCACCAGCCTCAATGCGATCGTCTACGCCCAGGTCGAACCGGCGCGAATGGGCCAGGCCAGCGGCTTCGCGGCGATGGCGCAGCAGGTGTCGCTGGCGATCGGGGTGACGATCGGCGGTTATGCGCTGGGCGTGGCCAGCGCCGCCACCGGGCAGCCGATCGAGGCGGCGATCAACTTCGGGTTCGCCTTCCTCACTGTCGGACTGGTCTCGGCCAGCTCGGCCTGGATGATGGCGCGGCTGGCGCCGGATGCCGGCGCGGAGATGGCCGGCCGTGCCGAAGCCGGCAGGGAAGTCAGCGAGCCGAAGCCGGCGCAGCGGCCGGGCACGTGATGCCGGACATTGGGCTGGCAAGCGGAGCGTTTTCGGTGCGAGGCAGGCGTAGGGTGGGCACGTTTTTTTGTGCCCACCGTGCTGGCGATGGTGGGCACGGAAAGCGTGCCCACCCTACAGCTGGCAAGCCCCGCGCTTTCGGTGCGAATCCGCGGCGTTGGCAGCCCAGCCTACGAGTTCCGCCTACGAGGGGCAGTCAGGCGCGATCGGCAGGCGCAGGATGAATTCGCTGCCTTGCCCGGCGCCGGCGCTGTGGGCGTCCACCGTGCCGCCATGCAGTTCCACCAGGCGCTTGACCAGCGACAGGCCGATGCCCAGCCCGCTGACCGACCGCTCCAGTGAGGTGTCGAGCTGGGTGAAGGCCTCGAAGATGCGGGTGAGCTGCCCGGCAGCGATGCCGATGCCGTCGTCCCGCACCCGGATGACCGCCTGCCCTCCGTCGCGTTCCAGGGCCAAATTGATGTGACCGCCGCGATCGGTGAACTTGCACGCGTTGGTGAGCAGGTTGCCGAGGATCTGGGCCAGGCGGGTCGGGTCGGCATCCACGTGAAGCGGCTCGGGCGGCAGCGTGACGGTGAGTGTGTGGTCCATGCATTCGGTCAGCGGCCGGGAGGCATCGACCGCGCCGTTCATTGCGGCGGCCAGTTCGATCCGCTCGCGCCGCAGTTCGATCTTGCCGCGGCTGATGCGACTGACGTCGAGCAGGTCATCGACCAGGCGGACCAGTTGGCCGACCTGGCGTTCAAGCACCTGAAGCATCGACCCGGAGCCCTCGCCCGGACGGTCCTGCAGCCGCAGTACCTGCAAGGCGTTGCTGATCGGCGCCAGCGGATTGCGCAGCTCATGGGCCAGCATCGCGATGAACTCGTCCTTGCGCCGGTCGGCCTCGGACAACTCCGAAGCCACCTGGCGCATCTCGTTGGCGCTCTGCTGGAGCGCCTCCTCGTTGCGCTTGCGCTCGGTGATGTCGACCACGATGCCGAGCATCCGGGTCGGCGTGTCGGCCGGGTCGCCGCTGGGGCGATACAGGCTGCCGTGCGCGGCGATCCAGTGCACGCTGCCGTCCGGCCATACCACGCGGCACTCGAAGTGGCATTCCTTCAGCTCGGTCAGCGCTTCGCGGAACTCGCGCTCGATGTTCGCGCGGTCCTCCGGATGCACATGCCGGATGAACGCCTCGAAGCCCCACTGACCTTCCGGTATCGGTTGCCGGTAGCCGAAGCAGCGGTCATGGCGCAGCGAACGTCGCGAGGTGTCGGTGACCAGGTCCAGGTCCCAGTCGCCGACCTGTGCCGATTCGAGGGTGAACTCCAGCGCAGCGCGGCTCTTGCGCAGCGATTCCTCGGCCGTGACGCGCTCGGTGAGGTCGATGCCGTGCGCCAGCACGCCCGAGACGGTGCCGTCGGGCTCGCGCAGGGGCTCGTAAACGAAGTCCACCCAGCGCTCCTCCAGCGGCCCGCCGGAACGTTGCAGCAGCACACGCACCCCCGTGCCGCGGAACGCTTCGCCGGTCTCCATCACCCCGCGGAGAATCGACGGAAACGGCTGGTCCGCGATCTCGGGCAATGCTTCCAACAGTGGCTTGCCGACCATCGCGCGGCCTTCGCCGACCAGCTTGGAATAGGCCGGATTGGTTTTCTCGAATACCAGCTGCGGCCCGCGCAGCACCGCCATGAACGCCGGCGCCGCGTCGAACACCTCGGCCAATATCCGTTCGCTCTCCCGAAGCGCTTCTTCGGCGAGCTTGCGCTCGGTGGTGTCGCGGGTGGTGCCGGCGACGGCTTCGACCTCGCCGTCTGCGCCCAGGATCGGCACGAAAATGTAGTCGTAGACCCGGCGCCCCTGGGTGCCGGTGAACGGCACCTCGCCGCGAACCGGCTGTTTACTGGCGATCACCTGGTCGATCTCGCGGTCGTGCATCGCGGCATGCCACGGCTCATAGCCGAGTTCCAGGCAGGTCTTGCCCGCCGCGGCGTCCCACGACAAGCCCCACGTCGCGAGCAGCGCCTTGTTGGCGTAGGCGAACCGATGGTCGAGGTCGAACACGTAGACCAGGTCGGGCGTGTGCGACAGGATGGTGTCGTACAACCGCCGCTGCCGCTCGGATTCGGCGCTCATCCGCTCCAGCGCCTTGCGGCCCCGCACGATCTCCGAGATGTTCTGGAAGTAGCAGACCACGCCGTGCTCGCCGCCGCTTTGCTCGTCCCGGGCGTGCCCAACGTGGGTCAATCCGATGCGGCTGATCTGCCAGTGGTAATACTCGGTGGTGTCGTGGCGTTGCTCAGCGAATTCGGGCACCACGTACGATTCGCCGGTTTCCAGCGTGTGGTGGACACGCGCGACGACTTCGTCGGCCACCGCCTGCGGTTGCAGGATCCGGATCACCTCCTCGAGATCGCGGCCGACCGGGTCGGGGATCGCGCCGAACACCTGGAGCGCTTCGGGATTGATTTCGCGAATGCGCAGATCTCCGTCGACCAGGAACATCCCCAGCGGTGCTTCGTTGAGCAGGGTCTGGAACTGGCTGGTGCGTCGGCGCAGGGCCTGCGCGCCGCGGTCGCGCTCGATCGCGATCGCCGCGATGTGCGCGCCGAATTCGGCGATGCGTCGTTCCCATTCGCTCGGCTCGCGCGCCTCCTTGAAGCAAAGCATGACCGAGGCGAGCGGCCGGCCGTCAGTGCCAATGGCCGGCTCGCAATGGCACGCGCGGATGCCGTGGGCGATGCACAGCTCGCGCCATGGCTGCGACCAGTGTCGGTCCTTCTCGATATCGGGGCAGGCAATGGGTTTGCCGCAATAGACCGCATCGCCGCAGGTGCCGGTGGCCAGGTCACCGATTGGCGCGTCCTTCAGGCCGGCACAGAAGGACGGTGGGAGGTCGATGGCATGGCAACTGGTAAACCGCGTGTGCGCCTCGTCTGCCAGCAGGATGCAGGCGCGCGTGTTGGGCTGCAGTCGCCCCACCGCTTGGGCCACCGCGGCCAGGCAGTCGGGCAGCGATTTGGAGTCGCTGACCAGCTCCAGCAGACGGCCCTGCTCGGCCACCAGGGTCTGATCCTGTTTGCGCTCGCTGATGTCGTCGAAGGTGGTCATCACGCCCTCAACCTGTCCGTGCGCGTCCCTCAGCGGACAGAAGTTGGCGATGACCGGGAGCCGCGACCCGTCCGGCCGCTCTATCGAGACTTCGACGCTCCGGCACTCTTCGCCGGTGCGCAGGACCTCGACCATGGGGCTGCACGCATGCGGCAGATGGGTGCCGTCGGGCAGCCACAGCCTGATCGAGCCGCAGTGGCGCTCGACGCCGGTCTCCGGTTCACGCTGCCACAATTCAGCAGCGCGCTGATTGTAGTTCTGGATCACCGCATCGCGGTCACAGACGAACACCGCGACCGGGAGCGCCGCATACAGCGTGCGGTAGTGCGCGTCACCTTCTGGCGGGGCTTCGCGCTCCTGCCCGGAAACGGGGCGGGCATGATCCTGTTGTAAAGAAACCTTGCCGCGTCGAGTCATTTATTTTCCGTGTCCCCGGCCGCTTCCCCGCGCGCCTCTAGGTAGGTTATTCCAAGCGCGGTTAGGTCTACGTGATTCAAAGGCGCCCCGGGCCGGCCGAGCTGCCCCCGATTGCAGGCAATACTGTGACAGCCATCCCGGGATCAGCCCATCGGCTGCGCGGGGGCGGTGGCGGAGCATTCAGGCGCCTCCGGCGGTTTGCGTGACGCGGGCTGGGGCGAGGCCATGCGAGCTGCGCTCGCAGCGAGCGCCGGGTCGTCCGGGGCTCTTCACACCCTGGTAGAGCCGAGCTTGCTCGGCTGCTCTAGCCCAGGGACGAGGACGCAGCGGAGCAAGCTCCGCTCTACCCGCGCAGCGCCGCGGGGCCGCGCGGCTCAGGCCTTCTTCGCGTCGATCCAGCGCTCGATCTTGCCCTCGAGGATCTCCAGCGGCACCGAGCCGTCCTTGAGCACCTCGGCGTGGAACTCGCGGATGTCGAAATCGGCACCGAGTTCGCGCTCGGCCCGCTCGCGCAGCTCCTGGATCTTCAGCTCGCCGATCTTGTAGGCCAGCGCCTGGCCGGGGATCGCCATGTAGCGCTCGGTCTCGGAGATGGCCGAGGTTTCGCTGGTGGCGGAGTTCTCCAGCATGTAGGCGATCACCTGTTCGCGGGTCCAGCCCTTGCTGTGCAATCCGGTGTCGACCACCAGGCGGATCGCACGCCACAGCTCGTTCTGCAGGTAGCCAAAGTAGCTGTACGGGTCCTGGTACAGGCCCAGATCGCGGCCCAGCGACTCGGCATACAGCCCCCAGCCTTCGGTGAACGCCGTTTCGCCACCGAAGCGGCGGAACATCGGCAGGTCAGTCAGCTCCTGCTGCAGCGCGATCTGGAAGTGGTGGCCGGGGATCGCTTCGTGCAGGAACAGGTCCTCGGCATCCCAGGTGCTGCGGGTGGGCAGGTCGTAGGTGTTGACGTAGAAGATGCCGGGACGGCTGCCGTCCTCGCTGGGCCGCATGTACGAGCCGCCGGCGGCCGACTGTGCGCGGAACGCCTCCACCGGGCGGATCTCGAAGCCGGCGCGGGGCGTCAGCGAGAACAGCTCCGGCACCTTCTGGTTGACCTTGTCCTCCAGCGAACGGTAATAGGCCAGCAGGGCCTCTTCGGTTTCGAAGGTGAACTGCGGGTCGGTCTTCATGAACTCGAAGAACTCCTGCATCGTGCCTTCGAACCCGACGGTCTCCATCACGCCGCGGATCTCGCCGTGGATCCGTTCGACCTCGTCCAGGCCGATCTGGTGGATCTGCGCCGGCGTCAGGTCGGTGGTGGTCGAGTTGCGCGCATTGAACGCGTACCACGCCTCGCCGCCGGGCAGCGCCGCCATGCCGGAGCTCGCGCGCGTGGCCGGCAGGTATTCCTGCGCGATGAACTCGCGCATCTCGCGGTAGGCGGGCATCAGCTCGTCCTCGATCATCGTCCGGTACTCGGCGGTGATGCGCTGTTTCTCGGCGTCGGAGAAATCCTCGGGCAGGGTTTCGATCGGTCGCCAGAACAGGGTGTCCTCGGCGTCGTCCTTGATCAGCGCGTCGAGCTGCGGGATCACCTTCTCCATCAGTGCACGCGGCTGCACCACGCCGGTCTGCATGCCGATACGGCTGTTAGCGATGGCCTGGTCGAACAGCACCGGGATCCTGGAGGCGCGCTGGCGCCAGTTGTCGTAATCCTCGGCCGTGTCGAACGGCTGCGCACCGGTGCCGGAGCCGAGCTGCACTGCGGTGGAGGCGAAGTTGTAGAACTGGTTGATCGGCTGCTGCCAGCCGGGGTACTGGTCCGATTCCAACGAGTTCTTCGCATCGCGCACGAAGATCTGGTAGCTCAGCAGGTCCTGGCCCTCCAGTCCCTCCGGGCCGACGCTCTGGATGGTCTCCAGCCAGCGCTGGGTGAACGCGCGCGACTTGTCGCGGTGTTGCTCGGAGAGGAAATTCGGCAGGCGGTCGTTGTAGCGGTCATCGCCCTGGTAGGTGGCGGCCAGCGGGTTGAGCTCGAGCATCTCCTCCCAGTACTGCGCGTAAAGCGCGTCGAGCCGCTCGGCCTTGTCGTCGGCGACCTGGGCAGCGGTATCGGCGCCGGCCGCGGTTGCGGCGGTGCCGGTTCCGTTTCCGGCAGGCAGGGTCGAGGCGCAGCCGGCCAAAGCGGCCGCAAGCGCGAATGCGAGCAGGGAGCGATGTGCGTCACGGGTATTCATCACGATCTCCGGTTCCAGGGCTTGATGGGGTGAAAGCAGCATAGACCGAGGGCAGTGGGGTTTGCGGTGAACGATGTGCGGTGAAAGCGACGGCGTCGCGCTGCGGTCATCACGCCGCAGCGCTCAGGCAGGCGCCCGGAACTCTGCCACGCTGCCGCGCATGCAAAGCCGCGGAGGACGGTCGTAGGCCTCCGATTGTTCCGGCTGGCGGATGCTGTTTTCCCGCTGTCGGAAGCGCCGGATGCGCAGAAGGCCGACATCGCTGCCGGCCTTGCGCCCTGGATCGTATCGATTGGACCGATGTGGGGCTAGTGCCGTCGCTTGTCCTGGTCCTTGGCACCGCCGCTGCGGTCGACATCGACGCGTTCCTTCTTGAGGTCCGCTTCGACGTTCTGCTCGCCCTGTACCTGCTTCTTCCGGATCACGACTTCTTCCTTGGGTACGGTGCGCTTCTCGACCACGGCTTCCTCGGCGCTCACGGGTATGCGCACCTCGTCTTCGGCGATCCTGCTACCCGCCCGTGGGGTGTCGCCCGATACGGGCTGGCGTTCGACCGAGACCTCCTCGTGCGAGACCGGGACCCGCTTGGACACGTGCTCGGATTCGACCGACTTGTGGACGTCGACCTCGCCGGCTTGCTTCTCGCGCTTGCCGACCCTCATTTCCTCTTCGGAAAGTGTCATACGTTGCACGCCGCCGGTTCCACCACGCTTGCCATAGAACTGCTGGGTGTCCTCCGCGCGCGGCGGTGGCATCGCGCCGGAGGCGATCGCGTCGCCGGGTCGGTACGGCGGAAGGGCCGTCAGCTGGTCGGCGGTCATCGCCCCGAGCACGACTTCGTCTTCGTCGTCGTCGAGTCGGGCATCGCGGATCGGAAGCAGCACATGGCGATCTTCGTCGAGCTTGAAGGTCTTCTTGTCCAACTCGACGTCGAGGTAGCGCACCTGCATCGCCTCGGTGTCGACGATCAGGTCGTCGACCTTGCCGGCCTCCCGGCCATCCGCGGTCTTGACGTGCCAGCCGCGCACATGCGGCTCGCCATGAGCGACCTTGTAATCGTGGAGATCATGGAGACGCGCGAGGTGACCGATGGCGCTGGCGCCCGGATTCTGGTTTGTACCTTCTGGGTATGGCGTTTTCTGTTGCATGAAAAGTCTCCGAGGAGCCAAAAACTCCTGTTGTTCCCGGAGAAAAGGGGGTCTGGCTTCCGGGCCTGAAACCTTATCGGGCGGGACGTAAGCGCACTGTCCCGAGGGCGTGATCGAAATGTTGAGATGTCGTGTTCACAATTGGGTGTCGTGCTGCGAAGCGAACAGCTTTGGCTTCCAGGAAACAAGGAAGGCCGGGAATCCCGGCCTTCGAAGGCGCCGATCTGGGTCAGTCGGAATCCTGAATTTCAGCGGTCCATGATTTCGACGTTCCGCGCATCGACCAGCAGGAACGCCGGCTGGTCGGCGATGATCTGCGTCGTTTCGGAGTCCAGGCCGCCGGCGATCTGCGAGGCCAGCGCATTGTCGTAGACGATTCCGGCCAGACGCACCTGCTGACCAGCGTTGATGTTGATTTCGTCTTCCATGTTGGGTGACTGGGCGATCACCGCGAAAATGCGCTGCCCGGCCTGTTCGAGCCAGAAGCCACGGTCGGACGGAACATCCGCGACCTCGGCGGTGCCCACGACCGGCTGACCCAGGAATTCGCTCGGCCCGATGATGATCGCCCCGACCGGGATCGACGTGTTGTCGGCATCGGTAGGCGGTGGCGGCATCGGCGCTATGGAGACTGGCTGGTCCATCGGCGCGGCGGGTTCGGCCGGATCCACCGCCGGATCTGTCATTGGCGCGGTCGCCGCCGGCGGGACCATGGCCGGTTCGGCATCGTTGTCCAGCAACTCGAAAAGGCCCCAGATGACCAACAGCAGCACGATCAGGCCGACGATCCACGGCCACACGGTTTTCTTGCGTTCGATGTCGATCTTGGCCATGACCTGCTCCTGCTTGGGGATGGACCAAAAAATCTAACTCGCGCGACGTTGTTACGTGGTGAACGTGCGTAGGGCCTGCTCACGACGCATCGAGGCGTCGGAAGCGACGGCCGCTGCAACGGACGGTCGCGCCTAAATGGACCGCGCAGGGCCCGCGGCCGGCGGCGGCGAGAACGGAATCGACTCGGGCGACACCGCGCCGCCGGAGATGATGAAGCTCATCGCCTGGTCGACGGTCCAGTCGGTCGGGGTGATCTTCTCGACCGGCACGATTTCCAGGTAGCCCGACGTCGGATTGGGCGTGGTCGGCACGTACACCGCGGCGAGCTCACGGCCGGTGCCGTGCTCCTTGAGCACGCGGGTGACAAAACCAATCGACTTCATCTCGGTGTGCGGGAAGTCGACCAGCACCACGCGCTGGGTGCCGTCGGGCTTGGTCTGCAGGATGTCGAGCAGTTGCCGCGCGCTGCCGTAGATGGTGTTGGCGAACGGGATGCGCCGGATCAGCGACTCGAACCAGCGCAGCATGCGCTGGCCGAACACGCGCCGCGCCATCACCCCCGACAGCAGGATCACGCACAGGGTCGCGATCAACGCGATCGCGGTCTGCACCCACGGCTCGACCAGCCAGCCGAACGTGCCGGGGCTGATGGCCGCCAGTTGCACCAGCACCGGCGCGGTCCACGGACGGCTGGCATCCGACAGCAGCACGAACACGAACTTGACCACGACCCAGGTCAGCCACAGCGGCAACAGGGTCAGCAGGCCGGTCAGCAGGGTCGCCTTGAAGCTGGCGCGCGGGGCAGGGGAGCTGGACATGCGGCCAATTGTAGTGGCGGCGCGCGGTGTTGCGGCTCGTCCTCGTGATCGCAGAGCGAAAGCCAGATCCTTTGACGCGGATCAGAGCGAAAAAAAGGCGGATCAGAGCAGAAAAGTTTTTTTGTTTTTCTACTTACTACTTTCCGCTCTTATCTATGTCTTATCCGCTGTTTCCGCGTTGATCCGCGTCCAATGCCTTTGCCGCCTGCACGTCGGCGTCGGCCTGGCGCCGCTCCGCGCGCTGCAGGCCCTGTCGCATCAGCCAGAGCCCGCCGATCAGGTAGGGCACCGACGCTGGCACCCACATGATCAGCCCGGCCAGCTGCTGGTCGGCCAGCACCTCCAGTCCCAGCAAGGGCGCGCGTTCGGCATAGACTGGGTAGAGCGCGCGGCGCGAGAACGTCAGCAGCGCGCCGACAAACCCCATCTGCATCATCACCACCACGATCGCGACCAGTGCCGGGCCGACTCCGGCCGCCGGCTCGCGTATGCGGTGCCATAGCGCCGCCCAGAACCACAGTCCGGCCAGCAGGAAGCTGCCGTGCATGATCCAGTGCACGCCGTCGTCGGCAAGCGCGGCGGCGGTCGCGGCTGGCAGGTGCCACAGACCCATCACCGCGACATGCACGCCGGTGGCGAGCGCCAGTCCGGCGACGATGGGTGCATGCAATCGCTCGATCCACCGGTGCAGCGGCCGAGCCCAGCGCCGCGGCAATGCGTGCGCGATCACCGCCATTGGCCGGCCGGCCAGCAGCAGGGGCGGGACCAAGGCCAGCAGCAGCATGTGCTGTCCCATGTGCGCCGCCAGCGACCATTCGCCGTAGGCATCCAGCGGCCACACCGCCGCGAGGAACAGCGCCAGCACGCCGGCGGCGAATGTGGCCGCCTCCACCGCGGACACCCCGTGGCCCGGGCCGGCGCGCTGCCACAGGCGGCCGAGGCCGAGCAGGTAAAGCGCCAGCAGCGCGAATGCCGGGACCAGGAACCACGGCGACAGCGACCAGGCGGTCGCGAGGGTGGGGGCCTCGTCGGGGCCGTGTGCGAGCGCGGCATTCGGCACCGCCGCCAGTGTGGCGAGGCTCGCGACGATGCAACTCCGGGGCGGACGCGGGCGCATCGGCGAACCGTAGCAAACCGCGGGAAGCGTCGATGCGATTGCATAGGATGGCTCGCGCCGCCTAGTCCGGGCGTCACGATGCCTTGCGGCGTGCGTGAATACGGTGGCAGGTCACGGCGTCCGCGGAGCAGCGCGTGTACTTCTGGCTGAAGTTCTTCCACATCGCGGCGATGACCGTGTGGTTCACCGGCCTGTTTTTCCTGCCGCGCCTGCTGGCAGCGCGACACCGCGCCGAAGCCGATGCCGACCGCGCGCATTTCGTGCCGATCGCCGGGATGCTGTTCTTCCGGATCATGTCACCGGCCGGGTTGGTCACCATCGCGCTGGGCATGGTGCTGATCGCCTATGGTCCGATCGGCGCGTGGCTGATACTGAAGCTGACCGTGGTCGCGCTGGCCGTGGCCATCCACCTGTATCTGGGGGTGGCGATGTTTGAGCTCGAGCAGGGCCGCGATCGCCATAACGCTGGCTTCTACCACGTACTCGGGTGGGTTCCGTTGCTGCTGCTGCTGATGCTGGTCGCGCTGACCGCGGCCAAGCCCGAAACCGTGCCGCCATTGCCGCCACCGCCGCTGCATGCTCCGTCGGCGCGGTGATCTTCGCGGCAATCGACCTGGGCTATTCGGCCGCCGGGGTGTTGCCTTCGGCATCGGGCGGCGGCGGCTTTTCTCCGTAGACGCCGACCCCGTGGCGGAAACTCAGGGTGCCGCCGAGCCATCCGACCACCATCACCGCCGCCGCGGTCACCGCCGACAGCAGCAGGCCCCATGGCCAGATCGCCGCGACCGGGTCGGGCCAGCGCAGCCACACCCCGGCGGCCGCCAGCGCCAGCAGCATCACCGCGGCGATGAAGTGGCTCCAGGCCGAGACGTGGTTGCGCACCTCGCGCAGGATCATGAAATCGCCCATGCCGATCGCACCGGCGATCACGCCCATCACCAGGCCGCCGAGATTGAGCCAGAACGACACCAGCGCCCAGAACTCGTCACCCCGCAGCACGTAGGCCATGTCGGTCAGGAACATCGTGCCCAGGAACGCGATCGGGAATACCACCAGCATCGGATGGATCGGATGCTTGTGCAGCGCCATCACGCTGGGCACCTTGCGGGTGTACTTCTTGGGCGGAGCGTTTTTTTTGGAGCGACCGAACATGAATCTCCTCAGGTGCACGAAGGCAGCATGAAAATGGGCGTGGCGGTGAACACCACCGCGATGAACCCCAGCAGCGCCGACAGCAGCGTGGCCAGGCCCAGGAACCGCTGGCGCCGCTGCAGCGTCTCGGCCGCCTCGCCGGCAGAAGGCGATCGGCCGGAAACCCGTCGCCAAGCCTGCCATGACCACCAGCCCAGCCACCCGATCGCGCCCAGCGCCGCGGCCGTGGCCAGCAGCAGCGTCCACGTCAGCAGTTCCAGCCCGGCGATCCGCCGCAGATGCCAGCCTTGCTCGCAGCCCAGCCCGACCAGGCTGTAGACGACGACGAAATGCAGCGCCCACACCGCCAGCGGCGCGGCCGCGACAGTCAGGCGATACGGGTCCAGTCGGTCGGTCATTCGAGCATCCTCGGAAACAGCTGCACCACCGCCCACATGACCAGGCCCTGCGCCACTACGTAGCGCCAGAACGCCGCGGCGATGCGAGCCTCCAGCCGGCGCTGCGCATCGACATGGCCGCGGCGCGAGCGCGCCCAGACCAGCGCCGCCACCAGCACCCCGACCAGCAGGTGCACGCCGTGGAAGCCCGCCAGCGTCCACACCACCGAGGCATAGGCGTGTGTCTGCGGCGCGCCAACCGAGCCTGACAGCGCCAGCACATGGGTCGCGAGGAAACCCAGGCCCAGCGCTGCAGCGATCGCCAGCCCCAGCCGCAGGTGCCCCTGACGGTTACCGTCATTGCTCCGCAGCGCCCAGCGCATCACCGGTTCGCTGGCGCCGAGCATGAGCACGGCGATCACCGGCAGCGTCCAGCCGCCGATGGCGCTGGACGGGGGCGGCCACACCGGCGCGCCCAGCCACAAATAGAAGTAGGAGAACACCAACGAGGCGAACAGCGAACCGTCGATCAGCAGCGCGATCACCAGCGCCCACCAGCCCGGCGCGTTGCGCGCGAGCGTCTGCGTCGGCAGACGCAGGTCCGCGGCCGCGTCGCGATGGGACGGGGCATGGCGGTCGCCGGTAGTCCACAGCCACCACCCGAACATGGCGATGATCGGCAGCAGTGCCAGTGCCGCCAGCGGGTAGAGCTTGGCAATGAAACAGGTCAGCAGCGCGGCGATCGACAAGGCGCTCAGCAGCGGTAGCCAGGTCGAACCCGAGATCCGGATCACCTGCTCCGGCGCCGCCGACAGCAGGTTGGTGCCGAGGATCTCGCGCCTGCCCTGATGCCCGCGCGCCAGCAGCCCATCGGCGCGCGCACTCTGCTCGGCCAATTCGGGCCGGTCCCACAGCGGATAGCCGCTGGCGACGGTCGGCACCGAGGCGAAGTTGTACGGCGGCACCGGCACCGGCACCGCCCACTCCAGCGAGCCGGCGCGCCAGGGATTGCGCTCGGCGCGCCGGCCGTGGCGCAGGCAAAGCACTACATCGACCAGCACCGCGATGATCCCGATCGCCAGCACGAAGCTCGCCGCGGTCGAGAACAGGTTCAGCCACGACACGCCCAGCTCGGCCGAGTAGGTGTAGACCCGGCGCGGCAGGCCGAGCAGGCCGGTGAGGTGCATCGGCAGGAAGGTCAAATTGAAGCCGAGGAACACCAGCCAGAAGCCGGTGCGGCTGATGCTCTCCGACGGCATCCGCCCGGTCATCAGAGGCAGCCAGTAATACAGCCCGGCGAACAGCGGGAACATCATCCCGCCGATCAGCACGTAATGCAGGTGCGCGACGACGAAGTGGGTGTCGTGCACCTGCCAGTCGAACGGCACCAGCGCCAGCATCACCCCGGTGAGCCCGCCGAGCACGAAGATGAAGAAGAACCCGACCAGGTACAGCATCGGGATGCGCAGCCACGGTTTGCCGGTCCACAGCGTCGCCAGCCATGCGAACACCTGGATGCCGGTCGGGATCGCCACCGCCATGCTCGCCGCACTGAAGAAACTCAGCGACAGCAGCGGTATGCCGACCGCGAACATGTGGTGCACCCACAGTCCGAAACTCAGGAAGCCCGTCGCGATCACCGCCAGCACAATCCAGCTGTAGCCGACCATCGGGCGCCGCGCGAAGGTCGGGATGAGGCTCGACACCACGCCGGCGGCCGGCAGGAAGATGATGTAGACCTCCGGATGCCCGAACAGCCAGAACAGGTGCTGCCACAGCAGCGGATCGCCGCCGCGGGCGACCTCGAAGAACGCGAAACCGAACGCGCGCTCGATCTCCAGCAGCACGCTGGCCAGGATCAGCGGCGGAAAGCCGAACGCGATCATGAAGGCGGTGACCAGGATGTACCAGGCGAACAGCGGCATGCGCTGGATGCTCATGCCCGGCGCGCGCGTCAGCAGGATCGCGACGATCAGCTCGACCGCCGCGGTGACCGCCGCGATCTCGGCAAAGGTGACCCCGATCAGCCAGAAGTCCGCGCTCAGCCCCGGCGTGTAGGTCGGCCCGGTCAACGGCACGTACATGAACCAGCCGCCATTGGGCGCGCCGCCGAAGAAGAAGCTCGAATACAGGAACAGCCCGCCGAACAGATAGCACCAATAGCCGAACGCGCTCAGGCGCGGGAACGGCAGGTCGCGCGCGCCGAGCATCTTCGGGATCAGGTACATCGCGAAGCCTTCCATGATCGGCACCGCGAACAGGAACATCATCGTGGTGCCGTGCATCGTCACGAACTGGTTGTAGCGTTCCGGGTCGAGCACCTGGTTGCCGGGCCATGCGAGCTGCAGCCGGATGAACATCGCCAGCATCCCGCCGACCAGCAGGAAGGCGAAGCCGGTAGCGATGAAGCGCAGCCCGACGGTGCTGTGGTTGACCGCGGTGAGCTGGCCGACCAGGCCGGAGGCATTGCTCCAGACGCGGTGCAGCGCCGCCAGGGGGCCGCCGTCGTCGCGGGCAGCGGCGTGCGCCGGCGTCATTGTCGTGTCTCGGCGTCGGGAGAGGTAGGGACGGGGGCGGCGGGGGTGACCGCGGAGCGCGGCAGCGGCGCGGCACCGCCGGCGGCGAGCCAGCGCTCGAACTCGGCGGCCGGTAACGTCACCACCTCAAAGCTCATGTGCGCGTGCTGCAATCCACAAAACTCCGCGCACTGCCCGCGCATCGGTTCGGCGACGTCCGCGCGCAGCCGCAGCGTGTTGACCCGGCCGGGGATCACGTCGATCTTGCCGCCCAGGCGCGGGATCCAGAAGCTGTGGATCACATCGGCGCTGCTCACGCGGAACTCGACCATCGCATCCAGCGGCAGCGCGAGCACGTCGCGGGTCGCCGCCGCGGGTCGGCCGTCGGCGTCGAGGTAGCGGAAGGTCCAGAACCACTGCCGACCCTCGACCTCGACCACCAGATCGACCGGCTGGTCCATCGCCATCACCGAGCGACCGGCCGCGGTGCCGTAGACCAGCAACGCGATCAGCACCAGCGACGGAAACACCAACCCGCCGGCGACGATCAAGCCGGTGCCATGGGCGAACTCGGGGCCGTCCTGGCGCCGCGCCAGGGTGTACCACAGCAGCACCATCACCAGCGCCCAGATCAGCGTCGCGCCGATGGCCATCAACCACCAGGTGTCGGCGATCGCGGCCGCCGCCGGGCCGGCCGGGTCCAGCGCCGACTGCACGCCGCCGCAGCCACCAGTCGCCAGCACGGATGCTGCGAAAAACATGCGCGCTGCGCCCCATCGCAGTCGCCCCGACCCGGCAGCCCTTGCCTGCAAGCCGCTCCTGCCTGCCCGACCGGGTCGGGTTCGCTCTTTGCGGTGCATCATCGAGCGGAGGCTTGGCGACTGGCGCGGGACCGCAGGTGGGCGAGCGGGCTCATCGGTGACCTTCCCTCGTAAAGGTGAAGCGTCGTCGGTGTCTCGGTGATTGGCACGCGTGGTCGCGCCGACGCTGGTGCGCAGCGCTTATTCGGTCACACCCGTGGAGAACGGGTGGTGAAAACGCAGGATGCCCCGCAAAGGCGCGACGTAGAGCGGAGCTCGCTCCACTGCACCGCACGAAGCCGAGCAAGCTCGGCTCTACGGACGGCTCGCAACCCTTGTAGGAGCGGCCCATGGCCGCGATGCTGTTCGACCCGAGGCCGGCGAACCGCAATCGCGGCGCTGGGTTCCTGCTGCATCGGACCAGGCTGTTCCGTGACCTGCGCGAAGAGCTCGCGGCCATGGGCCGCTCCTACGAAAGCCAGCGGCAGTGTAGAGCGGAGCTTGCTCCGCTGCACCTCACGAAGCCGAGCAAGTTCGGCTCTACGGACCGCGTCGCAACCCCTGTAGGAGCGGCCCATGGCCGCGATGCTTTTCGACCCGAGGCCGGCGAACCGCAGTCGCGGCGCTGGGGTCCTGTTGCATCGGACCAGGCTGTTTTGCGACCTGCGCGAAGAGCTCGCGGCCATGGGCCGCTCCTACGAAAGCCCAGCGGCAATGTAGAGCGGAGCTTGCTCCGCTGCACCGCAGGAAGATGAGCAAGCACGGCTCTACGCGACCGCGCCGACGCGGGCGCTGCTAAAGCTCGCGCACCAGGCGGAAGCCGACGTCGTCGTAACCACGCGACGCGCTCAGCGCGCGCTGGTCCTGTTCGCTGCGCCAGGAGCTGCCGCGCACCTGGCGCTGCTGGCAATCCTCGCCGCAGTCGCGCAGCCACAGCGAGATTTCTCGGCCGCTGATGGCCGCCGCGATCTGGCGAGATTCGGCCGCGCTCGGCAGGCGGTAGTCGTTGCCGGTCAGCTCGCTGTACCACTGCGCGTAGGCTTCCGCGTCGGCCATCGATACACACACCACCGGGTCGCTTTCGTCCTGCTCGAAGCCCGGCGCGCGCCAGTCCCGCGGGTCGATCACGCGCAGCAGCGAGACGCGTTCGCGGCACAGTGCACCTTCGCGGCCGGTGGCGGTGGCGAAGCGGGTGTACTCGGCACGGCTGATCGGGCTGCGGCTCAGCGCGACATCGCCGCTGCCCATGACCGCGCCCATCGGATCGCCCGGCAGCTGTTCCCCGCGGCGCGGGATGCCTTCGGTAACCGCCGCCAGCCGCTTGGCGGCATCGCCGGTCACCCCGAACTCCTGCGCCAGCGCCGCGGTGGCCTGTGCGGTCTCGCGGTCGAACACGCGCGCGGCGGCCTCGGCGCGCGCCTGCAGGGCCTCGCCGGCCTGCTCACGCAGGGCCCAGTGCGCGTCGGAGTCGGCCGTGCCGGTCTGATGCGCCAGCTGCCTGGCGTGCCCGAGGTATTCGCGGGCACGGCCGATGTTGCCAGTGCGCAGGTGCCGCACCATTTCGCCGGTGAAGGCGTTGGTGAGCTGGCCGATCATCTGCTGGACGTGCGAATTGTCCGGGTCCGCTTCCCACGCCGCCAGCACGCTGGCGTAGGCGTTGTCGCCCTGCGGCGCGGTGAGGTTGCGCGCGGCGATCTGCCGGCGCGCGTTCTCCAGCGCGACCTGCAGTGGTGCCTCGGGCAGCGGGCGCATCATCGATTCGGTCGGATCGACCCTGGTGACGGCGGGCGGTTCATCGCTGCCGGCCATGCGGAAGAAGCCGTCGCGGCCGCCGTCGCCGCGTGCGAGCAGCACGATGGTGATCGCCACCGCGACCGCCCCGACGCCGATCAGCAGCGGCAGTGCACGCGGCCGCATGGCCGCCAGCAGCCCCTGGAGCGGGGGAATCACCGCCGAGATCGGGCGCCGCTTCTCGACCTGCCCGGCCGCCTCGCGCATCTGCGCGACGTCGTGGAAGCGCTCGCCGGGCTGCTTGGCCAGCGCCCGGTTCATGAAGCGCTGCCAGTGGCGCAGCGCCGGCGGCAGTTTAGGAATCGGGTCTTGCGCGTGCATGACCGCCATCGACAGCGCATCTGAGGCGCGATAGGGCAGTTCACCGGTCAGCATTTCCCAGACCAGCACGCCCAGGCTGTACAAATCGACGCGGCCGTCCACGCTTTCGCCGCGGGCCTGTTCCGGCGCCATGTAGGCGGTGCTGCCGACCGCCAGGCCGCTGGCGGTGACGCGCGGGCCGAAGCCGCGGCGCAGCGCGATGCCGAAGTCGGCCAGCATCGGCCGCTCGGAGTCGTTGAACAGCACGTTCTCGGCCTTGACGTCGCGGTGCACCACGCCACGTGCGTGCGCGTATTCCAGCGCCGACAGCAGTGCCCGCATGATCGCGAGTACGCGGCTCTCGTCGCCGGCCATCACCTCCTGGTGGAACGAGCGCTGGCCGAGGTGGCCGCGCGACATGTGCGGCATCGAGTAGTACGGCAGGCCCTCGTGGGTGCGGCCGACCTCGTAGATGGTGACCACGTGCGGGTGTTCGAGCCGCGCGATGGTGCGCACCTCGTTCTCGAAGCGGCGGCGGCTGACCTCGTCCGACAGCGCCTGCGGCGCCATGACCTTGACCGCGACCTCGCGCGACAACGCCAGTTGCTCGGCCAGGTACACCGTCGACATGCCGCCGTGGTTTATCACGCGCAGCAGCCGGTAGCCGGAGACTTCCGGCAGCGGCGGTGCGGTGTGTTGTTCGTCCGGCACGGTCAAAGACATTCCCGCCCCCTGTCGCGGATGTTGAGCATACCCCTGTGGCTGCTTGGCTGTGAACGCCGTTTGCCTCGGCTACTCCCAACCGCCGATACTCGACCGGTCACCGCGTGAGTACGGTGTGAGGGCGCCGGACGGCGTGCCGGAGGATGACTCTCGACGCGACTTTTCTGCCGTCGAGGCGCAAACCAGGGGACGGGACATGAAGCGTAGGTCAGCGAGAACGGCACCGCGCTGCGCGTCGCGCTGTTCGACGACACCCGCGGCGTCCACTGGCAGGTGTCGCTGCCGCCTGAGCTGCGGGACGAGTAATGCGGTTGGTCCGCAAAGGACGCGAAAGGCGCAAAAAAGGGCGAAGAGAAATCCAGCGGGCCGGCGATGCTCCCGGAATTCATGCCACCTCTTGCCTTGAACGAAGTCTTTTCGCTTTTTTTGCGTCCTTTGCGGACCACAAAGCTCCATAGCTTCTGAGCTCTAGAACAGCAGCGAGGACATCCTGCGGCGATAGCGACCCACCAGTGCCGCGTCGTCGACGATGCGGAACGCGTCGATCAGTGCCTTGCGTGGCAGGCCGTCCTCGAATCCGCGGTCGCGGCTCAGCATCTCGATGAACTGCTCGAGCCCGGCCTCGGGCCGGCCGCCGACGATGTGATGCACGCCCAGCAGGTGGCGCGCGCGCAGGTCGTCGGAATTTGCCGCCAGCGCCTGTTCCAGCACTTCGGCCGGCGGCGCGCCTTCGAGCAGCGCCGCGAACACCAGCCGCGCCCGCGCCCGCTGCGCGCGATCGTCGACTGCAAGGTTGGCCGGCAGGCTGTCGAGCAGCTGCTCGGCTTCGCCCGTCGCGCCGGTCTGCACCAGCGCCAGTGCCAGGTCGAGCTTGAGCTCGTCCTGGTCCGGCGCCGCGGCGAGCTCCGCGCGCAGCCGCGCCGCCTCGGCATGTGGATCCAGCGGCGCGGCCTCGGCCGGTGCGGCATCTTCGGGCTCGGCCGGCGGGGCCGGCTCGATGCCGTGGTGCTTCAGGAACTCGCGGATCTGGCCCTCGGGCAGCACGCCGGGGAAGCCGTCCAGCAGTTGCCCGTCCTTGACCAGGAACACAGTGGGGATCGAGCGCACCTGGAAGGCCGCGCCCAGTTGCGGTTCCTTGTCGACGTCGACTTTGGCCAGCTCGAACGCGCCGTGGTACTCGCCGGCGAGCTTTTCCAGGATCGGCCCGAGCTGCTTGCACGGCCCGCACCACTCGGCCCAGAAGTCGACCAGCACCGGGGTCTGCAGTGATTTCTGCAGCACCGTGCTCTCGAAGCTGTCGGTGGTCGCGTCGAAGACGTGGGTCGTGGCGGTTTCGGAGATCATCGTTTTCAACATCCGGTCGGTCGCAGGTGTGCGCAAGATGGGGGCATCCGTCGGTCGGGGCAACCCGCCGCGCGTGGTGCCGGGCACGCTAGCATTGAGCGATGAACCGACCGCCCCTTTCCATCCCGCGCCATGCCGCTTGGATCGGCGCGCTGCTGTGCGCCAGCGCCGTGCTCGGCTTCGCCGCGATGCTCGACGGCTACCTGCACGCGCAGCATCCGCTCGGGCTGCTCGGCGCCAGCGGCATCCCGCGGGCGCTGGCATTCAACCTGCTCGGTTTCGTGCTGCCGGGGGTGTTGCTGGCGATCACGGCGGTGGCGCTGCGCGCGCGGCTGCCGGACATGGCGCGGCGCAGTGCCGGCGTCGGGGTCTGGCTGTTGGTGTGGTCGGCGCTGGCGTTTGCCGCGCAAGGCTTGCTGCCGCTGGACCCGAGCGACCTCGACGGCGCGCAGAGTCGCGGCCATGCGACGGCCTGGACGCTGTGGTGGATCGGGTTCGTGCCCGGTGCGCTGCTGCTCGCGGCGGGCCTGGGGCGGGTGGCGGCGTGGCGCATGCTGGCCATGCTGATGGCGGTATGCGCGATCGTGGTGCTGTTGCTGGCCGCGTTGCCGCCGGTGCTGGTGCCGGGTCCGATCGCGCAGCGCATCGCATTGGGCGCGTGGCTGCTGGCCTATATCGCTGTCAGCCGCGGGCGTGGCTCGGTGACAGAAGATCTGCCCTCGTAGGGTGGGCACAAGGCACAAAAGGCGTGCCCACCCTACGACTGCGGCTCGACGACGTTCAGCCGTAGCGGAGCTTCATCCCGAGGATCGCGCCGGCCAGCAGCAACGTGACGCTGTTGCAGCCGATCATCGGCCACGACTCCAGCCAGATGCCGTAGCCCAGCCAGAAGCCGATGCCGGCGGTGAACACCACGTACATGCTCAGCGAGATATCGCGCGTGTTGCGGCTGCGCAGGGTCTTTAGCGCCTGCGGCACGAACGCCACCGTGGTCAGCGTCGCGGCGACGTAGCCCATCCACTCGCCGCTCATGCGCAGCTCACGCGTCCGGGCCGGCCGGCTCGCGCTCGGCGTCCGGCATCCGGTAGACCTGGCCGTCCTTCATCACGAAATCCACGTCCATCACCGCATTGATGTCGGCCACCGGATTGCCCGGCATCGCGATGATGTCGGCACGCTTGCCGGCCTCGACCACGCCCTGGTCGTCGACACCGAGTACCTCGGCGGCGCGGATGGTCGCCGCCTGCAGCGCGGTAGCCGCGGGAATGCCGGCCTCGACCATGTAGAGGAACTCGCGGGCGTTGTCGCCGTGCGGGCCCACGCCCATGTCGGTGCCGAAGCCGATCTTGACCCCGGCATCGAACGCACGCGCCGCGGTGTCCTGGATCAACGCACCGATGCGCGCCGCCTTGGGCCGCACGACATCGGGGAAGTAACCGTCGATCTTCGCCTTTTCAGCGACGAAGCGGCCGGCATAGATGGTCGGCACGTACCAGGTGCCGCGCTCCTTCATCAGCGACATCACTTCGTCGCTCATGTACGTGCCGTGCTCGATCGTGTCGACGCCGCCGAGCACCGCGCGCTTCATGCCTTCCTCGCCGTGCGCATGCGCGGCGACCTTGTAGCCGTAGTCGCGCGCGGTGTCGACCACCGACTCGATCTCCTCGACGGTGAACTGCGGCGCGTCGCCGGACCTGGCATACGACAGCACGCCGCCGGTCGCGGTGATCTTGATCACGTCGCTGCCTTCCTTGTAGCGCTGGCGCACGGCCTGGCGCGCGTCGGCGACCGAGTTGATCACGCCCTCGGTCGGGCCCGGCGGGCCGATCAAGTGCGAGAGCGCGTCGTTGAGGCCGTTGGTCGGATCGGCGTGGCCACCGGTGGTGGCGATCGACTTGCCGGCGGCCCAGATGCGCGGGCCCTCGACCAGGCCCTGATTGATCGCATCGCGCAGGTGCGGGGTGACCTCGCCGCCGAGATCGCGCACGCTGGTGAAACCGGCCTGCAGCGTCTTGCCGGCGAAATCGGCGGCGCGGAACGCGTAATCGACGTCGCTGAGGCGGAAGCCCTCCGAGTAGCTTTGCGGACTGGACTGGCTGCCCATGTGCACGTGCAGGTCGGTCCAGCCGGGCGAGCAGGTGTGGCCGGACAGGTCGACCACCTGCGCGCCGGGCACGGCGACGAGGCCCTCGCGCACTTCGGCGACCTTGCCCTCGCGCACGACCACGGTGCGCGCGTCGAGCACCCGGCCGCTGCGCGCGTCGAACAACTGCCCGCACTGCAACGCGACCGGGCCGCCGTCAGCAGCGGCAGCCGGGGCGGCGGGACTGGCGAGCACCGCGGCGAACGCGGTCAGGGCGAGCAGGGTCGGCTTGGACATGGGGCGGCTTCCAGCAAGGACGAAGGGCCCGATTGAAGCACACCGCGAGCGGCGCGCGATGTGCCGGTTTCCACCGATGGCGGCATAGAGAGCGATTTCTTTGTAGGAGCGACGTGGGTCGCGATGACGTCGCTTCGATTGCTGGCGTTATCGCGACTCACGTCGCTCCTACAGGGGCGCGCTTACGTCGGCGGGAAGGCCGGGCAACCGCCACCCTCATGGCGGCCTTTTGTGCGCTGCGGTAGGCTTCCCGGTTCCCCTCCCGCAGTGCCGACGCCGTGTCCTCCGAAGCCGCCACCGACCCCACCGCCGCCGACCCGCGGGCATTCGACCCGTCCGCCGTGGAGGCCGCCGCCCAGCGCTACTGGGACGACACCCGGGCATTCGAGGTCGACGAGTCCTCGCCCAGGCCCAAGTACTTCTGCCTGTCGATGCTGCCGTATCCCTCCGGCGCGCTGCACATGGGCCATGTGCGCAACTACACGATCAGCGACGTGATCAGCCGCTACAAGAGGATGACCGGCCACAACGTGCTGCAGCCGATGGCCTGGGATGCGTTCGGACTGCCGGCCGAGAACGCCGCGATCAAGCACAAGACCGCGCCGGCCAAGTGGACCTACGCCAACATCGCGCACATGAAGCAGCAGTTGCGGGCGATGGGCTATGCGATCGACTGGTCGCGCGAGTTCGCCACCTGCGAGCCGTCCTACTACGTGCACGAGCAGCGCATGTTCGTGCGGCTGATGAAGCAGGGCCTGGCGTACCGCAAGAATTCGGTGGTGAACTGGGACCCGGTCGACCAGACCGTGCTGGCCAACGAGCAGGTGATCGACGGCCGCGGCTGGCGCACCGGTGCACCTGTGGAGAAGCGCGAGATCCCGCAGTGGTTCCTCAAGATCACCGCCTACGCGCAGGAGCTGCTCGACGGCCTCGACGCGCTGCCGGGCTGGCCGGATGCGGTCAAGACCATGCAGCGCAACTGGATCGGTCGCTCCGAAGGGCTGGAGATCCGCTTCGAGGTGGTCGATGGCGACGGCCAGCCGGTCGATTCGGTCACGGTCTACACCACCCGCCCCGACACGTTGATGGGCGCGACGTTCGTGTCGATTGCCGCCGAGCATCCGCTGGCGGCGCATGCCGCGCGCGACAATGAAGAGCTTGCCGCCTTCATCGCCGAGCTGCGCCAGGGCGGCGTCAGCGAGGCCGAGCTGGAGACCCAGGAAAAGCGCGGCATGTTCGCCGGCCTGCGCGCGGTGCATCCGCTCACCGGCGAGGAAATCCCGCTGTACGTCGCCAACTTCGTGCTGATGAACTACGGCACCGGCGCGGTGATGGCGGTGCCCGGCCACGACCAGCGCGACTGGGAATTCGCCACCCGCTACGGGCTGCCGATCAAGACCGTGATCGTGCCCGACGGGGTGCGCGACGCCCTGCGCGAGATGGAGCACGACATCGGCCAGCACGCCGACGCGATGAGTGCAGCGCTGGGCGAAGCACGCCCGGGCGATGTCTACGACACCGGCGCGGCGGTGCAGGTGGTGCAGCAGTTCGTGCGCGCGGTGGAAGAGCAGGGCGCCCATACCGAACGCGGCTGGCTGGTGAACTCGGGCGAGTACGACGGCATGGACTTCCAGCAGGCGTTCGATGCGCTGGCGGCCAGGCTGGAGGCGGACGGCCGTGGCGGGCGCCGGGTCAACTACCGGCTGCGCGACTGGGGCGTCAGCCGCCAGCGCTATTGGGGTTGCCCGATCCCGGTGATCATCTGCTCGAAATGCGGCGATGTGCCGGTGCCGGAAGACCAGTTGCCGGTGCTGCTGCCGGAGGACGTCGAGTTCATGGGCACCGGCTCGCCGCTCAAGGCCGATCCCGATTGGCGCAGGACCACGTGTCCGACCTGCGGTGGCGATGCCGAGCGCGAGACCGACACCTTCGACACCTTCATGGAATCGAGCTGGTATTCGGCGCGCTACACCTCGCCGGGTGCGAGCACGCAGGTCGATGAGCGCGCCAACTACTGGCTGCCGATCGACCAGTACATCGGCGGCATCGAGCACGCGATCCTGCACCTGCTGTATTTCCGCTTCTACCACAAGCTGCTGCGCGACCAGGGTCTGGTCGACAGCGACGAGCCGGCGGCCAACCTGCTGACCCAGGGCATGGTGATCGCCGAGACTTTCTACCGCGACAACGCCGACGGCTCCAGGGACTGGATCAACCCGGCCGAGGTCGAGATCGCGCGCGACGAGCGCGGCCGCATCACCGGCGCGAGCCTGGTCGCGGACGGCGAGCCGGTGGTGATCGGCGGCACCGAGAAGATGTCCAAATCCAAGAACAACGGCGTCGATCCGCAGCTGATGATCGGCAGGTACGGCGTCGACACGGTGCGGTTGTTCTCGATGTTCGCCGCGCCGCCGGAACAGTCGCTCGAGTGGAACGAGGCCGGCGTGGAAGGCATGGCGCGGTTCCTGCGCCGGTTCTGGCGCGAGGTGCTGACCCACGTGTCGCAGCCGGATCATCCCCATATTGGACGTGCGGCCGCAGGCCGGTCCAATTCCCTTCCCCCGCTTGCGGGGGAAGGTGCCGAAGGCGGATGGGGGCACGCGGAAGGCGTGATCGACGCAAGCACCCTCAACGCCGAGCAGAAGACCCTGCGCCGGTACCTGCACGAGACCATCCAGAAAGTCGGCGACGACTACGGCCGCCGCCACAGCTTCAACACCGCGATCGCGGCGCTGATGGAACTGCTCAACCATGTCTCCAGGTTCGACGACATGAGCGACCACGGTCGCGCGTTGCGGCACGAGGCGCTGGAGGCGATGGTGTTGCTGCTCAATCCGGTCACCCCGCACGTGAGCCATGCGTTGTGGCAGGCGCTGGGCCATGCGGAGACGCTGATCGAGGATGTGCCGTTCCCGCAGGCCGACCCGGCCGCGCTGGTGCGCGATGCGGTCACCCTGGCGGTGCAGGTCAACGGCAAGTTGCGCGGCACGATCGAGGTGCCGGTCAACGTCGGCAAGGCCGAGGCCGAGCGCCTGGCGCTGGCCGAGCCCCACGTGGCCAGGTTCATCGGCGAACAGCCGGTGCGCAAGGTGATCGTGGTACCGGGCAAGATCGTGAACATCGTGATCGCCGGTTGAACCCGGCGCTTGCCGGCCTGACGGCCCTCCTCCAGACTCCCCGCATGGTTGCTCGCCGCATGATTGTTCGCCTCGTTCCCCGCACCCTCGCGCTGGCCCTCGTGCTGGCGCTTGCGGCCTGCGGTTTCAGCCTGCGTGACGCGTTGGTGCTGCCGCCTGATCTCGGGCCGGTGCAGGTCGTCTCGGTCGACCGCTACAGCCCGCTGGCCGATTCCCTGGCACAGTCGCTGACCCGCGCCGGCGCCGTGCCGGCCACCTCGCGGACGGAAAACCCGGCGGTGCTGGAGGTACTGGCCGAGGAGTGGGGCGATACCCCGATCAGCGTCGACACCTTCGGCCGCGCGCAGGAGTTCAGCCTTCGCTACGCGGTGATCTTCGAGTTGCGCAAGGCCGACGGCTCGATGCTGGTGCCGCGCCAGACCATCGAGCTTTCGCGCGACTACATCTCGGTGCCGACCCAGTCCCAGGGCGCCGAAGGCGAACGCGACATCCTGGTGCGTGAGCTGCAGCGGGAAATGGCGGCGTCGGTCCTGCGCCGGATCGATGCGGTGGCCCGGCGCGGTGAGCTGCTCGTGGATGGGCAGGCGTCCGCCGGCTCCACGGCGCCGTTGGACGCGGATGCCGGGGTCGAAGCCGATGCAGACACCGAGGTCGACGCAGATGCCGACATCGAATCGGACGCCCATGCCGACGAGGCGGCCGTGGACGGCGACGGCGACGGCCCTGTGCAAGTCCCACATTCCTGAGCATGGACGTCAAGCCGGAGCAGCTGGTCACCCGACTCGCCTCCGAACCGCTGCGTCCGGCCTACCTGATTGCTGGCCCCGAGACCCTGCGCGTACTGGAGGCCGCCGACGCGGTGCGCGCCGCCGCGCGCGACCAGGGCATCGCCGAGCGTGAGGTGTTCGAGGCCGAAGGCAACCCGCGCGAGCCCGACTGGAACGCCTTGCAGGCGAGTTTCCGGGCGCCGAGCCTGTTTGCCAGCCGCCGCCTGCTGGAAGTGCGCCTGCCGACCGGCAAGCCCGGCAAGGACGGCGCAAAGCTGATCACTGAGTTCTGCGACGAGCCGCCCGCGGACGTGGTGCTGCTGATCACCGCCGGCGAATGGAGCCTCAAGCAGCATGGTGGCAAGTGGAGCGAGGCGATCGGGCGCATCGGCCATGTCGCGGTGGCCTGGGCGATCAAGCCGCACGAACTGCCCGACTGGATCGAGCGCCGCCTGCGCGGGCATGGCCTGCGGGCCGATCGCAGCGGGGTGCAGCGCCTGGCCGATCGGGTCGAGGGCAATTTGCTGGCGGCCGCGCAGGAGATCGACAAGCTCGCGCTGCTGTCCGGCGGTGGCGGTGAGCACGGCTCCGGAACCGACACTCCCGCGAACGGCAGCCGCGATGACCGGGTGCTCGATGCCGACCGCATCGATGCGCTGGTCGCCGATGCCGCGCGCTTCGACGTGTTCCGGGTGATCGATGCGGCGATGAACGGCCAGGCCGGGCAGGTCTCGCGCATGCTGGCCGGCCTGCGCGCCGAGGGCGAGGCGGTGCCGGCGCTGCTGGGCATGGTGACGATGGAACTGCAGCGCGGCGCCGCGCTGGCGCGCATCCAGGCACGCGGCGGCAATCTGTCGGCCGGGTTCAAGGCGCAGCGCATCTGGGACTCCAAACAGCCGATGTACCGCCGCGCGCTGCAGCGGCACGAGCACGATCCGCGGCGCTGGGACCTGTTCGTGGCCCAGGTCGGGCGCGTCGATCGGATGGCCAAGGGGCGCGAGGCCGGCGATCCCTGGCGTGCCCTCGAACGGCTGCTGCTGGCGCTGGCCGAGCCGCGCGCCGCGCGCCTGCTCGCCGGCACGCTGGCAGCCCCGCGCTGAGGGATGCGAAGGCGAATGGACCTGCTGGTATTCCAGGGCGGCACCTTCGATCCGGTGCACGAGGGCCACCTCGGCATCGCGCGGGCGGCGCGCGATGCGCTCGACGCCGAGGTCCGACTGATGCCCGCCGCCGACCCGCCGCACCGGCCCGCGCCCGGGGCGGCCGCGGTGCATCGCGCGCGCATGCTGGACCTTGCGGTCGCGGGGGAGCCGCGGCTCAAGGTCGACCGCCGCGAACTGCGGCGCGCGGGCCGCTCGTACTCGGTGGAGACCTTGCGCGAGATACGCAGCGAGACCGGCGAGGCGCAGCCGCTCGCGCTGCTGCTGGGCGCCGACAGTTTTCTCGGCTTGCCGCAGTGGCATTGCTGGCAGGCGCTGTTCGAACTGGCGCACTTCGTGGTGGCCGACCGCCCCGGCGCTTCGCTGGAGCAGGACCTGCCCGAACCCCTGGCCGCGGCCATCCACGGGCGCCGCTGCGATTCAGCCGCCGGGCTGCACGCAGCGCCGGCAGGCCGCCTGCTGCGCCTGCACCAGCCGCTGCAGGCGCAGTCGGCAACCGCCGTGCGCCAGCGCATCGCCAGCGGTGATGCGGGCTGGCGCGAACTGGTGCCGGCCGCGGTGGCCAGCTACATCGATCGTCACGAGCTGTATCGCACGCCGGAGGACGATGGCGTGGCGGAATTGCCCGACGACCCGGGCTCGCCACCGGCTTCGCTATAATCACGCTCAGCATTCATCCCGGGATTCACCCCAGGTTTCCGCGTCGGAAGGTCCAGGCCTTCAACACCCCCAACTCCCCCAGAGTCGATTCCGTTTTGTCCAGCCAAGCCCACGTCATCAAGACCCGTCTACCCAATCCCCCGCCGCCGATCGATGCGTTGCTGAAGACCGTGCATGACGCGATCGGGGAACTGAAAGCCAAGGATATCGTCGAGATCGACGTGCGCGGCAAGAGCAGCGTCACCGACTACATGGTCGTTGTCTCCGGCACCTCGACCCGCCACGTCAAGTCGATCGCCGACGAGGTGATCAAGTTCGCCAAGAACCTCGACGTCATGCCGCTGGGCGTGGAAGGCGAGCGCGAAGCCGAATGGGTGCTGGTCGACCTGGGCGACGTGGTGGTCCACGTGATGCTGCCGCGGGTGCGCGAGTTCTATGCGCTGGAGCGGCTGTGGACGGTCGGCGACGAGCCGCCGGAGGATGAGGACGCGCTCGAGGACGACCAGGACGATGCCGGCAGCGACTATCGGTAGTCGTTTCGGAGATCTGCGGATATAGAGAAGGCGCCTACGGGCGCCTTCTTTCTGGGCGGGCGTTACCATCGGGTTGATGAAAGCGAAACTGATCGCCGTGGGCGAACGCGCGCCGCGCTGGGTCGCCGAGGGCTTTGGCGAATACCGCAAGCGGCTCTCGCACTGGTTGCCGCTGGACCTGGTGGAAGTCGAGCCCGGCGTGCGCGGCAAGGGCCGCGACGCGGCGCGGGCGATGCAGGACGAGGGCGCCCGGGTGCTGGCGGCGATACCGAAGCAGGCTTGGGTGGTCGCACTGGACGGGGGCGGGCGCAGATGGTCCTCGGAGGAACTGGCGCAACGGCTGGAGCACTGGCGTGGCCAGGGGCGCGACCTGGCGTTCCTGATCGGCGGCCCCGAAGGGCATGCGCAGGAGGTGCTCACGCGTGCCGAGGAGTCCTGGTCGCTGGGTCCGCTGACCCTGCCGCACATGCTGGTGCGGCTGGTGGCCGCCGAGCAGCTCTACCGCGCCGCGGCGTTGCTGGCGAACCATCCCTACCACCGCGCGTAGACGTCGAGCGTCCAGATGTAGGAGCGGGCCATGCCCGCAATGGCGCCATCCGTGGCGGCATGCGTAGAGCCGAACTTGCTCGGCTGCTCTTGGCCGGGCATCTCGCAGCGGAGCAAGCTCCGCTCTACGACCGGTGCGAGGCGGGATCGGTGTCGTCCTCCGGTTCCCGGTCGATGCCGCCGGCGTCGGGATTGGGCCGCCGGCGTGGCTCCGGCTGCTGGGCATCGTCGCGGTCGCGCGGCTCGGCTTCGGCATAGCCGGGGTTGTGCTCCGGCTCCGGGTCGGGCGCCGGCGGCGCGGTTTTGTCGCGGGCAGTCATGCTGGATCTCCCGGTGCGGACACGGACTCGAGGTTGACCGACCAAGTGTCTTGGCCGGGTGACAGACTCGCGTGCCTGCCGATCCGGTGAACGATTCGTGAGCCAGGTCGTGATCGGCCACGTTTGGCGCGGTTTTCACGGGTTCTTGGGGGCTGGCGCTCAGCCATCGCGGGTTATCCTTGCCGCGATGCTCTATCTCGCCTCGAAATCCCCCCGCCGCCGCGAACTCCTGGCCCGTCTCGGTCTCGAATTCGGCGCCATCGATCTGGACCTCCCCGAACACCGACAGCCCGGCGAGCCGGCCGAGGTGTACGTGCGCCGTGTCGCGCGCGAGAAGGCGGTCGCCGGTCTGGCACAGGTCGTGGGCGACAGGTCGGCGCTGGTGCTGGGTTCGGATACCGAAGTGGTGCTCGATGACGCCGATGGCGTCGAGCAGGTGCTCGGCAAGCCCCGCGATGCCGACGGTGCCACCGCGATGCTGCGCCGCTTGTCGGGGCGCACCCACCGGGTAATCTCGGCGGTGTCGCTGGTGTCGTCCTCGCGCGAGTCGCAGGCGGTGTCGGTCTCCGAGGTGACGTTCGCCGAACTCGGTGAGGCGCAGATCGCGACATACGTCGCCAGCGGCGAGCCGTTCGGCAAGGCCGGCGGGTATGCGATCCAGGGCGGTGCGGAGGTGTTCGTGACCCGGCTCGACGGCAGCTATTCCGGCGTGATGGGCCTGCCACTGCACCAGACTGCCCGGCTGCTGGGCGAATTTGGCCTGGGGCCGATCGCCAAAGCTTTTGACACAGATCAAATCTGATGAACACGGATAGAGCACTATCAAATACATGCTTTATCCGTGTCTTTCCGTGTCGATCTGTGTCAGGAGCCGTTGCCTTGGTTGAGCAAATGCTCAGGGTTTGGTCGCGGTCCGGCTTTCGCGTGCCCTCACCCCGGCCCCGCTCCGCGCCCCAGCCCGCGCCAGCGGCGCGGGCGTTCAGCCGCACGCGCGCCAATGGCGCGCAAGCCGTGCGTCTTTACCCCGCGAGCGGGAGAGGGGGAGTAGGTGCCGCGCACGAGTCGCAAGCCCACGCATGCGCATGCCCGGTAGTCGCGCCGGGCAGCGGGGCTCCGATATGACGGAAGAGATCCTGGTCAACGTCACCCCGCGCGAAACCCGCGTGGCGGTGGTGGAGAACGGCATGCTGCAGGAGCTGCACATCGAGCGCGGCGGCGCGCGCGGGGTGGTCGGCAACATCTACAAGGGCCGGGTGCAGCGGGTGATGCCGGGCATGCAGGCGGCGTTCGTCGATATCGGGCTGGATCGCGCGGCGTTCCTGCACGCGGCCGACATCGTCAAGCCGGCCCCGGTCGGCAATGGCGAAGCCGACGAGGCGCCGCTGCCACCGACCCCGACCCGGCCGATCGCCGAGCTGCTGCGCGACGGCCAGGAAATCATCGTGCAGGTGGTCAAGGACCCGATCGGCAGCAAGGGCGCGCGCCTGACCACCCAGCTCAGCATTCCCTCGCGTTATCTGGTGCTGCTGCCGCGCACCCGGGTGGTCGGCGTGTCGGCGCGGATCGAGGACGAGGCCGAGCGCCTGCGCCTGAAGTCGCACGTCACCCTGCTGTCGAACGGCACGCTGTCGAACAGCATGCCGTCGACGAGCACGCCGTCCGGCGCCGAGCCAGCGATACCGGGCGAGCCGCCCGACGGCGACCGACACGGCTACATCGTGCGGACCAACGCCGAAAGCCAGCCCGAGGAGGCGCTCGCCGAGGACATCGGCTACCTGGGTCGGGTGTGGGCGCTGATCGCCGAGAAGGCGCAGGGCGCCCGGGTCGGCGAGTGCGTCTACGAGGACCTGACCCTGCCGCTGCGCGCGGTGCGCGACCTGATGCGGCGCGACGTGGAGAAGGTCAAGGTCGACTCGCGCGAGACCTGCGAGCGTTTGCGGGTATTCGCCGCGCAGTACATGCCCGGGCTCGATGAGAAGATCGAGCACTACGCCGGCGCGCGGCCGATCTTCGACCTCTACGGCGTCGAGGACGAGATCCAGCGTGCGCTCTCCAAGCAGGTGCCGCTCAAGTCCGGGGGGTATCTGGTGATCGACCAGACCGAGGCGATGACCACGGTCGACATCAACACCGGCTCGTTCCTCGGCCAGCGCAACCTGGAGGAGACCGTCTACCGCACCAACCTGGAGGCGGCGCAATCGGTCGCGCGGCAACTGCGGCTGCGCAACCTGGGCGGCATCATCATTATCGATTTCATCGACATGACCGACGCCGAACACAAGCGCCAGGTGCTGCGCCAGCTCGAGAAGGCGCTGGCCCGCGATCATGCCAAGACCACCGTCTACGACTTCTCGCCGCTGGGGCTGGTCGAGATGACCCGCAAGCGCACTACCGAAAGTCTCGAACGGCAACTGAGCGAGCCCTGCCACGAGTGCGGCGGCCGCGGCATGTTGAAAACCCCCGACACGGTCACCTACGAAATCTTCCGCGACATCGTCCGTCAGGTCCGCCAGTTCGACGCCCAGCGCATGCTGGTGATCGCCTCGCCCAAGGTGGTCGCGCGCATCACCGAGGAAGAGTCGGCGGCGGTGGCGGAGTTGGAGGAGTTCCTCGCCAAGTCGATCCGGTTCCAGGCCGACGAGCAGTATGCGCAGGAGCAGTTCGATGTCGTTCTTCTATAGCGCCGGGGCTCGGGACTGGGGACTCGGGATTCGGTCGAGCCGGGACTCGGGGAAGTCAAGAACAACTGCGAAAGCAAAAGCCGCGACGCCTGTCGTAGTCGCACGGTCGCGGCGTGACCGCTGTTCCCGAGTCCCGAGCCCCGGGTCCCGAGTCCCGCCGCCGCCGACGCCGAGCGCCCCGAGCTGATGCCCACCCCCCTGCGCCGCCGCCTGCGTCTGGCCCGCCGTGGCCTCGGCTACACCATCGCGATCGCGGTGGTGCTGGTCGCGGTGCTGCTGGGCATCGCCAGCCAGTTGTTGCCGCTGGCCGAGCGCAACCCCGGGCAGATCGCCGGGTGGCTCAGCGAGCGCGCCGGGCGCACGGTCGCGTTCGACCGGGTCGATACCCAGTGGACCCGGCGCGGGCCGCTGCTGCAGCTCGACAACCTGCGCATCGGTGATGGCGCCGGGGCGTTCACCGTCGGCGATGCCGAGATGCTGGTGTCGGTCTACGCCGGGCTGCTGCCGGGCCGGGCGTTTTCGGAGCTGCGGCTGCGCGGGCTCGACCTGACCCTGGAGCGCGCGCCCGACGGCCGCTGGCAGGTGCGCGGCCTGCCGGGGCAGCAGCAGTCCGGCGAGGACCCGCTGGAGGCGCTGGAAGGACTCGGCGAGCTGCAGGTGATCGATGGAAAGCTGGCGGTGATCGCGCCTTCGCTGGGAATCGATGCGCGCATCCCGCGGATCGACCTGCGTGTGCGGGTCGATGGTGAGCGCGTGCTGGCCGGGGTGCGGGCGTGGCCGCAGCTCGATGCGATGCCGCTGGACGCGGTGCTCGAGCTCGACCGCGCCAGCGGCGACGGCCGCGCCTACGGCGGCGCCCGGCGCGCCGACCTGTCCGCGTGGTCGCCGCTGCTGCGGGTGGCCGGCGTCGCGGTGGGCTCCGGTCGGGGCCGCGCCGAAGCCTGGGCCGAACTGCACGGTTACCGGCTGGCGCGGGTCACCGTGGAGGCTGCGCTAGACGATGTCGGCCTGCACGGCACTGCCACCCCCGAAGACGGCAGGGCGGCCACCCAGGCGCAACTCGGCCGGGTCGAAGGGCGTGCGCACTGGGCCTTGGGCGCGGGCGGCTGGCGCCTGGATGCACCGGTGTTGCGCGTGCGCGCCGCCGGGCACCTGCAGACGCTCGACGGGCTGGTCCTGACCGGCGGACGGCGTCATACCTTGCGCGCCGAGCGGATCGACGTGGCGCCGCTGCTGGCGGTGGCGTCCTTGAGCGATCGCGTGCCACCGGCATGGCGGCGCTGGCTGCAAGCCACCCAGCCGCAGGCGACCATGCACGAGGTCGAGATCCACAGCGAGCATGGCGGTCCGATGCACGCCAGCGCGCGCATCTCGGGCCTGGGCTTCGACGCGGTGGGCGACGCCGCCGGGGTGCAGGGGCTGGCTGGCGCACTGGACAGCGATGCGGACGGCTTCAGCCTGCGGCTGGACCCGGCCTCGCCGCTGCGCCTGGACTGGCCCGGCGGGTTCGGCGCCGCGCGCAGCGTGCGCCTGGCCGGCGACGTGAGCGGCTGGCGCGAGGGCGGTGGCTGGCGCGTCGGCACGTCCGGATTGCGCATCGAGGCTGCAGACGCGGGAGGCCTCGGCAACGACGGCACCGACGACGGCGTGCTTGGCCTGGTGGCCCGCGGCAGCCTGTGGTGGCAGGGCGACGGTACGCGCCCGTGGCTGGAGCTGGCGGCCCAGTTCGACGAGTTCCAGTTGCCGCTCGCCAGGGATTTCCTGGTGCGCCACCGCATGTCCGAATCGGTGGTGGCGTGGCTCGATGCGGCGCTGCTCGGCGGTAGCCTGCAGGACGGGCGTGCGCTGGTCTCCGGCGATCTGGACCACTGGCCGTTCAGCGCCGGCGAGGGCCGGTTCGAAGCGAGCGCGCATATCAGCCAGGGCGAGTTGAAATTCCATCCGGAGTGGCCCGCCGCCGAGGCTGTCGAGACGGATGTGCGGTTTGTCGGCGACGGGTTCGAGCTCGCCGGCACCGGCGCGCTGGCTGGCATCGACATCGGGTCGTTGCGCGCCGGGATCGACGCCTACCGTGGTGGCCGCCTGCGCGTGCAGGCGCGGGGCAGCGGCGACGCCTCCAAGTTGCTGTCGCTGCTGCGCGATAGTCCGCTGCATGCGAGCCATGCCGACACGCTCGACAACCTGAGCGCGCGCGGCGCGGCGGCGCTGGGCTTCGGGCTGGTCCTGCCGCTGCGGCGCGGCAGTCGACCGCACGTCGCCGGCACCATCGAGCTCGCCAATGCCGAACTGGCCGACGCGCGCTGGCAGCTCGGCTTCGACCGGGTCAGCGGCCGCGCCGAATACTCGCGCACCGGCTTCCGCGCCGAACAGCTCCGGGTGCGCCACGAAGGTGCACCGGGCCGCTTGTCGCTGCGCGCCGGCAAGGACTACGTGGAGGTGCCGGGGCAGGCCTTCGAGGCCGAGCTGGACGTCGAGCTGGCGGCCGACCGACTGCTCGAGCGCGCCCCGCAACTGGCCTGGCTCCAGCCGCACCTGGACGGACGCTCGGCCTGGAACATTGCCGTGGCCGTGCACGCCTCGCGCCCGCGCGGCTGGCCGGCCGCGCGGCTGCGGTTGCGCTCGGACCTGGTCGGCACCGGATTGGCGCTGCCGGCGCCGCTGCGCAAGCCCGCTGGTGAGGCGCTGGCGGCCACCGTGGAGGCACCGCTGCCGCTGGGCAGCGGCGACATCCTGGTCGGGCTGGGCGAACGCATGGCGTTGCGCGCCCGCACCGACAATGGGCCCACCGGGGTGCGCGTGGTGCTGGGCGCGGGCAGCGTCGGCACCGCGGCACCACCGGCCGGCCTGGTCGCGACCGGCACGGCGGCCGACCTGGACGCGATGGAGTGGGTCGCGCTGGCGCGTGGTGCTGGACAGGACGACGACCGCGGCGTCGGCGATGCCGGCGCGTCCGCCTCGCAGCTGCCGTTGCAGCAGATCGATGTCCGCGCACAGCGGCTGCACCTGCTCGGCGGCGTGTTCCCTGACACCCGGTTGGTGGCGGCGCCGGCGGCGCCGGCGGCGCCGGCGGCGCAGGGCGCGATCACGCTGCACACCACCGGCGCGGCGCTGCAGGGGGCGATGCGGATCACCACGGGCGATCGCGCCAGCGGCGAGCCCCCGGCGATCGATGGCGAATTCGAGCGGGCACACTGGCGTAGCGCCGCCGCGACGGCTCCGCTACAGACCGATGCCACGCCCGCTGCCGGGTCCGATGCCGCGCCACAGCAAGCCTCCCAACTCACTTCACAATCCGCTTCTCAACCAGATGCAGCCTCGCCCGCGACCGCGATGTCGACGCTGGCCGATCCGCCTCGCGCAAACTCAGGCGCCAGCGGGCTCCACCCTGCGCGCATTCCGGCGCTGGACCTCGTCGTCGGGGATCTGCGCGTCGGCGAGGCGCGCTTCGGCAAGGCGAGCCTGCGCAGCCGTCCCAGCGCCGACGGAATGCGCATCGAACAACTGCAGACGCGCTCGGACAAGCAGGCGATCGATCTGACCGGCGAATGGAGCGGGCAGGGCCCGGCGGCACGCACGCACATGAACGTCGCGGTGGACAGCGAAGACCTCGGTGCGCTGCTGACCGGTCTCGGATTTGCCGACCGCCTTGGCGGCGGCCACGGCAAGCTCGCCTTCGACGCGGCCTGGCCCGGCAGCCCGGCGGCGTTCGGGCTGGATTCGCTGGACGGCAGCCTGACGCTGGCGGCGCGCGAAGGCCGCCTGCTCGAAGTCGAACCCGGCGCCGGGCGCGTGCTCGGCCTGCTGAGCATCGCCGAGCTGCCGCGCCGGCTGAGCCTGGATTTCGGTGACTTCTTCTCGAAGGGGTTCGCCTTCAACCGGATCGACGGCACCGTGCGGTTCGCCGGAGGCACCGCGCGCAGTGAGGACCTGGTGATGGACGGGCCGGCTGCGGCGATCGACATCCGCGGCAGCGCCGACCTGCGCGAGCAGACTTACGACCAGACCGTCGAGGTGCGGGTCAAGGCCGGCAACCTGCTGACAGCGGTCGGCGCGATCGCCGGCGGCCCGGTCGGCGCGGCGCTGGGCGCGGCCGCCAACGCGGTGCTGGAGAAGCCGTTGGGGCAGATCGTGGCCAGGACCTACAAGGTCACCGGACCGTGGAAGGAGCCGAAGGTCGAGGTGGTCACCCGTGAACAGACCCGGGTGTCGGCCGCGGCGCCGGAGCCGGCTGGTTGAAGGTGCCTTCGCGGGGCCGCATGTAGTCTCTGGCGCTGCCGGCCACCCGCGCCGCGTTTGCAGTGTCACCTCTGCCCGGGACCACGCCGTCCCCGGCAAGATCCCGCAAGATCCCACCGACCGGACCTGTCCATGACCCTACAACTCGCCGAATCACGCCTGCTGCTGCCCGCCGGCCTCGATGCCGGTGGCCTCGAACGCACCTTCGGCACGCTGCTCGGCCCCGGCGTGGACTTCGGCGATCTGTACTTTCAGCATGCACGGCGCGAGAGCTGGACGGTTGAGGACGGTATCGTCAAGGACGGCGCGCACTCGATCGAGCAGGGCGTCGGCGTGCGCGCGATCAGCGGTGAGAAGACCGGCTTCGCCTACTCCGAAGAGATCAACAGCGAGGCCCTGCTGACCGCCTCCAGGTCGGCCCGGGCGATTGCCCGCGACGGCTCCACCGTAACCACGCAGTCGCTGATCCGCGGCAACAGCCACGCCTTATATCCGAGCGAGGACCCGGTCGATTCGCTCGGCAACGAGGAAAAAGTCGAAGCGCTGCGCCGTATCGACCAGTTGCTGCGGGCCGCCGACCCGCGCGTCAACCAGGTGGTGGTGAGCCTGTCGGGCGGCGTCGACACCGTGCTGATCGCGCGCAGCGATGGCGTGCTCGCCGCCGACGTGCGGCCGCTGGTGCGCTTCAGCGTGCGGGTGATCGTCGAGCAGAACGGCCGCCGCGAGAGTGGCTACGCCGGCGGCGGCGGCCGCTACACCTATGCCGAGCTGCTCGGCGACGGCAAGCCCGAGCATTGGGCCCGCGAAGCGCTGCGGCAGGCGCTGGTGAACCTCGAAGCGGTCGATGCACCGGCCGGGGTGATGCCGGTGGTGCTCGGCAGCGGCTGGCCCGGTGTGCTGCTGCACGAAGCGGTCGGCCACGGTCTGGAAGGCGACTTCAACCGCAAAGGCACCTCGACCTATGCCGGGCGCATGGGCCAGCGCGTGGCATCCCCGGGCGTCACCATCGTCGACGACGGCACCCTGCCGGGCCGCCGCGGCTCCCTCAACATAGACGACGAGGGCACCCCGACCCAGTGCACCACGCTGATCGAGGACGGCGTGCTGGTCGGCTTCATGCAGGACACCCTCAACGCCCGGCTGATGGGGGTCGCCCCGACCGGCAACGGCCGGCGCGAGTCGTTCGCGCACCTGACGATGCCGCGCATGACCAACACCTACATGCGCGCCGGCACGCACGACCCGCAGGAAATGATCGGCTCGATCAAGCGGGGCCTGTACGCGGTCAACTTCGGCGGCGGCCAGGTCGACATCACCAGCGGCAAGTACGTGTTCTCGGCGACCGAGGCGTACCTGATCGAGGACGGCAAGGTCACCGCGCCGGTCAAGGGCGCGACCCTGATCGGCAATGGCCCCGAGACGATGCAGAAGGTCCGCATGATCGGCCACGACCTCGCGTTGGATGAGGGCGTCGGTGTGTGCGGCAAGGACGGCCAGAGCGTGCCGGTCGGCGTCGGCCAGCCGTCGCTGCTGATCGAGGGGCTGACGGTGGGCGGGACGCAGGCGTGAGTGTGGCGGTGGCGCGGGGCTCGCTGACTGTTTCCTTCTCCCCTCGGGAGAAGGTGCCCGGAGGGCGGATGAGGGTTCGGCGAAGCGACGACAATGATGCAGCTGCTGTCAGTTGTCAGCTTCTGTGCGACAACGCGAACGCGGTACTTCCGCAGCGATTCGCGGCTTCACCGCTCCGCCGGACCCTCACCCCAGCCCTCTCCCGAGGGGAGAGGGAGCTAAAGGGCGGTATCGCTGTCGTCGGCCGCCTCGCCGTCCAGCATCAACCCCCGCAACTCCCGGAACAACTCCCGATACGCCCGCGGCGGCTTGTTGCGCTTGCGCTCCTCCAGCGCATTGCGCACCAGCTGGCGCAGGCCCTGGCGGTCGGCTTCAGGATGCTGGTCCAGCAGCTCGGCGAGGGCCACGTCGCCCTCGGCCAGCAGCCGGTCGCGCCAGGCTTCGACCCGGTGCAACGCCGCCGCCTCGCGCCGCGCGGTCTCGCCCTTGTCGTCGAGCGCGTCGCGGATCGCGTTCAGGGTCTCGTCGTCCTCGCGCCGCAACTGCTTGGCCAGGAACGCCAGTTGCCGTTTGCGGGCGATGTGCGAGCTGATGCGGCGGGCATCGTGGATGTGCGGCAACAGCGCCTCGGGCACCGGCAGCTTCGCCAGCTGGGCCTCGGTCAGCGCGACCAGTTGCTCGCCCAGCGCCAGCACCTCCAGGGCCTCGCGCCGGTTGTGGCTGCGGCTCTCGCCCCGGTATTCGCCGGTTTCCTCGTCTATGCCACGCATCATGCACCGCCGTTCCGTCGTGCCGGGCCTGCTCGGCACAGTCGTGAAAGGTTGCCGGGCAAGCCCGGCACTACGTACGCAAGGATAAGCCATTGAACCAGTCCACCTCCGCTTCCGCCCCGGCCAGCACGCCCGGCCACGCGCCCACCCACGTCGACAGCGAGGCCCGCCTGGATGCGCTGGCCGAGCTCTCGCAGCGCCTGCTCGCCAGCGCCCGCGGCCGCGGCGCCGACCAGGCCGAGGTGTCGTGCTCGGAGGAGACCGGGCTCAACGTCAACGTCCGCATGGGCGAGGTCGAGACGGTCGAGTCCAGCCGCGACCGCGGCATCTCGGTCACCGTCTACTTCGGCCAGCGCAAGGGCAGCGCCAGTACCGCCGACCTGCGCGAGGACAGCCTGGAGGCGACGGTCGAGCAGGCCTGCGCGATCGCCCGTCACACCGAGCACGACCCGGCATCCGGCCTGGCCGATGCCGGGCTGATGGCGACCGACCTGCGCGAGTTCGACAGCTGGCACCCTTGGGCGCTGGAGGCCGACCACGCGATCGACCTCGCCCTGGCCTGCGAGCAGGCCGGACGCGAGACCGATGCGCTGATCGAGAACTCCGATGGCGCCTCGGTCGGCAGTGGCAGCAGCGTCGGGGTGTACGCCAATTCACACGGTTTCATCGGCCGTGAGCGCAGCACCCAGCACAGCCTCGGCTGCGCCCTGATCGCGGGTCGCGGCGAGGGCATGCAACGCGACGGCTGGTACAGCATCGCGCTGGCCGCCGACGAGTTGCAGGGCGCGGCGGCGATCGGGCGCAAGGCCGCCGAGCGTGCGGTGTCGCGGCTGGCGCCGCGGCAGATCGCCACCGGAAGCTACCCGGTGCTGTTCGCCGCGGAGGTCGCACGCTCGCTGATCGGACACCTGCTCGGCGCGGTGTCGGGCGGGGCGGTGTACCGGCGCGCGAGCTTCCTGGTCGACAGCGTCGGCACCCGGTTGTTTCCGGAGTGGTTCTCGCTGCAGGAGCAACCCTTCCTGCCGCGCGGCTTCCGCTCGGCGTCCTTCGATGCCGAGGGCGTAGCCACGCGCGAGTCGCCGCTGGTCAGCGCCGGCGTATTGCAGCGCTACCTGCTGAGCAGCTACTCGGCCCGCAGGCTGGGCCTGCAGAGCACCGGCAACGCCGGAGGCGTGCACAACCTCAGCATCGGCTCCAACGCCGGCGATTTCGAGGCGATGCTGCGCGGCATGGGCCGCGGGCTGCTGGTCACCGAACTGATGGGGCAGGGCGTCAACACCATCACCGGCGACTACTCGCGCGGCGCCGCCGGGTTCTGGGTCGATGACGGGCGCATCCAGCATCCGGTCGACGGCATCACCATCGCCGGCAATCTCAAGTCGATGTTTGCCGCGATCGAGGCGGTCGGCAGCGACATCGATACGCGTTCGCACGTCCGTACCGGATCGATCCTGGTCGGCCGCATGACGGTCGCCGGCGAAGGTTGAGGCGGCTCCGCCCGGAGCCTCGGGGCCGGGCGCGGTGACCTCTGGCGCTTGACCTGCCACGCATGTGCGCCGACAGTGGCCGCACTGACCTGGAGGGATTCGCGATGAACGAGCAAGACAATGAACCGGCAATCGAAGCGACCGCAACCGGCGTTCCCGCGGACGAGCGGCAATGGGCGATGTTCGCGCACCTCTCGGCGCTGGTCGGCGGCATCCTGACCGGCGGCTGGGCCTTCAGCATCGGCTGCTTCATCGGGCCGCTGATCATCTGGCTGGTCAAGAAGGATTCGATGCGTTTCGTCGATGACCAGGGCAAGGAAGCATTGAACTTCAACATCACCGTGGCGCTGGTCTTCCTAGCGCTGCTGATCCTGTCGGTGGTGACCCTGGGCATCGGCCTGGTGATCGCGATCCCGGTGGCTGTCGTCGTCGGCATCACCTGGCTGGTGTTCACCATCATCGCCGCGATCAAGGCCAACGAAGGTGTGGCGTACCGCTACCCACTGACCCTGCGCCTGATCAAGTAGCGCACGGGCTTTCGTTACCGGAAAACGCCCGCATCCGCGGGCGTTTTTCGTAGAGCCGAGCTTGCTCGGCTGCGCCGGGTCGGCGCGGGGAAATGCAGCCGAGCAAGCTCGGCTCTACGCCAGAAACGCAGGACGGGTTTTCAACCCGCCATCGCGTCCTATCGATCCCGCTCCGCCGCCATCCGCCCCAACGCCGCCAACGCATCGCCGCGCTCGTCGAACGGCGCCAACGCCTCGGCCATAGCGCTGCTTAGTGCTTCCAACCGCTCGCGCGACGCCTGCATTCCCAGCAGTCCCGGGAAGGTCGCCTTGTCCTGCGCCGCGTCCTTGCCGGCTGTCTTGCCCAGCGTGGCGCTGTCGCCTTCGACATCCAGGATGTCGTCGCGGACCTGGAATGCCAGCCCCAGCGCATCGGCGTAGCGGTCCAACTGCGCGAGCTGCGCTGTCGTCGCGCCGCCGCACAGCGCACCCATGCGCACCGCGGCCCGGATCAGCGCGCCGGTCTTCAGTGCGTGCAGGCGCTCGAGCTCGGCGACGGTCAGCGCGGCGGGCGTGCCGGTCGCCTCGATGTCCAGCGCCTGGCCACCGCACATGCCCGCCGCGCCGGCGGCGCCGGCAAGCGTGTCGATCAGTTCGACGGCGATGGCCGGCGCGGCCTGGCTGCGAGCCAGCGCCGAGAATGCGAGCGACTGCAGCGCGTCGCCGGCGAGGATCGCGGTGGCCTCGTCATAGGCGACGTGCACGGTCGGCCGGCCGCGGCGCAGGGGGTCATCGTCCATCGCCGGCAGGTCGTCGTGCACCAACGAATAGGCGTGGATCAGCTCGACCGCGACCGCCGGTGCATCGAGGATGTCCTCGTCGGCCTCGAACAATGCACCGGCGGCGTAGACCAGCAGCGGCCGCATGCGCTTGCCACCGCCCAGCACCGCATGTTGCATCGCCGCGTGCAGGCGGGTCGGCGCGCTCGCCGGGTCGGGCAGGGCATGTGCCAGCGCGGCGTCGGCGCGCGCGCGCCAGCCGGCCAGGCGCGTATCAGGCATCGGACGCAGGCGAGCCGGGCGGCAGGAAGGGCTCTGCGCCGGCCGGGTCCTGCGGGTCGCTGAGCAGCCGTACGCGCAGTTCGGCCTGTTCCAGCGCGGTCTGGCAACGGCGATACAGCCCGACGCCGCGCTCGTAGGCGGCGAGCGAGTCCTCCAGACTCATCTCGCCATGCTCCATCTTCTCGACCAGCTGCTCGAGCGCGTCCAGGGACTGCTCGAAATCGGCAACGGGGGTGGTTTCGGTGGCAGGTTTGCGAGGCATCTGGAGAGTTTAAGCCATGCAGCTGCACAGGTCGTGCCCCTGTAGGAGCGCCTCATAGGCGCGACCGTGCAATCCATTCACTGCGTCGCCTGCCTGAAAAGCATCGCGCCCATGGGGCGCTCCTACAGAGGTCAGAGCGATTCGTTCTTGCAGGAGCGGCTTCAGCCGCGAGCTCTTGGAGCCGTTCGCGCGGAATGCAGGCGCCGTGGCGGGGTTCGTGGCGGTCGGGACTTGGCATCAACGGACGATTGCGGTTCGCGGCTGAAGCCGCTCCTACAGGGGCTGCGTCCAGAGCAGGCGCGCGTCGTGTGCCCGTAGCCAGTCGTCGAAGGCCCCCGAGCAGACCACGTCCCCGGCCGCCAGCAGCTCGCCATCGGCCGAGGACAGCAGCGGCAGCCGCTCGCGCTGCCAAGGCGGCACCTCACGCTCCTGCAGCAGCTTCTTTAGCGCGTGCGAATGGGTGCGGCCAGCCAGCTGGATGCGCTCGCCACCTCGCCGCTCATGCACGCGCAGCGGCGGGTCGAAAGCAAGGCTGCGGTTGTTCGTAGGAGCGGCTTCAGCCGCGAAAGCCAGATGCGACGCAGCCGCCGGTTTATTCGCGGCTGAAGCCGCCCCTACAGTGTTTTTCTCCAGCCAGAGGACATCCCCGGTCGGCAAGCGCAGCGGCTCCCGCCCATCCCACGCCACCTCGAACTCCGCCGGCAGCGGTCCTCGCACCAGGTCCGCATGCAGCAGCCCGCGCCAGCGCCGGATCACCGCGCCGCTCCAGGCGAATGCGGCGTCGGCATCGGCTCGGGCAACGAGCAGGTCGGACTCGATGCGGGCGCTGCCTGCCGCGGGCAAGGGCGGTAGCCCGAGCTCCTCGATCCAGCGACGCAGCACCCTTGCGCGTCGTGCCGCCGGCAGGCCGGACAGCACGTCGACACCGAGCACCCGCGGATCGTCCCCGCGCGCGCTGGCCAGCGCCGCCGCATCCTCGGCCGCGAGCAGGTCGGCACCCTCGCCGCACAGGGCCGCACTGCGAGCCCATGCGGCACCGGCCTGTGGCCAGCGCTCGCGCAGCAACGGCATCACGCGGTGGCGCAGGAAGTTGCGGTCGAAACCGGTATCGGCATTGCCGGGGTCGTCGATCCAGTGCAGGCCGTGCCGCTGCGCATAGGCGAGCAGCGCATCGCGCGGGATCCCCAGCAGCGGCCGCCACAGCCACCCGCGGGCAAAGCGTCGCCACGGCTGCATGGCCGCCAGCCCGTCCGGCCCGGACGCGCGCAACGCACGTAGCAGGAAGGTCTCGGCCTGGTCATCGAGATGGTGGGCGAGGGTGAGCACTTCGTCCCCGCCCAGATCGCGTGCAAATGCATCGCGCCGGGCCTTGCGCGCCGCGGCCTCTAGGCCTTCTCCAGCGCGGCTCACCGAAACGTGCGAGATCCGCAGCGGCACTTCGAGGCCTTCGCAGATCGCGCGGCAATGCTCGGCCCAGTCGTCGGCATGCGCATGCAGGCCGTGATGCACATGCCAGGCGCGCAAGCCCTGCGCGCGCGCCGCAGGCATGGTCGCCAAGGCATGCAGCAATACGCTCGAATCGATGCCGCCGCTGAACCCCACGCAAAGCGCTTGCTGCGGCAGGGCGCTCAGTGCGGCTGCGATGGCGTCGATGGGGTCTGGCGGCATTCGGTGATGGTGCCACGCCGACGCGCTGGGCTCGCGTCGTCCGATTGGGCGCCGCAGCGCCGCTACGGGCGCCAGTTGCGCCGATGGCGCGGCAGGCGCTCGCGCTCGGCCGCTTCGGTCTGGTCGGGTGCGGCCTTGGGCCTGAGCAGGCAGGCGCCGGCCAGCGCGAAGCACGCGGCGCTCAGGCTCAGCGACATCAGCGCGAAGATCAGGTTGACCTCGTTGAGCGCGACCGCGCCGATCACGAACGCGGCGCCGACCACGGCCCAGCCGATCGCATACATCCTGCTGCCCATGCTCAGAGCGCCTCGTACGCGCCGTAGCCGCGCAGGCGCTGGTAGCGACGCTCCAGCAGTTCCGGCAGCGGCAACGCCTGCAGCGCGTCGAGCTCGTTGAGGAGTACGGCCTTCAACCGCGTGGCGGTCTGCTTGGGATTGCGGTGCGCGCCGCCGATCGGCTCGCGCACGACCTTGTCGATCAGGCCCAGCCCGTGCAGGCGCTTGGCGGTCAGGCCCAGTTGCTCGGCCGCGTCCTTGGCCTTGTCCGCGGATTTCCACAGGATCGAGGCGCAGCCCTCCGGCGAGATCACCGAATAGGTGCTGTATTCCAGCATCAGCGTGCGGTCGCCGACGCCGATCGCCAGCGCGCCTCCGGAGCCGCCTTCGCCGATCACGGTGCAGATCACCGGAATCTTCAGTTCGGCCATTTCCAGCAGGTTGCGCGCGATCGCTTCCGATTGCCCGCGCTCCTCGGCGCCGATGCCCGGATAGGCGCCGGGGGTATCGATGAAGGTCAGCAGCGGCAGGCCGAAACGCTCGGCCAGCTTCATCAGCCGCAGCGCCTTGCGGTAGCCCTCCGGCCGCGGCATGCCGAAGTTGCGCTTGATCTTGCTCTTGGTGTCGCGGCCCTTCTGGTGGCCGATGATCACCACGCTGCGCCCGTCGATGCGGCCCAGACCGCCAATGATCGCGGCGTCGTCACCATAGGCGCGGTCGCCAGCGAGCTCCTGGAACTCGTCGCAGATCGTGCGGATGTAGTCGTTGGTGTACGGCCGCGCCGGATGCCGGGCGAGCTGCGAGACCTGCCACGGGCTGAGGTCGCGAAAAATCTGGGCGGTGCGCTGGCGCAGCTTGTTCTGCAGCGCGTGGACCTCGGCATCGGCATCGACCGCCGAGCCGTGGCTGGCGTGGCGGAGTTCCTGGATCTTGGCTTCCAGGTCGGCGATGGGCTGTTCGAAGTCGAGGTAATTCGGGTTCATGCGTGGGCAGGCTCTTGAGCAGCAGTGCTTCCGGTGACGGCGCACAGTCTAGCCGACCGGCCCATGCCGTACCGGGGCGGGTGGGCCTGTGGTGCCAGACTGGGACCCGGCCGAATAAGACCCCCTTCGCATGTTCGCAGAACAATGCGTGGATGCCGAGGCTTGAGTGGACCACCACACCAAACCCCGCTCATCCCCACAGCCGACCCAGGCCGCCGAGCGACTGATAGCCCAGAAACAGGGTCAGCAGCCAGGCCAGGACACCCAGCACGAGCAGCCACGTCGGGTACACGTAGCCGCCGAGCAGGTCGCGGCGGCGCCATGCCACCCACAGGATGATCGCGAAACCGATCGGCAGGATCAGCCCGTTGATGCCGCCGGCCATGATCAGCAGCGTGGTCGGCGCCTGGCCGAGCAGCAGGAACACGCACGCGGAGACCGCGATGAACCCGCAGGTGTAGAGGTTTCGCCGGCGCTCGGAGGTCGCGCTGCTGGTCACGAACGAGATCGAGGTGTAGGCCGCGCCGATCACCGAGGTGATCGAGGCGGCCCACAGGATGATGCCGAACACGCGCAGGCCCAGTTCACCGGCGGCGATCCGGAAAGCGTCCGCGGCCTGGTTCTCCTCGGCCAGCACCGCACCGCCGGCGACCACGCCGAAGATCGCCAGGAACAGCAGCACCCGGATCACGCCGGTGACCAGGATGCCCAGCACGGAGCTCCTGGAAATCTCCCCGACGCGCTTCGGTCCGGTAACGCCGGAGTCCAGCATGCGGTGCGCGCCGGCATAGGTGATGTAACCACCGATGGTGCCGCCGATCAGCGTGGTGATGATCAGGAAATCGACCTGCTCGGGGATGACCGCGTTGCGGATGGCCAGCCCGACTGGCGGTTGCGAAACGATGGCCACGTAGCCGGTCAGCACGATCATGACCGCGCCCAGCACCACCACGATCCGGTCCAGCGCGGCGCCTGCCCGCCTGATCAGGAAGACCGCGATGGCGACGAGCGCCGAGACGATGCCGCCGAGCTTCGGATCGGCGCCGAACATCGCGTTGGCACCGAGCCCGCTGCCGGCCACATTGCCGATGTTGAACACCATGCCGCCGAAGAAGATCAGCACCGCAAGCAACCATCCGATGCCCGGGAACACCGCGTTGCCGAGCTCCTGCGCGCGCCGCCCGCTGACCCCGATCACCCGCCACACGTTCAGCTGGATCGCGATGTCCACCAGGATGGAGACCAGGATCGCGAACGCTAAGGCCGCGCCCAGCTGCACGGTGAAGCTGGTGGTCTGGACGATGAAGCCCGGTCCGACGGCGCTCGTCGCCATCAGGAACATGGCCCCGAGCAGCGCGCCGCGGCGCTTGTCGCCAAGCGGTTCTAACGTGCCTGCCATGCTGGTATCGCAACCTCCCCATTGAACGCATGCGATCGACGCACCCGCCACCCGATTGTAGGGGAACCTTGAACAACCCCGCTTTTGCTCGTCATTCCGCGAAGGCGGGAACCCAGCGACTTTTCTTTCAATCACTTACAACGCACTGGACCCCTCGCCTACGTGAGCGGCGAGACTGGTAGAGGTTCCCTGTAGTAGGGCGGGTTTCAACCCGCCTCCCAGCATCGGTGTCAGCTGTTAAGCCCCTCCCACTGTCGAACCAGCACGCAGTTGTTGCGCCTACCGGCAGCTTTTTCAGGGTCCCGCGTCCCCCGTAGCCACCACGCGTGCGCTGCCTGCCTTCCGCGGCCGGTCCGTGGCACGGCCTTTGCGACCTTTCCCTCGCGGCACTCATCGAACGTGCCCGCAACCCACCCGTTGCAGCAAAGGAGACACAGCCATGACCCGAGGCGTAGGCGGCGAATCACCGGCCAACATCCAGACGTATCTCAAGGGCGTCGACTATCCGAGCGACAAACAGGCCCTGCTCAAGCAGGCGCAACAGAACGGCGCGCCCGACGAGGTGATAAGAACGATCGACAGCTTCGAAGATCAGGAATACGGCGGACCGCAGGATGTGATGAAGGCGTACGGCCAGACGCACTGACCAGACGGCCGATGCGGGCGAATTCCGCTTGCCGACAACTCAAGGTAATTCAGAAAGCTGCCGGAGGTCCTTGAGACCCCCGGCCGCCTGTTAGGCAGATTTTGACCTTTTCCGCGCGTTGGTGGCGTAAGTGTCTCTGAAACATATCTTTCGACAGATCGCCCAAGCTGCGCTGTGTTCCCCTTGCTACGGATTTACCGATCGGCAACTAATTGAACCTGACCCCGTTTTCACCCCGTTTTCTGACCCCGTTTTCGGTTCCTCCACGCGTGGGCAGGTCAGTTGCCGTTCCGGCAAAACCCACCCCAGCAACGTCAGGGTGCGTCCACCCACGGGCACCGCCGCCCGCAGCAGATGCCATCGGCCATCCGTCTTCAGCCGGCACCAATCCACCACGATTACCGGCTCGGCGCTGCGCACCAGCCAGCGCACCATGCCGCCATAAATACGCTCACGTTCGGCATGCAGGTGGGGGTTTCCCAGCAGGCGATCCAAGCGCTTCAACGGTGCCCGGATGCGCTCGGCGCCCAGCCAACTGCGTGCCAAGTCGCGATCAGCACCAGCCGGCGTCCGGCCAACAACGATTCCACTGCCAACAGCAGCGTCGCGCTACGCAGCGCGTGCATCGGCGTCAGTGCCGGAACCAGGCATCTTTGCAATACTGTCGTTGCGCGCATGGCTTGCGGTCCTCATCGGTTTAGTCACCTCGAAGACTGCGCCATGCGCGCACTTTTGCAACCTTCGATCAGCGCAAGTTGCTGATCGTGCTATGCAAAAGGTGGGGAAACCTCAGACTCTGACCCCTGTTTCGGACTCCTGATTCCGTGACCCCTGTTTCCGCCTGTTTCGGCTTTCTATGGCGCTTACGAGCGGCCTTTCTGTACTCGTGGCTTGCCTTGCCTGGCCTTGCCGTGCCTTGCTTTGCGTGTTTCTTGTGTAGGCTTGTTACGCATAGATATGGATCCCGTACCTGCACCTGCGATGGAGTAGTGATGATTGAGTTTAGTAAGACTATAAAGCGCCTCGCAACCCGTGCGGTCCCACGAGGGCGCTCTGGCGATCGCGTTCTGGCGCTGTTGAAATTCGTCGCGACGCACCGCAGGTTGCCATCGAAGAAGCTGTCTTTTTCTGATGAGCTCTATCGAATAAAGGTCGAGAAGTTATCAGATCCGCTTCGGACATTTGTGTCTGACAAGGAGTATCTAAAGATCTACGTAACGGCAGAAGTAGGTGCAAATTATGCGGTTCCTACGGTTGCTGTTCTTAGATCCCCGCGCGAGGTTTATGAGTACAGTTTTCCGGAGTTCTGCTGCATAAAGCCAACGCACGCTAGCGGAAAGGTGCTCTTTCGTCAGCACGGCGAGAGCTTAGACCTGGACGAAATCGCTTCTTGGTTCGACTACGACTATTACAGAGTGTCGAGAGAGGCGAATTACGAGAAGCTACAGCGAAAAGTCATCGTTGAACCCCTGATATTCAATGGCGTAGATATAACGGACTATCGGTTCTTCTGCTACGGTGGAGAGCCTAGGCTGATAACATTGGATATTGGTAAGTACAGTGGTTATATGCGTGCTTTCTTTGACGCGGAGTGGAATGAGCAAAATTTCTCTTTGCACTATCCGCAAGCGCCGCGAGGAACGCCTAGGCCTGCTAACCTGGAAGAGATGCTCGTAGTAGCTAGGAAGCTCAGTTCGGGATTTGATTTTGTTCGAGTCGACATATATTCAAACGGTGTCAGTTGCTTGGTGGGCGAGATCACTAATTGCCACGCTTCAGTGCGACAAAGATTCAGCTCGCCCGATGCAGAGGAGCTGGCATCGCGAATTATCTTTGGCTCCCCAAGCGGTGAGTGCGAGCAGGCCTCATGACCACATCCTTTCTAATCGAAAAGCCGCGGGCCCTGGTTAGCGGCGGGAGTGGTTTTATCGGGAGCAACGCTTGTGCAGCGCCTGGCTGAGCTCGGCTGTGAAACGGATTAAGTTGACAGATGCTTGCCACGAAACAGCGCTCTGGTATCGCACCATGTGTCGCTGGATCTATTGAATAGGTCGGCGACTGTTGATCTGGTCAGAGACTTCGAACCGCAGTACGTCTTTCATCTCGCGGCTCACAGATATGGACGGCAACTGGAGTAGTGACTATTTGGATAACACCGTTGGGACCGTCTAGTCTTATTGGGGCACTCGCGGGAGGAACGTACGTTCAATACGCTGCAGGGCACCTCGACCTTGAAACCGCCATCCAAAAAAGTGGGCTATGAAGCATTTATCACCGCTCTTGCGCCGCATATCAACCCCAAGGCCGCCCCAGCGCCAGTTTCACTGCCTTCACCCCCGGAACCGCGCGCAGCTTTCCCGCCAACTCCGCATCGACACGTACCCCTTGGCTGCCGTTGAGGTCAAGCATGCCCGCCGCGCCGGACCGCAGCAAATCCAGTCGCAGCGGGGTCGCGCCGGGGCGGTGCCTGGCTAGCAGTTCGTCGACGCGACCCCAGGTGCCGGGCACCCGAAGGTCCAGCCGCAGCGACAGGCGCCGGGCGTGCTCCGCGCAGATCTGGTCGTAGCCCCAGCAGCGCTGGGCTTTCAGCGCAAAGCCCCCGCTGAAGGCGTCTTCGCGCAGGCCGCCCTGGATCACCAGCAGGCGGTCGCGGGTGAGGAGTTGGGAGAACTCGCTGTAGGTCTCTGAGAAGAAGGCGCATTCGAGGCGGCCGCGGCCGTCTTCGATCTGCACGAACATCTGGGCGTCGCCTTTCTTGCGGATCGCGACGACTTGGCCGGCGACGACCGTGTCGAGTTCGGGGCGCCAGCCGCTGCGGGCGGACTCGGGGCGCGATTCCCAGATTTTCTCGAGGTCGCCGAGGTTGTGGCCGGTCAGGGTGTGCAGTTCTTCGCGGTAGGGGTCGAACGGGTGGCCGCTGAGGTAGTGGCCGAGGGTGTCGCGCTCGCCGTTGAGCAGTTGGGTCAGCGGGTATTCGTCGGTTTCGGGCAGGTCGAGTTGCAGTTCCGGCGTGGCGGCCGCGCCGCCGCCGAACAGTGACACTTGGCCGGCCTCACGTTCTCGGGCGAGTTGCTCGGTGGCCTTGACCACTTCGGGCAGCTGCAGCATCAGGCTGGCGCGGTTTTTCCCGAGCTTGTCGAGCGCGCCGGCCTGGGTCAGGGCTTCCAGTGCGCGGCGGTTGAGCTTGCCGCTGTCGACGCGCTTGCAGAAGTCGAGCAGATCGGCGAACGGGCCCGCGCGCCGCGCCGCGACAATCGCTTCGCAGGCGCCGTGGCCGACGCCCTTCACTGCGCCCAGACCATAGCGGATGGTGTGGGCGGCGGCGGGGCCGTCGGCCTGCACGGCGGAGTCGGTCTTCAGGGCATCCGGCGCCGCTGCCGGCGCATCGATCGCCTCGAACATGTAGCCCGACGCATCGACGTCCGGCGGCAGCACCGTGAGTCCCATAACCCGGCACTCGTCGAGGAAGCTGGTGACCTTGTCGGTGTTGTCCATGTCGCTCGACAGCACCGCGGCCATGAACTCGGCCGGGTAGTGCACCTTGAGCCAGGCGGTCTGGTAGGCGACCAGCGCGTAGGCGGCCGAGTGCGACTTGTTGAAGCCGTACTCGGCGAACTTCTCCATCAGGTCGAAGATCTGCGAGGCGACGCGCGGGTTGACGTCGCGGGCGGCGGCGCCGGCTTCGAACTTGACGCGCTCCTTGGCCATCTCCTCGGCTTTCTTCTTGCCCATCGCGCGGCGCAGCAGGTCGGCGCCGCCGAGCGAGTAGCCCGCCAGCTCCTGGGCGATCTGCATCACCTGTTCCTGGTACACGATCACGCCGTAGGTCGGCTTAAGCACCGTCTCCAGCGCCGGATGCGGGTAGCTGACCTCGGCGCGGCCGTGCTTGCGGTCGACCCAGTCCTTGTCCATGCCCGAGTTCAGCGGGCCGGGGCGGAACAGGGCGGCCAGCGCGATGATGTCCTCGAAGGTGTCGGGCTTGGCGCGCTTGAGCAACTCGCGCATGCCGCGTGATTCGAACTGGAACACGGCGACGCCTTCGCCGCGGGCGAAGAGGTCGTAGGTGGCTTTGTCGTCCAGGGGGAGGGTGGTTATGTCGAGTGGTGGAGCCGGGACCGGGGACCCGGGACCGGGGACCCGGGAAGTCAAAGGCGGCGACGTTTCTGCTGTTCCGGGTCCCTGGTCCCGGGTCCCCGGTCCCCGCTTGTTGATCGCCTTCACCGCCCAATCGATGATCGTCAGGGTGCGCAGGCCGAGGAAGTCGAACTTGACCAGGCCGACCGCTTCGACGTCGTCCTTGTCGAACTGGGTCACCGGACTCTTGCCGCGGCCTTCGCCGTCGTGCTCGGCGAACAGCGGGCAGAAGTCGCTCAGGGGGCTTGGCGCGATGACGACGCCGCCGGCGTGCTTGCCGGCGTTGCGGGTCAAGTCCTCCAGGCTGCGCGCCAGGTCGAGCAGGTCGCGCACGTCGTCTTCGCTGCGGTAGCGCTCGATCAGCTCGCTGGATGCGAGCGTGGAGTTCTTGCGTGCGGCCTCGGATTCGCCTAACGCGTCGTCGAGGGTCACGCCCAGGGTCAGCGGGATCAGCTTGGCGAGGCCGTCGACGAAGCCGTACGGGTGGCCGAGCACGCGGCCGCAGTCGCGCACCACCGCTTTTGCCGCCATCGTCCCGTAGGTGATGATCTGGCTGACCCGGTCGCGGCCGTACTTGCGCGCGACGTAGTCGATCACCTCGTCGCGGCGGTCCATGCAGAAGTCGATGTCGAAGTCGGGCATCGACACGCGTTCGGGGTTGAGGAAGCGCTCGAACAGCAGATCGTAGGGCAGCGGGTCCAGGTCGGTGATGCCCAGCGCCCAGGCGACCAGCGAACCCGCGCCGGAACCGCGCCCGGGGCCGACCGGGATGCCCTGCGCCTTGCCCCAGTTGATGAAGTCCGCAACGATCAGGAAGTAGCCGGGGAACCCCATCTGGATGATGACGTCGAGCTCGGTGTCCAGGCGCGCGTCGTAGTCGGCGCGGGTCTTGCCCGGCGCCAGCGGCGCCTTCTCCAGGCGCACGTCCAGGCCACGGCGCGACTCGCTGCGCAGCCAGCTTTCGATGGTGTGGTCGCTGGGCACCGGGAAGGCCGGCAGCGCGTACTCGCCGAGCTTCATCTCGACGTTGCAGCGCGTCGCCAGCGCCAGCGCGTTGTCGATCGCGTCGGGCGCGTCGGTGAACAGCTCGGCCATCTGCTGCGATGACTTCAGGTACTGCTCGGCGGTGTAGGGCTTGGGCCGCTTGGGATCGTCGAGCACCCGGCCCGAGGCGATGCATACGCGCGCCTCGTGCGCCTCGAAACCGTCGGCGTCGAGGAAGCGTGCGTCATTGCTGGCGATCACCGGCAGCCCGCGCTTGGCCGAGGCGTGCAGCGCGAACGCGTTGAACGCCTGCTCGCCGTCGCGGCCGCTGCGGGTCAGCTCCAGGTGCAGGCGATCGCCGAAGGTGCCCTGCCAGTCGGCCAGCCAGGCTTCGGCGAGTTCGTGGCGCTGCCCGCCCGCGAGTTGCCCGGCGAGGCTGTGCACCCCGGCCAGCGCGAACAGCCCGGCGTTGTCCTCGCGCAGCCACTCGGGACGCAGCGCCACGCTGTCGGTGCGGTGGCCTTCCATCCACATGCGGCTGAGCAGCCGCGACAGGGTCAGGTAGCCCTCGCGGTCGCGGCACAGCAGGGTCAGCTTCGATGCGGCCTCGTTGCCGTCCGCGATGCCGATGTCGGCCCCGAGGATCGGCTTGATGCCGGCGCCCTCGGCGGCCTTGTAGAACTTGACCGCGGCGAAGAGGTTGTTGGTGTCGGTCAGCGCGACCGCCGGCTGGTCGAGCGCCACGCAGCGCTTGACCAGCTCGTCGATGCGGATCGTCGAGTCGGCGAGCGAATATTCGCTGTGCAGGTGAAGGTGTGCGAAACGTGCGGCCATGCCTGCCTTGCGCGGAGGTCCCCAGCCGGGTGCCGGGCCTTTCCGGGCGGCGTGCGGCGTGCGGCGTGCCTGTCTACTTCGAGTTGTCTACCGCGGGCAGGTTAGCAGGCCCGCCGGGCGGCACAAGGCTTGACGTGCGGGTTTCGCTGCGACCTTGCAGCGGAGCAGGCTCCGCTCTACGGCTGCTTGCGGCGGCGGGTGTGGGGCGGGGCATGCCCGCGATCGGAGCCGGGGTTGCGTCGCGTCGGGCTTCGCGCCCATGGGGCGCTCCTACAGAAACACGATGCGCTCTTGTCGGAGCGGGCCATGCCCGCGATCGGAACCGGAATTGCGTCGCGGCGGGCATCGCGCCCATGGGGCGCTCCTACGGAAACGTGCGGCCTGTAGAGCCGAGCTTGCTCGGCTGCTGTTGTCGCCGCGACCATGCAGCGGAGCAAGCTCCGCTCTACGGCCGCTTGCGGCGATTCTCAGCCGCTGATGCGGAACACCGTGTCGGGGATGCGTCCGTTGGCGTAGTGGGTGTCGTTGACGCGCGCGTTGTGCTGCAGCAGCGCGAGCTCGGCGAGCCGGTCGCGCAGCCAGGCCGCGCGCTGGCGGGCGCCATCCCCGTCGGGATGCTCGTCGAGCCGGTAGTGGCAGAAGTCGCGATACTCCTCGGCTTCGGCCTCGAACGCCGGCCAGGCGAGCTCGAACAGCAGCACGTCATCGAGCAGCCCGAGCAACGGCGTGCTGTCGGGGATGACGTCGTCGTCGAGATCGATGTAGCCGAGCAGCTTGGCCAGGCGCGCGCGCATGGCGTCGTCGGGATCCCACTGGGGGTCATCCAGCATTGCCCGCAGTTGCTCGATTCGCCTGAGGCGCAGGTCGAGCACGGCGCGGGCATCCTCCAGCGACATCGATGCCAGCCAACCCGCCAGCGCCTGCAGGCGGGGCGCGTCGACGCGCAGGGCGTCGGGGTGAATCTCGTGCAGCAGCGCGTCGAAGTGGGCGACTGCTTCAGGGCTCATGGTGAGGGAGGTACCGCTAACGGATCCGGCAGCGGGGTGGGTGCCGAACGGCAGCGGCGCGTAGGTCGGGGTCAGGGCGGAAGCGCGCATGACAGTCCTCGCGGTGCCGGCCGTGCGGGGGATCGGGGCGAGGCGGGCCGGCGTGGCGCGGCGCCCCAGCGGTGGTTCGGGCTCGGCATCGTGGCGGGCGCTTCAAACGGCTGCGACACGGTGCTGCCTGCTTGCAAGTGTACGCCTGGAGTGGGGAAAGAGCGGTGTCGGGCGGCGTTGAAAATGCTGAACGGCGGGGCTGACTGAGCACGCTCCCGCCGCTGGTCATGGCTGTTTGCAGGGGAGCCTCAGCTGCGTCCTTTGCCGGCATTCCCCGAAGGCCAAAAACGCAGGCTCGGTAGGCTGGGCTGCGAGCCCAGCGCTCCGAGGTCCGGGCCATTCCGGTGGCGCAAAACGCTGGGCTTGTCAGCCCAGCCTACGATCCGCCGGATGTTGCTGTGCATCATCCCCGCCTCCCGCGGGGATAACGGGCTGATGGTTGCTGATGCTCCTCAAGGCACACGATCAATGCACCCGGAACAATGCCGCTGCTGCCGGCAGGTAGGAGTGTTCCCGCACCTGGCGCTGGTGGGCGGACAAGGCGGCCTCGGCCAGGCGGGCCTCCTGCCAGTCGGCGCGGGTGAAGCCGAATGTCGCCAGCGCGCTGCAGTTGCGCAGGGCGGCCTCGATCCGGCGCAGGCGGCGGAAGTCCATGTAGCTTTGGACCTCGGTCGACAGGCGCGGCCAGGCCAGGTCGACCACGATGGCATCGTCGAGCCGGCCGATGCCGGGCAGGCGGTCCGGAATCAGATCGTCCGGGCGCCGGACGTAGTCGAGCATCAGGCGGGCGGCATCGGCCGCGTCGTTGGCCGCGGCCCAGCCGGCGTCGCGGACCATGCGAGCGGTCGCGGCGGCGCGCCGCATCCGCTGGTGGATGCTGGCTGCCACTTCAAGGGTGGTGCGGCCACGCAGTTTGCGGCCGGCGGTGGCCAGCTGGTCGCAATCGACCGCCTGCGCCCCGCCCAGCTGCGAGAGCAGACCGTTGAACAGCACGATGCCGCTCTCGCCGGGGCAGAAGGTGTCGATACGGCGGCGGCGGTGCGGGCCCGGCATCGAGGATTCGAGGATCGACGGCAGCGGGTAGTCATTGGCTAGCAGGGCGTTCATGGCAACTCTCCGGGATAGTGGGGGACCGCGCTTTTCGGTCGCGCCCAGAGTCCCGCCTTCACCCGGCATGAGTCATGATGTCGCCACGAGCGTTCCGTCTCCCTTGACACAGGTTGATGGGGCCGCCATGAGGTTTTTCTGATGGAACCGCGAGGGGCCACCGGGGAAGGGGCTCATCCCGCCGAGCGTTACCGCTTCGGCGGCGTCCTCGTGGACGCCACCGCGCACACGATCACCCGCGGCGGCCAGCCGCACCCGGTCGAGCCCAAGGCGTTCGCGGTACTGCTGGTGCTGCTGCACCACCCCGGCGAGCTGGTCCTTCGCGACGATCTGCTCGATGCGGTGTGGGGGCACCGGCATGTCACCCCGGGAGTGCTGACCCGCGCAATCGCGCAGTTGCGCGGGGCGCTGGACGACCACGCCCACGAGCCGCGCTACATCCAGACCCAGCATGCGCTCGGCTACCGGTTCATCGGTGAACTAGCGCCTGCACCCGCACCCGTAATCGATCCTGTGCCCGCGCCTGCGCAAGCCAGCTTGCCTGCGCCGATCCCGACGTTGGAATCCTCGCCAGCGGCTCCGGTGGCGCGTTCGACCGATGCGGGCGCAAGACCCATCGCGGCAGCGGTGCCGCCGGCGGACGCCCGACGCGCCTCGCCGGCGGGGGCGCGGGTCGGGCAACCGGTCCTGCCGGTCGTGCCGGCGGCGCCGGCGCGGACCCCGGCGGGGGGGGGGGCGGGGGCCCCCCGCCGGCGGGGGGGGGTGGCCGGGGGGGGGGGGGCCGCG
>NZ_JBJMAW010000017.1:0-53500 GCF_046600735.1 Novilysobacter longmucuonensis
CGGCCGCCTGGCGGCAGCGGCTGGAGCGCGACCGCGCCCGCGTGCGCCACGCCGATGCGGTGCTGCGCGCGGCCCACCCGCAGCGCAGGATCGCGCGGCTGCGCGAGCGCCTGGCCGCGGTCGCGCAGCGACCCCAAGCCGGAATCGCGCGGCGGCTGGGCAACGAGAGCCTGCGACTGCGTGCGCTCGCGCGCTCGCTGGAGGCGGTCAGCCCGCTGGCGACCGTCGCCCGCGGCTACGCCATCCTGCGCCACGACGACGGCCGCATCGTGCGCAGCGTGCTGGACGCCGCACCGGGCGACCGGCTGGACGCGCGATTGAGCGACGGCGCGCTGCGCGTGCGGGTGGAAAAGCCCGGCGCCTGATCGCGGTATTTCTCACCGCGGTTTGTTGACCGCAACCTCTGTAGGAGCGGCTTCAGCCGCGATTGAACATCGTTCGCCGGCGCGGCATCGGATCGCGGCTGAAGCCGCTCCTACAAATGGGCACGCAGAGCTGCGCCGATCGCGTGACCGGGTGTTAACCCGTATTGCGCGACCCTGCCGTCCAGGAGGTTCCGCATGGCCACGCTCAAGAAATCCTACCCGTACTACCTCGCCAACCGCCCGGTCGCAGCCAACACAGACCTGGAGGTACTCGACAAGTACAGCGGCAAGCGCGCGACCCGGGTCGCGCTGGCCGACGGCGCCGCGGTGCGCAAGGCGATTGCGGCCGCACACGAGGCGCGCGGGCCGATGGCCGCATTTGCGCCGGATGCGCGGCGCGACGTGCTCGAACACTGCGTGCACCGCTTCAGCGAGCGCCAGGAGGAGCTCGCGCTCGCGCTGTGCATCGAGGCCGGCAAGCCCATCAACGATGCCCGCGGCGAGGTGACCCGCCTGATCGATACGTTCCGCATCGCCGCCGGCGAGGCCACCCGCATCGACGGCGAAGTGCTCGAACTGCAGATCTCCGAGCGCACGCGCGGCTACCGCGGCATGGTCAAGCGCGTGCCGGTCGGGGTATGCAGCTTCATCACACCGTTCAATTTCCCGCTCAACCTGGTCGCGCACAAGATCGCACCGGCGCTCGCGGCCGGCTGTCCGTTCGTGCTCAAGCCGGCGGCCAAGACTCCGGTCGGCGCGCTGATCATCGCCGAGGTGCTGGCCGAGACCGACCTGCCCAGGGGCGCCTTCTCGGTGATGCCGTGCTCCAACGAGGACGCCGCGCCGCTGGTCGAGGACGAGCGCATCGCACTGCTGAGCTTCACCGGCGGCATGATCGGCTGGGATCTCAAGGCCAGGGCCGGGCGCAAGAAGGTCACGCTGGAGCTGGGCGGCAATGCGGCGTGCATCGTCGATGCCGACCCGGGTGCGGGCCTTGATCACGTGGTCGAACGGCTGGTCTCCGGCGCGTATTACCAGAGCGGCCAGAGTTGCATCAGCGTGCAGCGGATCTACGCCCATGTGGATGTTTTTGATGCGCTGCGCAGGAAGCTCAAGGCCGCCGTCGGCAAGCTGCGCATGGGCGACCCGCGCGAGGAAGCCACCTTCATCGGCCCGATGATCGACGAGGAGGCGGCCCGGCGCGTCGAGGCCTGGATCGCCAGCGCGCGCCAGGAGGGCGCCAGGGGGCTGGCCGGCGGTGCCCGCGAGGGCAACATGCTGCCCGCGCAGTTGCTGGAGAAGGTGCCGCACGACGCCGACCTGTACCGCAAGGAGGTGTTCGGGCCGGTCGCGCTGATCGAGCCGTTCGAGGATTTCGACGCCGCGCTGGACGCGGTCAACGACAGCGAATTCGGCCTGCAGGCGGGCGTGTTCACCGCGCGGCTGGACCACGCGATGCGCGCCTGGGACCGGCTCGAGGTCGGCGGGGTGATCGTCGGCGACGTGCCGAGCTTCCGCGTCGACAACATGCCCTATGGCGGCGTGAAGCAGTCGGGCCTGGGCCGCGAGGGGCTGCGCTACTCGATCCAGGACATGACCGAGCCACGACTGCTGGTGATCAAGGACGCTCTCTAGCGCCGCTGCTTCGCTACCGGCGCGACGACGTTCTCAATCTGCTCGCTAGAGACTAAATTCGCTCAGCGCCGGCGTCAGCAGCATCGCTTCGGCCGGGCGGCCGAACAGATAGCCCTGGCCCTGGGCGCAGCCGAGCTCGCGCAGGGCGGAACGCTGCTCGTCGGTCTCGATGCCCTCGCCGATGGTGTGGATGCCGAGCGTGCCGGCCAGCGCCTGGATCGCGCGCACCACCGCGATCGCCTCGTTGCGGTTTTCCCCGATCAGCCCGGCGACGAAGCTCTGGTCGATCTTCAGGCATTCGATCGGGAACCGATGCAGGTAGGACAGCGCCGAATAGCCGGTGCCGAAGTCGTCCAGTTGCGCCAGCACGCCGCGGCCGCGCAGCTGCTGCAAGGTGCGTAGCGCGTGCGGCACGTCGTCGAGCAGCGCGACCTCGGTGATCTCGATGCGCAGCCGCCGCGGATCGGCGCCGGCACTGTCGACCAGACGCAGCATGCGGTCGGCGAAATCCGCCGAGCGGAAATGCCGCGGCGAGACGTTGATCGAGATATAGCCTTCGCTGCGGAAGGCCAGCTGCTTGACCACCTGCGCATACATCAGCCAGTCGACTTCCTCGATCAGACCGCTGTCCTCGCCCAGGCCGATGAACTCGCCCGGCGCCAGCAGCCCGCGGCGCTCGTGGCGCCAGCGCAGCAGGGCCTCGTGGCCGATCACCGCGCGGTCCGACAGGCGCACGATCGGTTGGTAGAACGCGACGAAGCCGGTGCCGTTGATCGCCCGGCGCAGGTCGGCTTCCAGATCGAGGATCTGCACCGCCTGCTCGCGCATCGCCTCGTCGAACACCACGCAGCGGTCGCGACCGGAGGCCTTGGCCCGGTACATCGCCGCGTCGGCGTCGCGCAGCAGCTCGACCCCGTTGCGGTAGCGCGGATGCCACAGCGCAATGCCCAGACTGGCCGAGGGAAACACCTCGCGCCCGGCGACCCAGCAGGCCCGACCCAGCGCGCCCAGGATGCCCTGCGACAGCGATTCGGCTACGTGCAGGCCGTCGAGGTTCTCGATCAGGATCGCGAATTCGTCGCCGCCCAGGCGCGAGACGATGCCGGCCTCCCCGACCGCCGCGACGATCCGGCGCCCGGCCTCGACCAGCAGCTCGTCACCGGCCAAGTGCCCGACGCTGTCGTTGACCAGCTTGAAGCGGTCCAGGTCCAGGAACAGCACCGCGAACAGCCGCGTTGGATCCTGCTGCGCGCGCGCGATCGCGACTGCCAGACGGTCCAGCAGCTGGGTCCGGTTGGGCAGACCGGTCAACGCATCGTGCCGCGCGGCGTGAGTCAGTTGCTGCTCGGCGCGCAGGCGCTCGCCCATCTGCTCGAGCAGGTCGGCGTTGGCCTGGGCGAGCTCCTGGGTGCGTGCACTGACACGCTGCTCCAGCTCGGCGTGGGCGGTGACCAGCCGGTCCTGCGCCTGCTTGCGGGTCAGGCCGATGTCGATATGGTGCGCGACGAAGGTCAACAACTCCTGGTCGCGTGCGGTGAACACGATCGCCGGCGAGTAGCTCTGCACCGCAATCACGCCGACCACGGCCTCGTCGCGGAACAACGGCACGCCGAGCCAGCAGTGCGAGAGCGCGCCGCGGCTGTGGGCGATGCCCTGCTCCTGCAGCCCGTGGATGCGGGAGCGGTCGGCCAGCAACGCGCGGCCGGTCCGGATCACGTACTCGGTCAGCCCGGCCGACAGGCGGCGGCTCGGGCGCTTGGAGTCGCGCTCGTCGATCGAGTACGGGAACTGCAGCGTCTCGCCGTCCTCGGCCAGCAGCGCGATGTAGAAGTTGCGCGCGTACAGCAGCTCGCCAACCACGTCGTGCACCTGCGCGTAGAAGCGCTCGAGCGTGTCGGAAGTGATCGACAGCTCGGCGATGCGGAACAGCGCGCGCTGCAGCCGCTCGCCGCGCTGGCGCTCGACGATCTCGGCCTGCAGGTCGCGGTTGCTGAGCTGCAGCGCGAGCGTGCGCTCCTCGACCCGGCGTTCGAGCTCCTCGCGCGCCTGGTGGCGATCCAGCGCGGTCAGGATGTGCTGGGCGACGAACACCAGCAGCGCGCGCTCCTCATCGCGGTAGACCCCGGGGCGGTCGTAGGTCTGCACCACGATCGCGCCGCAGACGCGGTCCTCGCGGCGCATCGGCACGCCGAGCCAGTCCTCCGCGTCCGGGCCGTGGCGCTGGTCGGCGCCGACGCCGAGTTGCTCGCGCACATCGTCGGAGCGCCCCTGCACCGGCTCGCCATGGCGCAGCAGCGCGAGGGTCAGGCTGTTGGGCATCTCGGAAGCGGGGATGGACTGCTCGGGCGCGGCGACGAAGGGATCGAGGCGGTCGGCGAAATACAGGAAGCGCACGCTTTCGTCGGCATCGTCGTACAGCACGATGTAGAAATTGCCGGCATACATCAGGCTGGCCACGACGCCGTGGATGCGGCGCAGCATCTCGGTCATCTCCAGGTCGGACCCGGCCAGGTCGGCGATCTCGTAAAGCGCCTGCTGCAGGCGCTCGGACTTTTCCAGCGACTCGATGCGCGCCTGCGCGCGCGCCGCGACCAGGTGCGCATCGACCAGCCGCTTGGCCAGCTCCAGCCAGGCCACACGGGCCGGCGGTGCGAATGCCTCGGCGAGGGTGGCGACGATGGCCGCCTGGCTGCCGGCGGCGGTCTGCCACAGGTGTTCTATGCGATCGGGCGCGTCGGTCGCGTGCACGTCGGTGCTGGGCGTAGCGCACGAGGTGGCCTCGCCGCTAAGCAGCTGCAGTGCGCATGCGCCGAGCACGGCGTCGAGCTCGTCGCTACCGACGAGCGTGCATGTGTGTGTGTCGCCAGGCCCCTCTTGCCAACGGACCGATACGCGCGAGCCGACCGGCAGGGCCTGCTGCAGCGCAATGGACAGCGTCACTGCGTCCTGCTCGGTAGTCTCCGCCGCCCGCGCGCCCTTCTGCATCGATGCTGCCCCTTCCCCGCCCCGCGGCAGGATACCCCGATGCCCGCTTCCGCGCAGACCGTCCATCCAGGCGAGCTGCCCGCAGGCCGGGGGTCCGCCGGGCTGCGGCCGGCTGCGATACCACGGCCCGGCCCCGCTGCGCCGCTGCCAGCTTGCGGCGGACGCGCATCCCGGCTCATGCTGGGGCGGACCCGCCACCCGCCGAAGCCGCCGACGGCCTGCCACCGGCGGGCCCGGCGCCGACTGAATGAGCCTGGACACCCTCGCCGCCCGCGCCTCGCATCCACTGGAGGTCAAAAACAGCCGATTCCTGGCCCAGGCCGCGCCGGCGCAGACGCCCGACGAGGCGCTGGCGTTCCTGGCCGAGGTCGGCGATGCCGCCGCCACCCACAACTGCTGGGCATACCGGCTCGGCACCCAGTACCGCTCCAGCGACGACGGCGAGCCGGCCGGCACCGCGGGCCGGCCGATCCTCGCCGCCATCGACGGCCAGGGCTTCGATCATGTGATGGTGGTGGTGACGCGCTGGTACGGCGGGATCAAGCTTGGCGCCGGCGGGCTGGTCCGCGCCTACGGCGGCAGCGCAGCCGAGTGCCTGCGGCTGGCCGACCGCACCCCGCTCATCGCCTGGCGCGAACTGCACCTGGCCTATCCGTTCGAGCACACCGGCGCGGTACATGCCGCGCTGGCCCAGTACGCCGCGGAAAAGCTCGACGAACGCTTCGATGCCCGCGGCGCGCACTTGCACCTGCGCCTGCCCGCCGACCGGGCCGACGCGCTGACCACCCACCTGCGCGATGCCACCCGCGACCGCGTGCACGTCGCCAACGACCGTTCCGGTCCATCGCCGGATCCCGCGCTCGAAAAAGGGCGCTAAGGGGGGTCGTCCGCTGTTGCTGTAGCCCAACAGCAAAATCCTCCCCGGCCCTCCTTTGCGAAAAGGAGGGAGCCCAGCCGCGCCCTCGCGCCGCCGGTCTTGCGAAAACCCTCACAGCTCCCCTGCCACGCTCGTGATGCCCCGAGCGGAGCCCACCGTGGAGCGAACCAGCCTTGACACCGCCGGCTGCTGGATCAAGCCGGACTTCCTGCCCGCGCACCGCTGCGCCGATCTGCTCGCGCAGGTCTTGGCGCACCGGCAGCGGATGCCGGTGCCGGCGCTGGGCCGCGAACCGGATGATCGGCCGCTGCGGCAAGGGGTGATCGACGGCCTGCGCATCCGCAGGCACCTGCCCGAGGTGGTCGCCCTGCACCGCCGCGTCAACACCCTGGTCGACATGCTGCACCAGGCCCCGCTGCAGCCGCTGGAGGACGAGCAGCTCGCCTGCAACATCACCATCACCGGTCCTGGCGGCAGCGAGCGCTGGCACTACGATCGCCATGCGGTGACTGCGGTCGTCTGGCTCAACGCGGTCGACGGCGGCGAGACCGAATGTTGCCCCAACTACCGCCTGCGCTGGCCCGCCGGCGTGGATACCGCGCCGCAACGCTGGCTCGACCAGGCGCTGCGTCCGGCGCTGGTGCGCCAGCTGTTCGGGCGGCGCCGGCTGGTGGCGCCGCGCGCCGGTCAGCTGCTGGTGATGCGCGGCGACCGCTGCCTGCACGGCGCGCGCCCGGTGCGCGGCGGTATCGCACGGATCAACATCGTCATGTCGTTCGACGTGCCGGATGTGCGCCTCCAGATGTCCACGCGGCGCGACCCCTACCGGCGCCGGCACGCCGAAGCGGAACCACACGACCCGCACTGACGCCCGCCGCTCGCGGCCGGACCGCGCGCCGCCACGGCTGTGCCGTCCGGTGCGCGCAGGGGCGCACCCAGGATGCGGCGGGCGGCCGCGATAGCGGACAATGTGCGGATGAACGCCGCCGCCACGCCTGCCGCCCCCCCTTCCAGCACCGCTACCCCGGCCAAGGCCCCGATCGGCAGGCTGCGCACGCTCTGGCCGTTCGTGCGCAGGCATCGCGGCCTGTTCACCGGTTGGCTGGTCGCGCTGGCGGCGTCGAGCACCGCCACCCTGAGCCTGCCGTTCGCGTTCCGCATCATGATCGACCAGGGCTTTGCCCAGGGCGGCGGCGGCGCGATCGACCGCGCGTTCGTGTTGCTGTTCGCGGTCGCGCTCGCGCTGGCGTTCGCCACCGCCGCGCGCTTCTTCTTCGTCTCGCTGCTGGGCGAGCGGGTGGTGGCCGATCTGCGCGAGCGCCTGTACGCGCACCTGATCGCGCTCGATGCAGGCTTCCACGATCGCAACCGCAGCGGCGAGCTGATCTCGCGGCTCACCGCCGATGCCGAACTGCTGCGTAGCGTGGTCGGCACCAGCATGTCGGTGGCGCTGCGCAGCATCGTCACCTTCCTGGGCAGCATCACGATGCTGTTCGTCACCAGCCCGCACCTGGCGGCCTACGCGCTGGTGGGGATCCCGCTGGCGGTGCTGCCGATCGTGATCGGCGGGCGGCGCCTGCAGAAGATCTCGCGCTCGGCGCAAGACCGCGTCGCCGATGCGAATGCGCTGGCCAACGAGACCCTCGGGGCGGTGCGCACGGTGCAGGCGCACGCGCGCGAGCCCTACGAACGCAGCCGTTTCGTCAGTGCGTTGAAGGTCGCCGTCGACACCGCCCGCCGCCGTATCCAGGCGCAGGCCTGGGTCACCGCGATCGCGATCACCCTGATCTTCGGCGCTATCACCCTGGTGCTGTGGTCCGGCGCGCACGACGTGGTCGCCGGGCGCATGACCGCCGGCACCCTGGGCCAGTTCGTGCTGTATGCGCTGATCGGCGGCGGCTCGGTCGGCGCGCTGGCGGAGGTGTTCAACGAGCTGCAGCGTGCCGCCGGCGGCATGGGCCGCATCAGCGAACTGCTGCAGGAGACTCCCGGCATCGTCACTCCCGCTGACCCGCGCCCCCTGCCACGGCCGTTACGGGGCGAGCTCGGGTTCGATGCGGTCACCTTCCACTACCCGATGCGGCCGGACCTGCCGGCGCTGGACGGATTCGATCTGCGGGTCGAGCCCGGCGAGACCATCGCACTGGTCGGTCCGTCAGGTGCCGGCAAGAGCACCGTCTTCTCGCTGCTGCTGCGCTTCCACGACCCGCAGTCGGGCAGCTTGCAGGTCGACACCGCCGACATCCGCACGCTCGACCCGGCCGCCCTGCGCGAGGCCATCGCGCTGGTACCGCAGCAGCCAACCATCTTCGCCGCCAGCGCCCGCGACAACATCCGCTACGGCCGCCTCGAGGCCAGCGACGGGGAAGTCGAGGCCGCAGTCCGCGCCGCGCACGCCAGCGATTTCATCGACGCTCTGCCCGAGGGCCTGGACACCCAGCTGGGCGAACGCGGCGCGCGCCTGTCCGGCGGCCAGCAGCAACGAATCGCGATCGCCCGTGCGCTATTGAAGGACGCGCCGATCCTGCTGCTCGACGAAGCCACCAGCGCGCTGGATGCGCAAAGCGAACGCGCCGTGCAGCAGGCACTGGAAACGCTGATGCAGGGCCGCACCACGATAGTCATAGCGCACCGCCTGGCGACCGTGCTCAAGGCCGACCGGATCGTGGTGATGGACCACGGCCGGATCGTCGCTGAAGGCACCCACGAGCAGTTGATGGCCGCGGGCGGGCTGTACGCGGAGCTGGCGAAGCTGCAGTTCCTGGACTGACTGCCCGTATCCGCGGCGTTCAATCGCAGGAACGTCAGCCCGGCACGGCTCAACCCACGAGACGAAATGCGGCGCGATTGCGCAGGTGATTCAGCACTCAATTTTCCGGCGACTTCTGCGGCTCGCGTCTGGGCAAGCAGACGGTGAATACGGTTCCTGCGCCGACACTGGACTGCGCAATGATCGTCCCACCGTGCGCCTCGGTGACTTCCCGCGCGACGAAGAGGCCAAGGCCCAGACTGGTTGATGGGCGAGCGTCGTGATGACTTTCGCGCGCGAGCCGAACCAGCGGATCGAAGATGGCGCGCAGCGCGTCAGCTGGAATCACCGGGCCCTGGTTTTTCACCTGCACCACGATCTCGTGCGGTTCGCCGCGGGCGCACACCACAACCGGCTGATCCTTTGAACGGTACTGCGCGGCATTGTTCAGCAGGTTGGTGAACAGTTGCTGCAGGCGGACGCTGTCGAAGCAGCCGGTCATGTCTCCGGATGTTTCTACCTCGATCGCGCAGTCGGGATAGGCGGCGCCGGAATCATGGCCGGCCGCCCGGCAAATTTCCGCGATATCCGCCGGCTGCCTGTTTATCGGAATTTCGGCACCGAGCTGGGTCCGCGAATACTCCATGAGGTCAACCACCATCGAGGACATCATCGCGGCGCTTCGTTTGATCCGCGCACCGACTTCCTGCGTCTGCTCCGACCCCACATCTGGCTTTGTAAGGACCTCGCCCGACATTGCCATCGTGGACAACGGGCTTCTCAGGTCGTGACCGAGAATGGCGAGGAACGTGTCGCGGGTACGGAACGCATTGTTGGTGAAGGTATCGGAAGACTCCGCGAGCGCCTGATCAATGCTTTCGTTGAACCGGATCATGTCGTTTGACGTGGCATCGGTGACCTCGCTCACCTGTTTGAACCACAGGCGAAGCACGGTCGCTCGCAATGCGCGGTATTCCGCAATCAGTTGACTCATCGAAAATCCGCTGAGCTGACGCAGTGAGCCGTGCACCGAGGCGGCGCTGTCTTCATCTCCCTCTGGTGGCCCGAGGCCCCTCGACTTTTCGGACTGCTGCTCCGTGCTTTGGGCGGTGTCGATATCTTCAGCGGCGGCCTGCAGGATCTGCTTCGCATGATCGCGCAACTCTTTGTCTGACATGATCCTTGCCGCCGGTAGCTGCGTCCGCGCGAATGCATCCCATTCGGACAGGATCGTTTCCATCTGTTCGGTGATGAAGTGCGAAAGTTTCACAGAGCGACTCCCTGATCGGTTTTTATTCGCGGCGCAGCCAAACCGGGAGTAGGCAATCCCAACCCTGTCCCGCGGCGGCAAAGCGCGCGGCAGCTGCCACTGAACTGACAGGCGACAGACAGCACTGGCTTGGTGGTGACCGCCGCAGAGGAAATCCGGTTCGGTAATCTGCGATCGAGCAGAACGTTTGCGCGCAATCGGCCTGCTGGAGAACCGCTCGGATCGAAATTTGAACGCATCCGGCGTGAAGGCACAGTGCGCCGAGCGCCCCGGAGTCGCAGGCGGTCGCGTCGACATCTGGGGCGCTGCGCACCGTCGACTAAGCGTGGTCGACCTTGCCCAACATCTTGCTGTTGGGCAAGGTCGCCAGGTACTCGGGCCCATTCGGCCAGCGCCGGTTCGCGCCGAAGCACCCGCACCGCAACACGGGCCATGGTCAGCGGGCAACTGCTGCCGGGGTCGACCTGATGGGTGCAGGTAGCTCAACGCCGCGCGCGCTGCGTGCGCGCCGGGTTGCGGTTAGCGCCAGGAAAAAAAAGGCCCCGCCGGAGCGGGGCCTGAAAAATATCGGCGAAAAGCCCGATTACTCGGCAGGCACGATATTGGATGCCTGCGCGCCCTTCGGGCCCTGGGTCAGCTCGTAGCTGACCCGCTGGCCTTCCTGCAGGCTGCGGAAGCCCTTTGCGGCGATTGCGGAGAAATGCGCGAATACATCCGCGCTGCCATCCTCGGGCGAGATGAAACCAAAGCCCTTGGCGTCGTTGAACCACTTCACGGTGCCGTGCTGCATATCCGTATTGACCTCATGCTGGTTGCGTTGTCTGCGCCGACGCGGAAGGCGGTGACGCCGCTCGAGTATGCAAAGTGAAGGCGACGATGACAATCACCCGCCGCCGCAGCCGTCTCGGGTTAGCCGCGCGCCTTCAACGTGCCAGCAGCGCGCGCAGTATCGCGGCCAGTCCGGCCGAGGCGGCCGCGACGTTGTCCAGCACGTCCTGCAGCGCGATCACCTCGCCGCGATCGGGGCCGGCGCCGGCAGCCCAGTTGGCGACGATCGCCAGGCACGCGTAGTCCAGCCCCAGTTCGCGCGCAAGCCCGGCTTCGGGCATGCCGGTCATGCCGACCAGGTCGCAGCCGTCGCGCCGCATGCGCGCGATCTCGGCGCGGGTCTCCAGGCGCGGGCCCTGGGTGGCGCCATAGCAACCGTCCGCGACCACTGCGACCCCGGCCTGCTGGCCGGCGGCGATCACCTGCTCGCGCAGCGACTGCGTGTAGGGCTCGCCGAAGTCGACGTGCAGCACTTCGGTCCCGGCCTGCTCGGTCTGGGCCTGCTCGGCCTCGCCTTGATCGGCTTCCCACAGCGTGGACGCCCTGCCCCAGGTGTAGTCGATCAGTTGGTCCGGGCACGCCAGCACGCGTGGACCGAAGCGCTCGGTGATCCCGCCGACGGTGTTCAGCGCCAGCACCCGCCGCGCCCCCAGTGCCTGCAGCGAAGCCAGGTTGGCGCGGTAGTTGATCAGATGCGGCGGGAGCACGTGGCTCTCGCCGTGGCGCGCCAGGAACGCCACGCGATACCCGTCGAGCAGGCCAATCCGGATCGGTCCGGACGGCGTGCCGAAGCGCGTGACCGGCAGGTGCGGCTCGATCTCGCGCAGCTCGGCGAGCTGGTAGAGCCCGGTGCCGCCGATGACGGCGAGGTCGATGTCTGCATCCGGTTCCATGCTCATGCGGGATCCTCGGCTGGTCCTGTGGAAGGGCAACGGCAAAGCTTTGATGCGCACCAGCCCACGGCGCGCATCGCAGCCGCCACAGTCTAGACGGGACTAGATTTCGAACCGATACGACAGCTTCACCAGCAGTTGCTCGCTGTCGCGCAGGTCGAAAGCGTCGCTGAACTGGCGGCCGGCACCGCGCCCGTCGAAGCCGGCCACGCCGCCGCTCCCGCGCACGCCCTCGTCGTACAGCTCGCCGCCGCGCACGTAGGCGATGTACAGGTGCGACAGCGGTGCGAGCTCATAGCGGTAGCGGATCTGGAAACCGAGATTGCGCAGCGCGAAGTCTGGGATCGGCTCTTCCACCGCGATGGGCTCGCCATCGGCCGCCACTCGCCACGCCTGCCGCGCGCGCGCGTCCAGCCCGATCGCCTCCAGCCGCACCCGCAGCTCCTGGCGGTCGCCGATCACCCACACACCGCCGCTGTTGAGGAATATCTGGTCGGCGCGATAGCTGCCCAGCAGGTTGCCGCCGCGCCACAACAGCCAGTCGCCGTGGTGCACCAGCTCCAGGCCGCCGAAGAAGCTCAGCCGGTCGTTGACGTGGTAGCTCGGCTCCACGTATAGCGCGCTGCGGCCCTCGTCCAACCCACCCAGGCCTTCGGCCGAATAACGCATGCTGCCGGACATCTCCCAGCGGCTGTCGCCCTGGCGCGGGCGGGAGCGCTGGTAGTAGGCGAACAGCTTGGCCGGCACCGCGACCGCGCCGTTGCCGCGGGTGATCAGGTCGTCGTGGCCGCGGCTGTAGGCGGCCAGCTCGGCAAAGTCGCCGCCGCCGTCGCGCCGCTCGCCACGGCGGTTGATTGCGGCGGCATCGGCGATGTGCAGGCCGTGGTCGTTGGTGCGGCGCGATAACGCCCAGTGCCAGTCCTTGGCCGAATACGGCGAGCTCTCGGCGAAGCCGGTGACGCGGTGGGCCAGGTCGTAGCGCGCGTAGTTGAAGTCGTTGCGCTCCAGAAAGCCGAAATCGTTGAGTTGCAGCTCGTCGCCCAGGTGCACCGCGTAGAGTTGCTGGCGCCAACCGCCACCCATGTCGTAGTCGATACGCACCTGCGCGCCGCTGTCGCGGATGTTGCGCCCGGCACCGCTGCCGCCGGCGGTGCGGACATCCGAAGCCACCACGGTGCTGCGGATCCCCAGCTGCGCGTTGGGGGTCCAGCGGTGGTCCAGCTCGTACACGTTCGCCTGCCGGTCCAGGAACGGACGGTCGACCCGGGTCACCATCGCGCCGAGGCCGTGGGCGTCGAAGTCGCGGGTGCCGCGCACCGCGTAGAAGTCACGCCCCACCGCGTCGGCCTCGCTGGCGGCGAACACGCCATAGTTGAAGGCACCGGCGCTGCCGTTGAGCTTGACCGCCGCGGCGACATCGGCCGAACCGCTGCCATCGTCGGCCGGCGCGCCGACACGGCGGGTATAGATCAGCCGATTGGCGGTGTTGGGCGAGCCGAACAGCACGTCGAAGAAGCCCTGGTTCTCGGTGAAGAACGGGCGCTTGTCGCTGAAGAAGGTCTCCGTCGCGCCGAAGTTGACCACCAATTGGTCGCTCTCGACCTGGCCGAAGTCGGGGTTGATCGTAGCGCTGAGCTGGAACCGGCCATTGGGCTTCCAGAACAAGTCCGCGCCGGTGTCGAAATCGGTGCGACTACCGCGACTGTCGTTGGGAATGAAGTCGTACACGCCGACCACATACGGGGTGATCGCCAGCAGCGACTGGCTGTAGGCCGGGATCTGCAGCTGGTGGAAATTGGAGAGGAAGCGCGCCTCCTGGTAGCTGATCGCCGGCCAGGAAGCGCGCTCGCCGGTGCTGCCGATCACGCGGTCCAGCGAGATGCCGATCGTGCGGGTGTCGCCGCCATTGCCGCGCATCGGCGCGATGTGCCACGGGATCAGCATTTCGGCCGACCAACCGGCCGCGTCCTCGCTGACGGCGTGCTCCCAGTCGCCGTCCCAGTCGTCGCTGAAGCGGCTCTCGTTGGTGATCGTGGCGTCGGCGATGCCGCCGCCGAGGTTCAGCACGAAGTTGTAGCCGGAGCGGCCGTCACCGTTGAAATCGACGTACAGGTTGACCCGGTCCAGCGGGCCGCCGGCATCGCGCTGGGTGCGCTGACGGGTGCGTGGGATCTCAGGCGACTGCAGGTTGCGGAAGCCGATCGCGAGACCTTCCGGCGTGGCCAGCACCCAGGCCTCGGTCGGCTGCGGCGCGGGCGCCCGCGACAGCGGCTGGGTCAGGCGGAAGTCGGTGATGTGCTGCGCACCCTGCCACTCGGCCGGATCGATGCGGCCGTCGACGGTGACCGCGTGGGCGGCCGGCGCGATGAGCGCGGCCAGCAGGGGAAGCAAAGAGAGAGGCGTGCTGAACAGGGACAGGGGGGCGCGCATTGCGGTCTCGACAAAAGTGGCGCCGCGATCCTTGCGGGTAGGGCGAGCATTCCGTTGGGGGACGCGCAGGCTAGCCCGTATCGACGCGGTTACCGACTGGCGGAAGTCATGGAAGGCGCATCACCGGTTCTGTAGGAGCGCCCCATGGGCGCGATCGCTCTACTACGCATCCCGGTCGCGGGCATGGCCCGCTCCTACAGGAGGCGTGTGTCCGCCCGCGGAACGGCTCACCCCTTCTTCGGCTTGCGCTTGGGCTGCAGCATCGTGCCGGTGCAGCTCTTCGCCCCGCAGCGGCAGGCCCAGATCTTCTTCATGCGCGCGGTGTGCGCCTCGTCCAGGGTGATGCCGTAGTTGTACATCAGCTCGTCGCCGGGCTTGATCGCCCGGATCGCCTCGATGAACACGCGGTCCCTGCGGCGGTTATCGCCATCGGCCTCCTCCATCACCGCCTCGCAGTTGGGCTTGCAGCTGTGGTTCATCCAGCGCGCCACTCCGCCCTCGTGGTTGGCGTCGATGACGTACTCGTCATTGAGCGTGAACAGGAAGGTGTGGCCGGAGTCGGCATCGCCGGTGTCGCCGGCGTCCACTTCCGCATGGGTCCGGCGGCGGCCCTTGTACTCGATGATGCGTTCGCCCTTGGCGATCGGCTCGAGGGCGAACACGCCATTGCCATGGATGGCGGAGCGGCGGGCGACAATCTTGCGCGGCATGCGGAATTCCGTGACAGGAGAAGCCGCCATTCTGCACGAACTCTGCGGGCCGACATGCGCAGGAGCAATCGGTCCGCAAAGGACGCGAAAGGCGAAAAAGTAAAAAGCTGAATGGCAAGTGGAGGCTGGGCGCATCCGCCAGGCGGTCCGCTGTGAGCTTGTGTTGTTTTTTTGGCGTTCTTTGCGTCCTTTGCGGACCGCCTTGGCTTGGCGCCGGGATGCATAAATAGTACAATTTCGGTCCTGATTCCCGTGATCCGCCGCCATGCTCCGTGTCACCAAGCTCACCGACTACGCCACAGTGGTGCTGACCGTTCTCGCTGCGCAGCCCGATGCCGTGCTCAGCGCATCCGGACTGGCCGAGCGCGCCGGGCTGGAAACCACCACCGTCAGCAAGCTGCTCAAGCCGCTGGCCCAGGCCGGCCTGGTCGAGGGCTTCCGCGGAGCCAACGGCGGCTACCGGCTGGCCCGGCCCGCCGATCAAATCGGCCTGATCGAAGTGGTCGAAGCGATGGAAGGCCCGCTCGGGATGACCGAGTGCAGCCTGCATGCCGGCCACTGCACGATCGAGGACCACTGCGGCGTGCGCGCCAACTGGCGCCGCATCAACGACGTGGTGATCGACACCCTGCGCGGCGTGACGCTGGCGCAGATGACCGCGCCGCCGACCGCCAGCGCCCCAGCCGCTATCGCCACTTCCCCCGGCACCAGGCGCATCGATCTGCGCCTCGCCGACATTCCCGCGTAACGCGGAGCTTGCTCCGATTCCGCGTTCCGGCAGCGGAGCAAGCTCCGCGCTACCAGCACCAGACAACCGCAGGCAGCCCCCCATGGCCACCGACATCACCATCGAAAAACCCGTCAGCAACCGCGCAGGCAGCAATCCCGAGATCCACGCGCAGCTGGGCCGCAAGTACGATGCAGGCTTCATCACCGACATCGAGTCCGACAGCCTGCCGCCGGGCCTGGACGAGGACATCATCCGCGCGCTTTCGGCAAAAAAGGACGAGCCGGAGTGGATGACCGACTGGCGTCTCGAAGCGTACCGGCACTGGCTGACGATGCCGATGCCGCACTGGGCCAAGCTCAACATCACGCCGATCGATTTTCAGGCGCTGAGCTACTACAGCGCGCCGAAGGGACCCAAGTACCAGTCCCTCGACGAAGTTCCGCAGGAGCTGCTCGACACCTACGAGAAGCTCGGCGTGCCGCTGCACGAGCGCGCGAAGCTGGCCGGGGTCGCAGTCGATGCGGTGTTCGACTCGGTCTCGGTCGGCACCACCTTCCGCAAGGAGCTGGCCGAGAAGGGCGTGATCTTCTGTTCGATGTCCGAGGCGATCAAGGACCATCCCGCGCTGGTCAGGCAGTACCTCGGCAGCGTGGTGCCTACGGGGGACAACTTCTTCGCCGCGCTCAACTCGGCGGTGTTCTCCGACGGCAGCTTCGTGTTCATTCCCAGGGGCGTGCGCTGCCCGATGGAGCTGAGCACTTACTTCCGCATTAACGCCGGCCACACCGGCCAGTTCGAGCGCACTCTGATCATCTGCGAGGAGCGCGCCCAGGTGTCGTACCTGGAAGGCTGCACCGCGCCGATGCGCGACGAGAACCAGCTGCATGCGGCGGTGGTGGAACTGGTCGCGCTGGAAGACGCCGACATCAAGTATTCGACCGTGCAGAACTGGTACCCCGGCGATGAGAACGGCGTCGGCGGCATCTACAACTTCGTGACCAAGCGCGGCGAGTGCCGTGGCGCGCGCAGCAGGATTTCCTGGACCCAGGTCGAGACCGGCTCGGCGATCACCTGGAAGTACCCGTCGTGCGTATTGCTGGGCGACGACTCCAGCGGCGAGTTCTATTCGGTCGCGCTGACCCATCACCGCCAGCAGGCCGACACCGGCACCAAGATGATCCACGTCGGTCAGCGCACCAAATCCAAGATCATCAGCAAGGGCATCAGCGCAGGCCATGGCCAGAACACCTACCGCGGGCTGGTCAAGGTCGAGCGCTCCGCCGAGGGCGCGCGCAACTACACCCAGTGCGACAGCCTGCTGATCGGCAAGAAATGCGGCGCGCACACCTTCCCCTACATCGAGGTCAAGCACCCCAACGCCACCGTCGAGCACGAAGCCACCACCTCCAAAATCAGCGACGACCAGTTGTTCTATTGCCGCACGCGCGGCATCTCCGAGGAGGACGCGGTGTCGCTGATCGTGGACGGCTTCTGCAAGCAGGTGTTCCGCGAGCTGCCGATGGAGTTCGCGGTCGAGGCCAAGAAGCTGCTGGAAGTGAGTCTGGAAGGCGCTGTCGGCTGATCGTCCCTTGAATCGCCCGTAGGAGCGGCTTCAGCCGCGATCCAGAATCGGCGCGGGCGATCAGCGTCCGATCGCGGCTGAAGCCGCTCCTACAAAAACACAACCTGTAGTCCCTCACCGGACACGAGAAGAAACCACCATGCTGAAAATCGAAAACCTCCACGTTCGCATCGACGGCCGAGAAATTCTCAAAGGGCTGAGCCTGGAACTGCAGCCAGGCCAGGTGCACGCCATCATGGGTCCCAACGGCGCCGGCAAGTCGACGCTGGGCAACGTCATCGCCGGGCGCGAGGGCTACGAGATCACCGACGGCTCGGTGACGTTCGAGGGCCGTGACCTGCTCGCGCTGGAGCCCGAGGAGCGCGCCGCCGCCGGCGTGTTCCTGGCGTTCCAGTACCCGGTCGAGATCCCGGGTGTGAACAACACCTACTTCCTGCGCGCCGCGCTCAACGCGCAGCGCAAGGCCCGCGGCGATGCCGAGCTGGACTCGATGCAGTTCCTCAAGCTGGTGCGCGAGAAACTCGCGGTGCTGCACCTGAAGGACGAATTGCTGCACCGAGGCGTCAACGAGGGGTTTAGCGGCGGCGAGAAGAAGCGCAACGAGATCTTCCAGCTCGCGCTGCTCGAACCGAAGCTGGCGATCCTCGACGAGACCGACTCGGGCCTGGACATCGATGCGCTCAGGGCCGTGGCCGATGGCGTCAGCGCGCTGCGCTCGCCCGATCGCGCGTTCCTGATGATCACCCACTACCAGCGCCTGCTGGATTACATCAAGCCCGACGTGGTGCACGTGCTGGACGATGGCCGCATCGTCGAGAGCGGCGGACCGGAGCTGGCGCTGGAGCTGGAGGCGCACGGGTATGCGTGGTTGAAGGACCGGATCGCGCCGGAAGGTGTGGCGTGATCGGACAGCCTGCATTTTCCTTCTCCCACTTGTGGGAGACAAATCGGCAGGATTGCCGATTTGCACGGCGTCAGCCGCCCGAAGGGTCGAGCACAGGGACGTGCTCGATGTACGTGCCCGAAGGGCGGATGAGGGCGCTCGCACTCTCAGCAGCGGCGCAAGTTTCGTTTTCGCGCGCCCTCACCCCAACCCCTCTCCCGCGAGCGGGAGAGGGGCTCACCATGGCGACGCCCGCATGAGCGCCCTGCTCGACCACTTCACCCGCGCCTTCGAGGCCCTGCCCGTGCGCGACGCCGCCGGTTTGGGCGAGACCCGCCGTGCCGCGCTGGATGCCGCGCTGCGCGACGGCCTGCCGCATGCGCGCAGCGAAGCATGGAAATACACCCCGCTGCGCGCGCTCGACCGCCGCTCGTTCGCGCCGGTCGACGCGGCCGCGCCGGTGTTCGACGCCGAAATGCTGGCCGCGATTCCGGCGCCCCGCATCGTCTTCATCAACGGCCGCTTCGATGCGCATGCGTCGGATCTCGCCGCCCTGCCCGCGGGCGTGAGCCTGCAACACCTGTCGCAGATGCTGCGCGACGGCGACGCCCGCGAGGCGAACTTCCTAGCGCGCCGCTTCGACAGGCCCGAAGAAATCTTCGCGCGCGTCAACGCGGCACTGGCCGATGAAGGCGTGGTGCTGCGCGCGCAGGCCGATGTCCGCTCGACGCAAGCGATCCACCTCGTATTCATCGGCGCGCCCACCAGTGGAGACCACGCCTGGCACCTGCGCCACCTGATCGAGCTGGCCGCCGGCGCCGAACTGCACCTGGTCGAACACCAGCTCGCCGGCGCCGCGCACGCGCACCTGGCCAACGCGCTCACGCACGTGCATCTGGGCCAGGGCGCCCGGCTGTCACATGCGCGGGTGCAGAACGAGGCCAGCGGTGCGACCGTCATCGCGCGCACCGATGCGGTGCTGGCGCGCTATGCGCAGTACCGCCGGCTCGATCTCGAACTCGGCGCCGGCCTGTCGCGCCATGAACTCAACGTCACGCTGCAGGGCGAGTCGGCACGGCTGCATGCCAACGGCGTGCTGCTGGCCGACGGCCGCCGCCATCTCGACACGCGCCTGGGCATCGACCACGTCGGACGCGACAGCGCCTGCGAACTGACCTGGCGCGGCCTGGGTGCCGGCCGCGCGCGCGCCGTGTTCCACGGCGGCATCCTGATCCGCGAAGGCGCCGACGGGGTCGCGGCGATGCTGTCCAACAAGAACCTGTTGCTCAGCGAGAACGCCGAGATCGACACCCAGCCGGTGCTGGTGATCCACGCCGACGAGGTGCAGGCCGCCCACGGCGCGACCGTAGGGCAGCTCGATCCGCTCGCGATGTTCTACCTGCGCTCGCGCGGGCTGCCGGCCGAGGACGCACGTTCGCTGCTGACCGCAGCGTTCTGCCGCGAGACGCTGGCGGTGTTCGAGGACGCGGCGTTGCGCGAGACATTGACGATGCAACTGGACGCGGCGCTGGCCAGATTGGAGGCGGTATGAGTCACGAGCAAGAGCGCCCTCACCCCCACCCGGGCGCGGCGGCGCTCGGTAACGCGCGAGCCAGTGGCTCGCCAGCGGGAGAGGGAGTCGGAAGCGGCATCGACTGGTCGGCGGTGCGCGCGGATTTTCCGCTGCTCACGCGCGAGGTCCACGGCAAGCCGCTGATCTATCTCGACTCGGCCAATACCGGCCAGAAACCGGCCGCGGTGATCGAGGCGACCGACGATTTCTACCGCCACCACAACGCCAACGTCTCCCGCGCGGTGCACGCACTCGGCACCGAGGCGACCGACGCCTACGAGGGCGCGCGCAACAAGCTGGCCAGATTCTTCAACGTGCGCAGCGACGAGCTGGTGCTGTGCAGCGGGACCACCTTCGCGCTGAACCTGGTCGCGTACTCCTGGGCGCTGCCGCAGCTCGGGCCCGGCGATGCGATCGTGCTCACGCGCATGGAGCACCACGCCAACATCGTGCCGTGGCAGCTGGTGGCGCAGCGCACCGGCGCCACGATCAAGGTCGCCGATATCGACGAGCGCGGCGAGCTCGATCTGGACGCGCTGTACGCGCAACTCACCCCGGAGGTGAAGCTGCTGTCGCTGACCCACGTCTCCAACGTGCTCGGCACGGTCAACCCGGTGCGCGAGATCTGCCGCGAGGCCCGCAGGCGCGGGATAGTCACCGTGATCGACGGTTCGCAGGCCGCGCCGCATCGGCCGTTGGACATCGCTGCGATCGGCTGCGATTTTTACGCATTGACCGGCCACAAGATGGACGGACCGACCGGCACCGGCCTGTTGTGGGCGCGCCGCGAGCACCTGGCCGCGATGCCGCCGTTCCTGGGCGGCGGCGAGATGATTAAGGAAGTGCGTTTCGACGGCACCGTCTACAACGACGCCCCGCACAAGTTCGAGGCCGGCACACCGAACATCGCCGGCTTCATCGGCCTCGGCGCAGCGGTCGATTATCTGTCCGGGCTCGGCATGGCCAATATCGACGCGCGCGAGCAGGCGCTGCTCGCGCATGCGACCGAGGCGCTGTCGAAGGTCGACGGGCTGCGCATCTTCGGCAGCGCGCGCGAGAAGGCGGCGGTGATCAGCTTCCTCATCGAAGGCGCGCACGCGCACGACCTCGCCACCCTGCTCGACCTGGAAGGCGTCGCGATCCGTTCCGGCCACCACTGCGCGCACCCGCTGATGCAGCACTTCGGCGTGCCCGCGACCTGCCGCGCGTCGTTCGCGTACTACAACACCTTCGATGAGATCGACGCGTTTGTCGCGGCACTGCTCAAGGTCCGCAACCTGTTGCTGTAGGAGCGGCTTCAGCCGCGATCTGAAACCGGACGCGCGATCGGACGTCAGATCGCGGCTGAAGCCGCTCCTACAAAGAAGCCCGATGACGATGTCCGATCTTCATTTCCGCGTCGCCACCATCGATGACGTTCCGGCGCTGGTGGCGCTGGTGGAATCGGCCTACCGCGGCGACGCCAGCCGCGCCGGCTGGACCACCGAGGCCGACCTGCTGGGCGGCCGCCGCACCGGCGCCGACGACATCGTCGCGTGCATCCAGCGCGAGCGCAGCGTCATGCTGATCGGCGAGCGCGATGGCGCATTGCTCGCCTGCGCGCACGTGGCGATGGAACGCGGCAGCGGCAACGAGGCGGGCGCCGGCTATTTCGGCATGTTCTCGGTGCGCCCGGAGCTGCAGGGTGACGGCATCGGCAAGGCGGTGCTGCGCGAGGCCGAGCGCATCGTGCGAGAGGACTGGCAATTGCCGCTGATTCGGATGACGGTGATCGATGTGCGCACCGAGCTGATCGGGTTCTACGAGCGCCGCGGCTATCATCGCACCGGCATGCACAAGCCGTTTCCGTATGGTGATGAGCGGTTCGGGATTCCGCGGCGCGACGATCTGCGCTTCGAGGTGCTGGAGAAAGCGTTCACGCGCGAGACGTAGGAGCGGTTTCAGCCGCGATCCTGGAGTCGGTTGCGCGCGAGGGAGGCCCGATCGCGGCTAAAGCCGCTCCTACAGAGTATTTGGGGAACACACTCATGACCGACTGGATCCGCGTCTGCTCCACCGCCGAGTTGCTGCCGGGTGAGTCGACGGTGGCCTGGGACGGCGACACGCCGATCCTGGTCTGCAACTACGACGGCGACTTCTATGCGCTGGAGGACCGCTGCTCGCACGAGGACTTCGAGCTGTCGGCGGGCAATTTCGACGGCGAGGAAGCCACGATCGAATGCGTGCTGCACGGCGCCAGGTTCGACGTGCGCGATGGCCGGCCGCTGTGCGCGCCGGCCTACGCGCCGGTGCCGCGGTTCCCGGTCAAGGTCGAGGATGGCGTGTTGTGGACGCGCGACGATCGGTAAGGCGCCCCGACGAGGTCTGCAACCGCGCCGTGAGCGCGGAGCTTGCTCCGCTGCACCTGCCTTCCATCGTCTGACGCAAGCCGAGCAAGCTCGGCTCTACGAGAGCGGCGGCATGGCCGACGCGATGTCGGGCGCGGCCGGCGCAATCCTGACCAGCAGCGCTTCGCCGCCCCCATCGAGGACATGCCGCAGGCGCTGCCCGCCGGCCTCCAGGATCGCGCTGTCGCCGGCCGCCAGCGGCGGCAACCCCGAATCGTCGGCAAATACCGCCTGGCCGGCGATCAGGTACACCGCCCAGGTCGTGCCGGGTTCGGCGAAGATCACCATCGGGCCGACCAGCGGCCGGTGCCACAGCTCGGCCTGGACCTCCTCGCGGCGCCACATCAGGTTGAAGTCGTGGGTCAGCCCGTCGATCAATTCGCCGCGCACGCCACTCTCGCCCGCGAAACGCAGTTTGTCGTGCGGCGGCAGCAGCTCATGAACGCGGCCATCATCGAAGCGCAGGCGCAGGCCGTTGCCGGCCAGCAGCACCAGCTCGCGCTCGACCCCGTGAAACAGGGAGAACTCGGCATCGCGCTCGATCTCGGCAATCGACAGGCGCCAGAGCCAGTCGCCGTCCTGCGCCGACCGATGGATCTCCCGGGTCCAGCCAAGCTGGTTACGCCAGCGCTCGCGCCGGTATTCGTTGGCCGGGATTACCCGGGAGCGCGAGGCATGGTCCGCGCGGTTGCTCGGCATCGTCTCGATCCGACAGGTCATTGCGGCCAAGTCTAACGGGCAGGGACCCGCTGCACCCCAGCCCCCGCAAGTGGAGGTGCAGGCGCGAATCGACCATGCATGCAGGTAGTCCTGCACGCGAAAAGGTGCCGCCCGCACGCAGGTCCGTCTGCGGCGGGCGGCATACATCCGTGTCCAGGGGGCACCCCCGACTCCTGCGGACCTCGTGTCCGAACCGTTCCGGTCGCCGCGCTCCGTGCGGCGACCGCGAGCTTGATCAGCGCTGGGCCGATGCGGACTGGTCGGCCGTCGCGCCTGCGCCGATGACGATGCGGTCGCGGTTCTTCTCGACGGTCTTCAGTCCGATGCCCTTCACCAGGACGAGCTGCTCGGCGCTGCGGAAGGCACCGTTGGCCTCGCGATGGGCGACGATCGCCTCGGCCTTGGCCGGGCCAATGTTGACCAGCACGCGATCCAGGGTGGCGGCATCGGCGGTGTTGATGTTGACCTTCTCGGCCGCGAAGGCACTGGATGAGAGCGCACTGCCGACCAGCAGCAGCGACAGGACCAGCGACTTGAGGATAAGGCTGAACGATTTCATGGCGTGACTCCCTGGGTGGGTTCTGGTGGGTTCCGTTCCGCCGGCGACGGGTGTCGGCCGGTGGAAACAGTGTCCGCGTCCCTGCCGGCCGGGCCCATCGCCGGGACCGCCAATGGGCCACCGGAACACGCCCCGACCCCGGGTAGGAAAAGGCCTACCCGGCGGTCCACGCTAGACTTGGTGATTCTTCCCCGTCCGGAGTCCGCCCCCATGGATGCCAGCAAAGTCGGCCCTGCTCCTATCGAGCCCGCTCTCATCGAGCGTTTTGTCGCCAAAAAATGGGACGACGAGATCGTGCCGCAGCTCGTCGAGTACATCCGCATTCCCAACAAGTCGCCGATGTTCGACCCCGATTGGGTCGAAAACGGTTACATGGAGGATGCGATCGGGTTGATGGAAGGCTGGGCGCGTGCGCAGCCCATTGCCGGCATGCAGCTGGAAGTGGTCCGGCTGGAAGGCCGCACGCCGCTGATCTTCATCGACATCCCGGCCGCCAATGGCGGCAGCAACGACGACTGCGTGATGCTCTACGGGCACCTGGACAAGCAGCCGGAGATGACCGGCTGGGACGAGGATCTCGGTCCGTGGAAGCCGGTGATCAAGGGCGACAAACTCTACGGCCGCGGCGGCGCCGACGACGGTTACGCGATCTACGGCTCGCTCACCGCGGTGCTCGCGTTGCAGCAGCAGCAGCTGCCGCACTCGCGCTGCGTGGTGCTGATCGAAGCCTGCGAAGAGTCGGGTAGTTACGACCTGCCGGCCTACGTCGATCATCTGGCCGATCGCATCGGCAAGCCATCGCTGGTGGTCTGCCTGGATTCGGGTTGCGGCAACTACGACCAGCTCTGGTGCACGACTTCGCTGCGCGGCATGGCGGGAGGCAATTTCGGTGTTTCCGTGTTGGAGGAAGGCGTGCATTCGGGCGATGCCTCCGGCGTGGTGCCGTCCAGTTTCCGCCTGTTGCGCCAGCTGCTGTCGCGGCTGGAGGACGAGAACACCGGTCGCATCTGCATCGAGGAGCTGCACGCCGATATCCCGGCCGAGCGCGTCGAGCAGGCGAGCGCAGCGGCCAAGGTGCTCGGCAACGCGATCTACGACAAGTTCCCGCTGCTGGACGGGATGACGCCGATGGACAGCGACCTGACCGAACTGGTGCTCAACCGCACCTGGCGGCCGGCGCTGTCGGTGACCGGCATCGACGGCATTCCGTCGTTGTCCTCGGCCGGCAACGTGCTGCGCCCGCACACCACGGTCAAGCTGTCGCTGCGGCTGCCGCCGACGCTCGACGGCAAGCAGGCCGGCGAGGTGCTCAAGAAGGCGCTGCTGCGTGACCCACCCAATGGGGCGAAGGTATCGCTGGAGCTGGAGAAGTCCTCCAGCGGCTGGAACGCGCCGGCGCTGTCGCCATGGCTGAGCCAGGCGATCGACGCGGCCAGCCGCGACTTCTTCGGCGCCCCGGCGATGTACATGGGCGAAGGCGGCTCGATCCCGTTCATGGGCATGCTCGGCGAAAAGTTCCCCGGCGCGCAGTTCATGATCACCGGCGTGCTCGGTCCGCAGTCCAACGCGCACGGGCCCAATGAGTTCCTGCACATCCCGATGGGCAAGAAGGTCACCGCCTGCGTCGCCCGCGTGATCGCCGAGCAGCACGCCGCCAGCCAGCGCGGCGAAACCACCGGCGTGGCCGCGGCCGCGAGCAGCCAGGAGCGCGGCGAGCACGGGTGCTGTTGAGCGGAATGCGCAATCCGCCCCCTTGAGCGGAATGGGACGCGCCGGCTGCTACGATGCGGGCGCGTCACCAACCATCATCAGAAGGGGAACGATATGGGCGAGATCTTGTATACGATCATCATCGGTGCGGTTATTGGTGTACTTGCACGTTTTCTGAAACCGGGTGCGGATCCGATGGGCTGGATCCTGACGATCCTGATCGGCATCGCCGGCGCCTGGATCGGCAGCATGCTCTACCCGGGCGGCATCATCGGTTTCATCATCTCGATCGTGTGCGCGATCGTGCTGCTCTTCATCTACGAGATGATCCGCAAGCGCACGGCGCGACCGCGGACCTGACGGTCGCTGCAGAAGAAAACCCGGCTTCGGCCGGGTTTTTTTTTGCTTGAAGTCTTGCACTTGCCCCCTCCTTTGGAAAGAAGGGCTGGGGAGGGTTTGCGGTTGCGCCCAGAGCACCCCCTGCCCTCTTTCAACAGCGCGTCGCGATTGTAGGAGCGCCTCATGGGCGCGATGCGCGGTCGCGTCACTCCACATCGCGGGCATGGCCCGCTCCTACAAAAACGCGGGCCTTGGTAGGAGCGCCCCATGGGCGCGATGCACGCGGTCGCGTCATTCCACATCGCGGGCATGGCCCGCTCCTACAAAAACGCGGGCCTTGGTAGGAGCGCCCCATGGGCGCGATGCACGCGGTCGCGTCACTCCACATCGCGGGCATGGCCCGCTCCTACAAAAACGCGGGCCTTTGTAGGAGCGCCCCATGGGCGCGATCGCTCTACTACGGGTAACGGTCGCGGGCGTGGCCCGCTCCTACAACAAAGGGAGGGGAACAATGGCAAGCACATCACGCGGGAGTCACGCCGCCGGCCCGTCGCCCAACACCAGCGCAACCACGCGTTCGGCCAGCGCCTCCGCGCTCGTGTTCACCGTATCGAGCACCAGCTCGGCGGACTCGGGTTTCTCGTACGGCGAATCGATTCCGGTGAAGTTCGGGATCTGCCCGGCCCGCGCCTTGGCATAGAGCCCTTTGACGTCGCGCTGCTCGGCGACCTCCAGCGGGGTATCGACGAACACCTCGATGAACTCGCCCTGCCCGAACAGCTCGCGCGCCATGCGCCGCTCGGCACGGAACGGCGAGATGAAGCTCACCAGCACGATCAATCCGGCCTCGGTCATCAGCCGCGCGACCTCGGCGACGCGGCGGATGTTCTCGACCCGGTCCTCGTCGGTGAAGCCCAGGTCCTTGTTGAGGCCATGGCGCACGTTGTCGCCATCGAGCACGAACGCGTGATGGCCGAGCGCGTGCAGGCGCTTGTCGACAAGGTTGGCGATCGCCGATTTGCCCGCGCCCGACAGGCCGGTGAACCATACGCAGCGCGGCGCCTGGTGCTTGCTGCGCGCGCGCGCGGCCTTGTCGACATCGACGTGCTGCCAGTGGATGTTGCCGGCGCGGCGCAGGGCGAAATCGAGCGTGCCGGCGGCGACGGTGGCATTGCTCTGGCGGTCGATCAGGATGAAGCCGCCGAGTTCGCGATTGTCGGCATAGGCCTCGAACGCGATCGGCTGGTCCAGGCCAAGATTGCAGTAGCCGACCTCGTTGAGTTCCAGGTGCTTGGCCGCCAGGTGCGCCTGGGTGTTCACGTCGACCTTGTGCTTGATCTCGGTGACCGTCGCGCTGACGGTGCGGGCACCGAGCTTGAGCCAGTACGGCCGTCCCGGCAGCAGGGCGTGTTCGCCCATCCACAGCAGGTGGGCGGCGAACTGGTCGGCGACCTGCGGCGGCCGCGCCGCGGTGGCGATCACGTCGCCGCGGCTGACGTCGAGCTCGTCGGCCAGGGTCAGCGTCACCGCCTGGCCGGCGTTCGCGGCGGTCAGGTCGCCGGCGTCGGTCACGATACGCGCAACTTTCGAACGCCGCCCCGAGGGGAGCACCACGACCTCCTCGCCTGGCTCGATCGAACCGGCGACCACCGTGCCGGCGAAACCACGGAAGTCCTGGTGCGGCCGGTTGACCCATTGCACCGGCAGGCGGAAGCCGATGTCCCGATTGTCCCGGCTGGCCTCGACCGTCTCCAGGTGCGCCAGCAGGCTGGGGCCGTCGTACCACGGCGTCGCATCCGATCGCAGCAGCAGGTTGTCGCCGTTGAGTGCCGACAGCGGAATGGCCTGCACCTGCTCGATGCCGAGCTGCGCGGCCAGCGTTCGGTAGCCCTCGACAATGCCGTCGAACACCCCCTGGTCGTACCCCACCAGGTCCATCTTGTTGACCGCGAGCACCACGTGGCGGATACCGAGCAGCGAGACGATGTAGCTGTGCCGGCGGGTCTGGGTCAGCAGCCCCTTGCGCGCGTCCACCAGCACCACCGCGACCTCGGCGGTCGAGGCGCCGGTCGCCATGTTGCGGGTGTACTGCTCGTGCCCGGGGCAGTCGGCGACGATGAACTTGCGCTTGTCGGTACTGAAGAAGCGGTAGGCGACATCGATGGTGATGCCCTGCTCGCGCTCGGCCGCCAGCCCGTCGACCAGCAGCGCGTAGTCGACCGCGTCACCCTGGGTGCCGTGGCGCCGGCTGTCGGACTGCAGCGCGGCAAGCTGGTCGTCAAACAGCAGCCGCGTGTCGTGCAGCAGGCGGCCGATCAACGTGCTTTTGCCATCGTCGACGCTGCCGCAGGTGATGAAGCGCAACAGGCTCTTGGTTTCGTGCTGGCGGAGGTATTCGGCGATGGCGGTGGCGGTGGCGGTGGTCATCGGGCGCCTCCAGTCGGGACCGGGGACCGGGGACCCGGGACCCGGGAGGAGCAAAAGCCTTGCCCACCCAATACCGAATAGGCGAGACGGCTCCGCTGGATGCCCATAGTGCTTTTAACGGGTCCCCGGTCCCGGGTCCCCGGTCCCGCGCCCGATGTCGACAATATCGCGATCAAAAGTACCCCTCCTGCTTCTTCTTCTCCATCGACGCGCCCGGGTCGTGATCGATCATGCGGCCCTGGCGCTCGGAGGTGGTGGCGACCAGCATCTCGGCGATGACCTTTTCCAGCGTGTCGGCCTGCGACTCGATCGCGCCGGTCAGCGGGTAGCAGCCCAGGGTGCGGAAGCGCACCTTCTTCAGCGCCGGGGCTTCGCCCTCGCGCAAGGGCAGGCGCGCGTCGTCGACCAGGATCAGCGCGCCGTCGCGCTCGACCACCGGTCGCTTGGCGGCCAGGTACAGCGACGGCACCGGGATGTTCTCGCGATAGATGTAGAGCCAGATGTCGAGCTCGGTCCAGTTGGAGATCGGAAACACGCGCACGCTCTCGCCGGGCTGCACGCGGGTGTTGTAGAGGCTCCACAGCTCCGGGCGCTGTTGTTTGGGGTCCCAGCGGTGCTGGCCGTTGCGGAACGAGAAGATCCGCTCCTTCGCGCGCGATTTTTCCTCATCGCGCCGCGCGCCGCCGATCGCGGCGTCGAAACCACCGGCGTCCAGCGCCTGCTTCAGGCCCTGGGTCTTCATCACGTCGGTATGCACGCTGGCACCGTGACTGATCGGGCCGATGCCCTGGGCGATGCCGTCGAGGTTGATGTGCACGCGCAGGTCGATGCCGGTCTCGGCGGCGCGGCGGTCGCGGAAGGCGATCATCTCGGCGAACTTCCAGCCGGTGTCGACGTGCAGCAGCGGGATCGGCGGCCGCGCCGGGTGGAATGCCCTGAGCAGCAGGTGCAGCAGCACCGAGCTGTCCTTGCCGACCGAGTACAGCATCACCGGATTGCGGAACCCGGCCGCGACTTCGCGCAGGACGTGGATGCTCTCGGCTTCGAGACGGTCGAGGTGGCCGAGCGGGTATGGGGACGGCAGGGGCATCGCTGACAACCGTGGGTTAGAAAATGAATGGAGCAAAGTGAATGGCGCGAAGCGGAATCCTGACGCAAATCCGGGCGCGATGCTCAAGCTGCCGGCGGACGCATGCGACCGGCCCGTGGCTGGCCCGCAGTATCGGAACGCACCGCCCGCACCGGAAATGCGCGGAGTGCATAAGCGCATAACCACGCATCCTTTCCCGGTGCGCAGGCCGCTGCCTAGTCTGGCGTTGAACCAAAACCAGATGCGCCTTGATGCCCGCCTCCGCCGTACCTGCCACGCCGCCGCTGTCCCCGGCTTTGCTGACCGAAGACCAGACCGTCCTGCTGTCGCGCCTGACCGAGGGCCTCGACGGTGCCGGGCTGTGGTGGCTGTCGGGCTATGCCGCGGGACTGGCACGGGCGCAGCCGCTGCCGGCCGCGCCTGCCGCCAGCCCCGCCACCGGATCGCAGGATGCACCGGCGCTGACGATCGTCTACGGCAGCCAGACCGGCAACTCCAAACGGCTCGCCGAACAACTGGCGCAGCGCAGCGAGGCCGCCGGGCTGGCGGTGCGCCTGCTGCGCGCCGACGCCTATCCAACCCGCGAACTCAAGAACGAGCGCCACCTGTATGTGGTCATCAGCACCCAGGGCGACGGCGATCCGCCGGATGATGCACGCGGCCTGCTCGAGTTCATCGCCAGCAAGCGTGCGCCCGAGCTCAAGCAGCTCCGCTACGCCGTGCTCGGCCTGGGCGATTCGAGTTATCCGCAGTTCTGCGTGATTGGGCGCCAGCTCGACGAGCGCCTGGCCGCACTCGGCGCGACGCGGCTGTTCGCGCGCGGCGAGGCCGATCTCGACATCGAGACCGTCGCCACGCCCTGGATCGAACAGGCTTTGGGCGCAGCAAAGGATGCGCTGAAGCCGCTGCAATCTCCGCAACAGCTGCCGCGGGCGACGGTCACGCCGTTGCGGCCGCTCGCCGCCGCGGCGGCCTCGACGCATGATCGTAACCATCCGTTCGCCGCCGAAGTGCTGGCCAACCAGCGCATCACCACCGCCAGCGGCCACCGGTCATCGTCCGACCGCGACATCCGCCACATGGAGCTGTCGCTGGAGGAGTCGGGCCTGCACTACGAGCCCGGCGATGCGCTTGGCGTGTGGCCGAGCAATCCGCCGGCGCTGGTCGAGGCGGTGCTCGAGGTGCTGCGGTTGGACGGCGACCAGCGCATCGAGCACGGTGGCCACGAGCTGCCGCTGCGCGAGTGGCTCGACAGAAAGCGCGAGCTGACCCGGCTGTCACGTCCGTTCGTGACCAGGCACGCCGCGCGCGCCGGCAGCGACGCGCTCGATCGCCTGCTGGCGCCCGACAATGCGGCGGCGTTCAGTGCGCTGCTCGCCGAGCACCAGGTGATCGATCTGCTGCAGGCGCATCGGGGCGAGTGGTCGGGCGAGGAACTGGTTGCCGCATTGCGGCCGTTGACCCCCAGGCTGTACTCGATCGCGTCCAGCCAGAAGCTGGTCGGCGAGGAAGCGCACCTGACCGTCGCCCACGTGCAGTACCAGCGCGGCGCCGACACGCGCTGGGGCACCGCCTCGCACTGCCTCGCCAGCGCCGGCGAAGGCGACCGGCTGCCGGTGTTCATCGAGCGCAACGAGCGCTTCCGGCTGCCCGCCGATCCGGCGCGCGACGTGATCATGATCGGCCCCGGCACCGGCGTCGCACCGTTTCGCGGCTTCGTGCAGGAGCGCGCCGCGACACGGCCGATGACTGCAGGCGCCACCGGCCGCAACTGGCTGCTGTTCGGCAACCCGCACTTCCGCAGCGACTTCCTCTACCAGACCGAGTGGCAGCAAGCGCTCGGGTCGGGCCAGCTGCAGCGGCTGGATCTGGCGTTTTCGCGCGACCAGGCCGAGAAGATCTACGTGCAACACCGCCTGCGCGAGCACGGCCGGGCGCTGTACGACTGGCTCGAAGGCGGCGCCCACCTCTACGTCTGCGGCGATGCCACCCGCATGGCCAAGGACGTGCATGCGGCGTTGATCGACGTGGTGGCCGAGCACGGCGGCCGCTCGCGCGAGGACGCCGAGGCATACATCAACACGCTGCAACAGCAGGGCCGCTACGCCCGGGACGTCTACTGATGAGCGCACAAACCGGCAAAACCAATGCGGTCGAGGAGATCAAGCGCGCCAGCCGCGGCTTGCGCGGCAATCTGCTTGAGAGCCTCGCCGATCCGGTGACCGGAGCTCTGCGCGAGGACGACCAGACGCTGATCAAGTACCACGGCAGCTACCAGCAGGACGACCGCGACATCCGCGAGGAGCGCCGGCTGGCCAAGCTCGAGCCGGCCTACAGTTTCATGATCCGCACCCGCACGCCCGGCGGCGTGGTCACCCCGGAACAGTGGCTCAAGCTCGATGCGATCGCCACCACCTATGCCGAGCGCGGGCTGCGCATCACCACACGGCAGGCGTTCCAGTTCCACGGCGTGATCAAGACCGAACTCAAGTCGACGATGCAGGCGATCAACGCCGCGCTGATCGATACGCTCGCCGCCTGCGGCGACGTCAACCGCAACGTCGCGGTCGCCGCCAACCCACTGCTGTCGCGCACGCACGCGGGGGTGTACGCGCAGGCCGCCGCGCTGTCGGAGCACCTGCTGCCGAGCACCCGCGCGTACTATGAGATCTGGCTCGACGAGCAGCGCGTCGCCGGCACTCCGAAGGTGGGCGGGCCTGCCGTCGCGGAGCATGCTGTTGTGGAGCATGCTGGTACGGAGCATGCGGTTACGGAACCGGCCGTTGACGAACCGATCTACGGCGCGACCTACCTGCCGCGCAAGTTCAAGATCGGTTTCGCAATCCCGCCCTATAACGATGTCGACGTATTCGCGCAGGACCTGGGGTTCATCGCGGTGATCGAGAACGGCGCGCTGGCCGGCTACAACGTCAGCATCGGCGGCGGCATGGGCGCGAGCCACGGCGACCCGGAGACCTACCCGCGGCTGGGCGACGTGATCGGCTTCGTCAGCCCCGCGCAGGTGACCGCGGTCGCCGAAGCGGTGGTGACCGCGCAACGCGACCATGGCAACCGCAGCGTGCGCAAGCGCGCGCGGCTCAAGTACACCATCGACGACCACGGCCTGGACGCGTTCACCATCGAGATCGAACGCCGTGCCGGGTTCCGGCTCGCGCCGGCGCGGCCGTTCGAGTTCCGCCACAACGGCGACCGTTTCGGCTGGGTCGAGGGCGACGACGGCCGCAGCCATCTGACGCTGCGCATCCCGGCCGGACGCATCGTCGACATCGCCCAGACCGAGGGGCCGGGACTGCGCCACCTCAGCGGCCTGCGCGAGATCGCACGCGTGTTGCACCACCATGACGAGGGCGCCGAGATCCGCATGACGCCCAACCAGAACCTGGTGATCGCCGGCGTGCCCGCCGTACGCCGCGACGTGATCGACGCGCTGGTCGCGCTCTACAGGCTGGATGGCTACCGCAATGCATCGCCGCTGCGGCGCAATGCGCTGGCCTGCGTCGCGCTGCCGACCTGCGGGCTGGCCATGGCCGAGGCCGAGCGCTACCTGCCCGAGCTGCTCGGCAAGCTCGAAACGCTGCTGCAAAAGCACGGGCTGCAGGATGCATCGATCAACCTGCGCGTCAGCGGCTGCCCGAACGGCTGCTCGCGGCCGTACCTGGGCGAGATCGCGCTGGTCGGCAAGGCGCCCGGTCGCTACAACCTGATGCTCGGCGCCGACCATCGCGGCCAGCGGCTCAACACCCTGTACCGCGAGAACATCGGCGAGCCCGAGATCCTCGCCGCGCTCGATCCCCTGCTGGCGCGGTATGCAGCCGACCACCAGGCCGATGAGGGTTTCGGCGACTTCCTGCTGCGCACAGCGCTGCTCGCCCAGGCCCCTGCCGTTCCGGAGGTATCCGCATGAGCCCCGAGAAAGACCAGTCGGCCGAAGGCCGCACCTTTGATCCCTCTCCCGCTCGCGGGCGAGGGTGGCCCGAAGGGACGGGTGAGGGAGAGCGGCCCGCCGCTCCCGATCGACAATCGACAAGTAACGCAAGCGGGGGGCCGCTCCCCGACCCGATCACCGCCGCCGAGTCGCCGCGTGCGCTGGCCGAGCTCAACAGCTGGCTGACCCGGCGCAGCGCGCCCGAGCGTGTCGCCTGGGCGCTGGAGAACACCGCCGGTACGCACGCGCTGTCGTCGAGTTTCGGTGCGCAGGCGGCCGTGTCGCTGCACCTGGTCACCCGCCAGCAACCCGGCATCCCGGTGATCCTGATCGACACCGGCTACCTGTTTCCCGAGACCTACCGCTTCATCGACCAGCTCGTCGAGCGCCTCGACCTCAACCTGAAGGTCTACCGGCCGCAGGTCGGGCCGGCCTGGATGGAGGCTCGCATGGGCAGGCTGTGGGAAGACGGGGTGGAGGGGCTGGAGCGCTACAACCGGTTGCGCAAGGTCGAGCCGATGCAGCGCGCGCTTGGCGAGCTCGGCGTGCGCACCTGGATCGCCGGCCTGCGCCGCAGCCAGGCGCGCAGCCGTGCCGACATCGACGTGCTGGAACTGCGCGATGGCCGCTGGAAGCTGCACCCGCTGGCCGACTGGTCCGACCGCGACGTCTGGACCTACCTGCAACAGCACGACCTGCCGTATCACCCGCTGTGGCACGAGGGTTACGTGTCGATCGGCGACGTGCACACCACCCGCCGGCTGGAGCCGGGCATGCGCGTTGAGGACACCCGGTTCTTCGGCCTGCAGCGCGAGTGCGGCCTGCACTTCGACAGCGACGCCGACCGCGCCGCCTGAGCGGCCTCGCGCCCCGCACATGTAGGAGCGGCTTCAGCCGCGATCTGGAACGGTCGACAGGCGCCGGTTTTGGATCGCGGCTGAAGCCGCTCCTACAACGGCAGGCAGCATCCGTGTGGTGGACACGTCTGCTTTCGCAGCGACGTAGGGGGACACGCCGTTTGTGCCCACGCCGCCGATGGTGGGCACAAACGGCGTACCCACCCTACGCATCACTGCGTGATCGGCTGGCTCAACTCCACCCAGCTCGGCGGCAGCGCCCAGTCGGCTTCCTGGTTGCCTTCCAGCACGCGCCGCAGGTCGCGCAGATCGAGCTGCGGCGCCAGCGCGTGGATCAGCTCGAGCGCGTAGTCGCGCGAGACCCGTGCCCGTGGCAGCACCGCCCAGCTGATGCACTCGGGCAGCTCGGCCGGCGCCGCCAGGGCCAACAGGTCCTCGTCTTCGCGCGCACCGACTGCCATCTCGGCCAGCAGGCCCACGCCGAGGCCGGCACGGACGTAGGTCTTGATCAGGTCGGCATCGCGCGCGGTCATCGCCAGTTGCGGCTCGAGCCCGGCCGCGGCGAAGGCGCGGCGCAACGATGATTCCGGACGGACCGAGGACTCGTAGCTGACCAGCGGATAAAGCGCCAGGTCGGCCAGGCTCGGCGGGTGCGCGAGGCTGCCCAGCGGGTGGCCGCCGGGCACCAGCACCTGCCGTCGCCAGCGGAACAGCGGCACCGCGATCCCGCCATCGGGGACCTGGCCGGCGGTGCTCAGCACCGCAACGTCGGCGGCGCCATGTGCCAGTTGCTCCAGCACCTCGCCGTCGGCCACCGGCTCCAGGTGCACGCTGACCTGCGGGAACCGGCGCTTGATCGCGGCGATCGCGCTTGGCAGCACGTGCCGCGCCTGGGTGTGGGTGGTGGCGATGATCAGCCGGCCGACCGCTTCGCCGCGTTCGTTGGCGGCGTAGGCGCGGATGTTGGCGGCTTCCTCCAGGATGCGGCGGGCGTGCGCGAGCACGCGCTGGCCGGTCGGGGCGATCGCTTCGAGGCTGCGGCCCTTGCGCACGAACAGCTGGAAGCCGAGCTCGTCCTCGAGCTGCTTGAGCTGCTTGGACAAACCCGGCTGCGTCGCATGCACGCGTTCGGCGGCCACAGTGATGTTGAGGCCGGAATCGGCGATGGCGACGAGATAGCGCAGTTGGGTCAGGGTCATCGGATCCGGTCCGGAAGAGGTCGGGGCGACGCGGTTCAGGCGTGCGGGCGACAACGTTTGAGTGGACAACGCAGGTACATGGCGCAGCTTCCGGACGGGCGCCCCCAACACCCGGGGGCGATGCAATCGAAGCTACCCGGTGCTCCCGGCCGCGTCCAGCCGATCTCCGTCATCGCTTATGACCGCCCGGCATGCCCGGCGATCGATTGCTTATTTCCGCTCGGCGCATGCAAGGCCTAGCGTCACGGCACCACCTTGTGAAGTGCCGCCATGACCACCGGTTCGTCCCCGCCCCGCCTGTTTCCGATTTTCGCCGACCTGCGCGGCCGCTGCGTGCTGGTGGTCGGCGGCGGCACGGTCGCACGGCGCAAGGTTGCCGCGTTGCTGGAGGCCGGCGCGCGCGTGACCGTCGGGGCACCCGCGCTGGAAGCCTCGCTCAAGCAGCTGGCGGACGAGCGCCGCATCGAGCACCGCCGCGGACGTTTCGACCCGAACTGGCTGAATGATGCGTGGCTGGCGATCGCCGCCACCGACAGCGTCGCGACCAATCGCGCCGTCGCCGAGGCCGGTGAGGCGCGGCGGGTGTGGGTCAACGTGGTAGACGACGCCGGGCAGTCGAGTTTCCAGGTGCCGTCGCGGGTCGAGCGCGGGCCGGTGCAGATCGCGATCTCCAGCGGCGGCGGCGCCCCCATGCTCGCGCGGCATCTGCGCGAGCAGCTCGAGATCCAGCTCGACGAGTCACTGGGGGCACTGGCCACGTTGCTGACGCGCCAGCGCGCGCGCATCCGCGCACGCTGGCCCGAGCTCGGCGCGCGCCGCCGCTTTTTCGAACGCGTATTGCGCGGCGCGGTGCCGTCGCTGCTGCGTCGCGGCGACCATGCCGCCGCCCGCGAGACCTTCGAGCGGACACTGGCCGAGGATGCATCGGACTCCCGCGGCAGCGTCGCGCTGGTCGGCGCCGGCCCCGGCGATCCCGGCCTGCTGACGCTGCGTGGATTGCGTGTGCTCAACGAAGCCGACGTGATCCTGCACGACCGCCTGGTCAGCGCCGAGGTGCTGGCGCTGGTGCGGCGCGATGCCGAGCTGATCGAAGTGGGCAAACAGGCCGGGTGGCACCACGCGCCGCAGGAGACCATCCATGCGCTGATGCTGGAGCACGCGCGCGCCGGCAAACGCGTGGTACGGCTCAAGGGCGGGGACCCGTTCGTGTTCGGGCGCGGCGGTGAGGAGCTCGAGTTCCTGCACGCCCATGGCATCGACTTCGAAGTGGTGCCCGGCATCACCGCCGCAGTGGCCTGCGCCGCCTATGCCGGCGTGCCGCTGACCCATCGCGACCACGCCCAGTCGGTGCGGCTGGTGACCGCGCACTGCAGGGACTCGGCCGATGCGCTGGACTGGCGTTCGCTGGCGCAGGAGCGGCAGACGCTCGCGGTCTACATGGGCGTGGCCGGGCTGCCGCAGCTGCGCGAGCGCCTGCTCGCCCACGGCCGCGCGGCCGGCACCCCTTTTGCATTGATCGAGAACGGCTCGCGCCCGCAACAGCGCGTGATCACCGGCACGCTGGCAGAACTGCCGGAGATCGCGCAGGCGCACTCGGTGGTGTCGCCCGCGCTGCTGATCCTCGGCGAAGTCGCCGCGCTGGCGCGTGAGCTGCACTGGTTTGGCAGCGAGCCTTTGTCCACGGTCGCTTCGACTTCAGCCGATCGCGCGCGCGAGTCGCTACCCCAAGCCGCATGAGCATCACCCGCGCCGCCCTCACCAGACGTCATTCCCGCGAAAGCGGGAACCCAGTGACTTTTTGCTTTCCAACTCCATGAGCAGCAAAGCCGCTGGGTTCCCGCCTTCGCGGGGATGACGAGCAAGAGCACACCCCCTCGACTGCGAGAAATCCCATGCCCCTGCACGACAGCATCCTCGACACTATCGGCAACACCCCGATCGTGAAACTGCAGCGCCTCGCGCCAGCGCACGTCTCGCTGTACGCCAAGGTCGAAGCGTCCAATCCCGGCGGTTCGGTCAAGGACCGGCTGGCGCTGGCGATCATCCTCGATGCCGAACGCAGCGGCGCGCTCAAGCCGGGCCAGACGGTGGTCGAGGCCACCTCCGGCAACACCGGCATCGCGCTGGCGATGGTCTGCGCCGCGCGCGGCTACCCGTTCGTTGCGGTGATGACCGAAACCTTCTCGATCGAGCGCCGCAAGTTGATGCGCGCCTACGGGGCGCGAGTGATCCTGACGCCCGCAGCCGAGCGCGGCAGCGGCATGGTACGCCGCGCCGCGGAGCTCGCGCAGCGCCACGGCTGGTTCCTCGCGCAGCAGTTCGACAACCCGGCCAATCCGGCCTACCACCGCAGCACCACCGGCCCGGAGATCCTGCGCGACTTTGCCGGCCGGCGGCTGGATTATTTCGTCAGCGGCTGGGGCACCGGCGGCACCCTGACCGGCGCCGGCCAGGTGCTGAAGCTGGCGCGGCCGGAGCTCAGGATCGTGACCTGCGAACCCGCGGGCGCGGCGTTGTTGTCGGGGCAGGAGTGGCAGCCGCACAAGATTCAGGGCTGGACACCGGATTTCGTGCCGGGCGTGCTGGATCGTGGCGTCGCCGACGAGATCCGCCCGATCGACGATGTCAATGCGCGCGACACCGCACGCCGGCTGGCCGCCGAGGAAGGCCTGTTCGTCGGCCTGTCCGCCGGCGCCACCGTCGCGGCCGCCCTGCAAGTCGCCGCGCAGGCGCCGGACGGCACGGTCCTGCTGGCGATGCTGCCCGATACCGGGGAGCGCTATCTGTCGACGTTCCTGTTCGAAGGGGTGGCCGAAGGTTCCGACGACGACTGGCTCGCCGCCCTGCCGGGCGAAGCGGTCGCCGCGTAAGCGGCTCTCTTGCTCGCATTCCGGCGACCACCGGACGCGAGCGCACAGCGCGTCGGAAGCACCCCGGCGCACAAGGAGATGCCGCGCACGAAGCAGCGCGATGTCTATCGCTACTTCGACAACGACGCCAAGGTCCACGCGCGGTTCGATGCACAGACACTGATCGAAAAAGTGGATTGAGGTGAACGGTCAATGGTCAGTGCAAGAGCAAAGCCACCGCCACGCCATTCGAGCAGATGATCAACGATGACTTGTTGTTGCTGTTGCTGTTGCTCTTACCGTTTACCGTTCACAGGCCGCACAGCGGCCGAGTTGACCACGTCCCCGACAAAGGAGCGCGGTTTCACCGGGCGCCGACAGGCGCTGGGTACAGTGCAAAGGCCCCCGTCGCCGCCGCTCCATTCGTTGTCATCCGCGAGGTCACCCACGCGGCTAGGGGCACGCTGGCGGCGACCTCCAGCGTCGGCGCGTGCCGACCCCGACCTCTCGTCCGGCAACGCGCCCGCGCCGCCAGGGAGCATCGCACCCCATGCCATCGTCGCTCGCCGACCACGCCTTCATCAGCAACAGCCGCGGGCGGGCGGGCGAGCGCCGCACGCGGCGGACGGTGGAACGCCACCAGCACACTCCATCCGTAGGCGAGGACTCGACATGAGCACTACCGTCGGCGATTTTCTGCTGCAGCGCCTGACCGACTGGGGCGTGGACTGCATCTTCGGTTACCCCGGCGACGGCATAAACGGCATCATGGGCGCGCTCGGCCGCGCGTCCGACCGCTTCGTCTACGTGCGCGTGCGCCACGAGGAAATGGCCGCGTTCATGGCCTGCGGCTATGCCAAGTTCACCGGCCGCACCGGCGTATGCATGGCCACCTCCGGCCCCGGCGCGATCCACCTGCTCAACGGCCTGTACGACGCCAAGGGCGACCACATGCCGGTGGTCGCGATCGTCGGCCAGCAGGCGATGACCGCGCTGGGCAGCGACTACCAGCAGGAAACCGACCTCAAGAGCCTGTTCAAGGACGTGTGCAATTACGTCGAGCAGGTCAGCGCGCCGGCCCAGGTGCGCCACGTGGTCGATCGCGCGATGCGCATCGCCGCGGCCGAACGCGCGGTGACCTGCATCATCGTGCCCAATGACCTGCAGGAGAAAGACGCGGTCGACAGCCCGCCGCGCTCGCACGGCCATGTCTACTCGGGTGTCGGCCACGCCCAACCGCGGCCGCAGCCCAACGAGGAGGAGCTGCAGCGCGCCGCGGCGGTGCTCAACGAGGGCAGCAAGGTCGCGATGCTGGTCGGCGCGGGAGCGCTCCTGGCCACCGACGAGGTCATCGAGGTCGCCGAGAAGCTGTGCGCCGGCGTGGCCAAGGCGCTGCTGGGCAAGGCCGCGGTGCCCGACGAGCTGCCGTTCGTGACCGGTTCGATCGGCCTGCTCGGCACCGAGCCTAGCTGGGAAATGATGCAGCACTGCGACACGCTGCTGATGGTGGGCACCACCTTCCCGTACTCGGAGTTCCTGCCCAAGGACGGCCAGGCCCGCGCGGTGCAGATCGATATCCGGCCGCGCAACATGAGCATGCGCTACCCGACCGAGGTCAACCTGGTCGGCGACAGCGCCGAAACCCTGCGCCGCCTGCTGCCGCTGCTGCTGCCCAAGCAGGACCGCGGCTGGCGCCGCGGCATCGAGCAGAACGTCGCCGGCTGGTGGAAGGACCTGGAGGCGCGGGCGATGGTGGAGGCCAAGCCCATCAACCCGCAACGGGTGTTCTGGGAGATGTCGCCGCGCCTGCCGGAGCGGGCGATCCTGTGCGGCGATTCGGGCTCGCACACCAACTGGTACGCGCGCGACGTCAAGATGCGCCGCGGCATGAACGGCTCGCTGTCGGGCCAGCTGGCCACCATGGGCAGCGGCGTGCCCTACGCGATCGGCGCCAAGACCGCCCACCCGGACCGCCCGGTGATCGCGATGGTGGGTGACGGCGCCATGCAGATGAACGGCAGCGGTGAACTACTGACCGTGCAGCAGTACTGGAAGGACTGGAGCAACCCGACCTTCATCGTGCTGGTGCTGGTCAACCACGACCTCAACCAGGTGACCTGGGAACAGCGGGTGCTGGCCGGCGATCCCAAGTTCTCCGCCGCGCAGGACGTGATTGATTTTCCCTACGCCAAATACGCCGAAATGCTCGGCTTCCGCGGTATCCGCATCGACAGTCCCGACGACATCGGCCGGGCCTGGGACGAGGCCTTCGCCGCCGACCGCCCGGTGCTGCTGGAGTTCATCACCGATCCCGACGTGCCGCCGCTGCCGCCGCACATCACGCTGGAGCAGGCGCGTGCACTGATGTCCTCGCTGGTGCACGGAGATCCCGACCGCGGCGGGATCATCAAGCAGAGCGTCAAGCAGGTCGCGGCGAGCATGCTGCCGGGGCAGGGCCGCGGGTGAAGCCGGACTGCCCGATCCAGCGGGTCCGCACCGACGCCTTCACCGTGCCGACCAGTGCCCCGGAGTCCGACGGCACCGTCGCCTGGGACAGCAGCACCCTGGACACGGTGCGGGTGGACGCCGGTGGCTGCAGCGGGCTGGGCTACACCTATGGACACCGCGCGGTCGCGGTGGTGATCGCCGAATCGCTGGCGCCGCTGGCGCGCGGCCGCGATGCCTTCGATACCGCGGCGCTGCATGGCGAGGCGGTGGCTGCGTTACGCAACATCGGCCATCCCGGACTCGGCGCGATGGCGGTATCGGCGCTCGACGTGGCGCTGTGGGATCTGAAGGCGCGGCTGCTCCAGGTATCGCTGCCGGACCTGCTGGGCGCGGCGCGCGATCGCGTGCCGGTGTACGGCAGCGGCGGGTTCACCAGCTATGACGACGTCCAGCGGTCGACCCAGCTGTCGGGCTGGATCGAGCAGGGTATCGACCGGGTCAAGATGAAGATCGGCCGCGCGCACGGCGATCGGCAGCACGCCCGGCCTGATGGTCGAGGCCAACGGCGCCTACGATCGCGGCCAGGCGCTGGCACTCGCGGCGCGGCGGCATGCTGGTGCCTGACCGGGCGTCCCCCGGCCAAGGCCTGGCCCTGCGCGAGCACGACCTCGCGGCCTACCGGGTGTGACGCCGTGGTTGCGCTGGCATCCGACCAGCGCATTGAGCCGCGACCGCAAACCTTCGCAGAGACAGGAGACTCCAATGGCCGCAGCAACCACATCAATCGGGCGACACACCTGGGTGATCGCCGAGGGCTACATCCCTCCCGACGACGGCCCACGCGACCGCCGTTTCGCCAGCCACGAGACCGCGTGCGTGCTGAACTGCGGCGACCATGATGCACAACTGCGGATCACGCTGTACTTCGCCGATCGCGAGCCGGTCGGGCCCTACCGCCTGACCGTGCCGGCGCGGCGCACGTGCCACCTGCGCTTCAACGACCTCACCGATCCCGAGCCGGTGCCGCACGACAGCGACTATGCCAGCGTCATCGAATCCGACGTGCCGGTGGTCGTGCAGCACACCCGCCTGGATTCGCGGCGGGAAGCACTGGCGCTGCTGAGCACCATGGCCTACCCCGCGCAATGAGCCGCGGCGGGCGCCCCGACGTGGTCGTGATCACCGGCGCCTCGGCCGGCATCGGTCGCGCGGTGGCCTGCGAGTTCGCCCGGCACGGCGCCCGCATCGGACTGCTGGCGCGCTCGCGGGAACGTCTGCAGGCGGCCGCCGAGGAGGTCCGCGCGTTCGGCGGGGAAGCGCTGGAACTGGTCGCCGACGTGGCCCATGCGGCCCAGGTCGAAGCGGCCGCCGCCCGGGTCGAGGAGGCGTTCGGGCCGATCGACATCTGGATCAACTCGGCGATGGTGACGGTGTTCGCCCCGGTGCATCGCGTCACCCCGGAGGAATACCGGCGGGTCACCGAGGTCACCTACCTCGGTACCGTCCACGGCACCCTGGCGGCACTGGCGCGCATGCGCGGGCGCAACCGCGGCACCATCGTGCAGGTCGGCTCGGCGCTGGCGTACCGGGCCATCCCGCTGCAGTCGGCGTACTGCGCGGCCAAGTTCGCGATCCGCGGCTTCACCGATGCGCTGCGGGTGGAGCTGATGCACGAGCGCTGCAACATCCGCCTGACGATGGTGCAGCTGTCGGCGTTCAACACGCCTCAGTTCGACTGGGCCCGCAACAAGATGCAGCACCGGGCGCAGCCGGTGCCGCCGATCTTCCAGCCGGAACTGGCCGCGCGCGGCATCCGCCATGCCGCCTATGCCGGCCGGCGCGAGGTCTGCGTCGGTTTTCCCGCGGTCAAGGCGATCTGGGGCAACAAGTTCGCGCCGGCGTTAGCGGATCGCGTGCTGAGTCGCCAGGCCTGGGAGGGCCAGATCACCGACGACCCGCTGCCACCGGGACCGGACAACCTGTTCGAGCCGGTCGAGGGGGAATTCGGCGCCCACGGCCGGTTCGACCAGCAGGCACGCGGCCGCAGCTGGCAGTTGTGGTCGACGATGCATCGCGCCGGGCTGGCGGTGGCGGCGCTGGTGGTGCTGGTGCTGCTTGTGGGGGTCGCGGCGCTGGTGTGGTGAGGGTTGCCCGGCGCGCAGCCTCTGGTGGGGAGCGCGGCGAGGATCATTGTGGTTCGCGGCTGAAGCCGCTCCTACGAGGCCTGCGGAACTCCCCGGCTTTTGTAGGAGCGGCTTCAGCCGCGAGCCCTTCGATCGGCCGCGACGAGGACCACCTCGCAGCCTGTCTCCGCTCCGCACCCGATACACGGCCCCGAAAACAAAACAGCCGGGCATCGGCCCGGCTGTTTCCCACCTGCGATAACGACCGTCAGCGCAGTTCGGCGACCTCGATCCCGTCCATGCCCTGTGCCAAGGTCTTGGCGTCGCCGCCCTGGGCGAGCTTGATCCGCAGGCGCACCTCGTTCTGCGAGTCGGCAAAGCGCAGTGCGTCCTCGTAGCTGATCTCGCCGGCCTGGTAGAGCTCGAACAGGGCCTGGTCGAAGGTCCTCATGCCGAGCTGGGTCGACTCCTTCATGACTTCCTTGAGCTTGTGGATCTCGCCGTCGCGGATGTAGTCCTGCACCAGCGGGGTGCCGAGCATGATCTCCATCGCGACGCGGCGGCTCTTGCCGTCGGGCGTCGGGATCAGCTGCTGCGCGACCACGCCCTTGAGGTTCAGCGACAGGTCCATCAGCAACTGGTTGCGGCGGTCCTCGGGGAAGAAGTTGATGATGCGGTCCATCGCCTGGTTGGCGTTGTTGGCGTGCAGCGTGCACAGCACCAGGTGGCCGGTCTCGGCGAAGGCGATGGCGTGGTCCATGCCCTCGCGGGTGCGCACCTCGCCGATCATGATCACGTCGGGCGCCTGGCGCAGGGTGTTCTTGAGCGCGGCCTCCCAGCTGTCGGTGTCGATGCCGACTTCGCGCTGGGTGATGATGCAGCCCTCGTGCTTGTGCACGAACTCGATCGGGTCCTCGATGGTGATGATGTGGCCGGTCGAGTTCTGGTTGCGGTAGCCGATCATCGCCGCCAGTGAGGTCGACTTACCGGTACCGGTGGCGCCCACGAAGATGATGATGCCGCGCTTGGTCATCGCCAGCGTCTTGATCACCGGCGGCAGGCTCAGCTCCTCGATCGTAGGGATCTTGGTCTCGATCCGGCGCAGCACCATGCCGACCTGGTTGCGCTGGTAGAAGCACGACACGCGGAAGCGGCCGATCCCGGCGACGCCGATCGCGAAATTGCACTCATGGGTCTTTTCGAACTCCTCGCGCTGCAGCGGGTTCATCACGTTGAGCACGAGATCGCGGCTTTGCTGCGGCGTCAGCGGATTCTGGGTGATCGGCGAAATCTTGCCGTGGACCTTCATCGCCGGCGGCATGCCGGCGGTGATGAACAGGTCCGACGCCTTCTGGTGCGCCATCAGCTTGAGGAACGAGGTGAAGTCGATGCTGGTGCCGGTGGCCGGATTGGGGCCGGTGCTGCTGGTGGTGTTCATGCCTGTCTCCGGCGGGACTCGGGACTCGGAATCCGGGACTCGCAGAAGCACGCTCTGCTCATCCTGATCCGTCGTCCTGCAACCCGCTTGTGTAGAAAAATCAATGCAGCGTTACGCTTTTCCGAGTCCCGAGTCCCGAGTCCCGGTCAATCGAACAGACGCTTGTCCTTGGCGTAATCACGCGCCTGCGGGCGTGCGATCAGGCCGCGCTTGACCAGGTCCTGCAGGTGCTGGTCGAGGGTCATCATTCCGTGCTGCTGGCCGGTCTGGATCGCCGAATACATCTGCGCGACCTTGTCTTCGCGGATCAGGTTTCGGATCGCCGGGATGCCGACCATGATCTCCCACGCCGCGGTGCGGCCGCCGCCGACCTTCTTCAGCAGCGCCTGGGAGATCACCGCGCGCAGGCTTTCCGACAACATGCTGCGCACCATCGGCTTCTCGCCCGAGGGGAACACGTCGATAATGCGGTCGATGGTCTTGGCCGCCGAGGAGGTGTGCAGGGTGCCGAACACCAGGTGGCCGGTTTCGGCGGCGGTCAACGCCAGTCGGATGGTCTCCAGGTCGCGCAACTCGCCGACCAGGATGTAGTCGGGGTCCTCCCGCAGCGCCGAGCGCAGCGCCTCGTTGAATCCGTGGGTGTCGCGGTGCACCTCGCGCTGGTTGATCAGGCATTTCTGCGAGGTGTGCACGAACTCGATCGGGTCCTCGACCGAGAGGATGTGGCCGTATTCGTTCTTGTTGATGTGGTCGATCATCGCCGCCAAGGTGGTCGACTTGCCCGAGCCGGTCGGGCCGGTCACCAGAATCAGACCCTGCGGCTGATCGATCAACTCCTTGAAGATGCGCGGGGTGCCGAGATCCTCCAGGGTCAGCACCTCGGACGGAATCGTGCGGAACACCGCACCGGCGCCGCGGTTCTGGTTGAAGGCGTTGACGCGGAAGCGGGCCAGGCCGGGGATCTCGAACGAGAAGTCGACCTCGAGGAATTCCTCGTAGTCGCGCCGCTGCTTGTCCGACATGATGTCGTACACCAGCGCGTGGACCTGCTTGTGGTCCAGCGCCGGGATGTTGATCCGGCGCACGTCGCCGTCGACCCGGATCATCGGGGGCAAGCCGGCCGACAGGTGCAGGTCGGATGCTTTGTTCTTTACCGAGAACGCCAGGAGTTCGGCGATGTCCATGAGTGCTCCCCGCACTGCAGGGCGGCCCCGCACAGGGGCCGCCGATTGGAACGATACTACCCCTGCGCGGCAGTATAGCCACTGCCCGCCGTCGCAAATTCGAACCCTAGTGAGGACTCCCCGGCGTGCTCGCCCAGAACCTGAACGACGTCCGCCAACTCCTGAACAACGCGGCGCGTGCGCCCGACCGGCCACCGCCGCGCCTGCTGGCGGTCGCCAAGAGCCAGTCCGCGGCCGCGGTCGCGGAGCTCGCGGCGGCCGGACAATGCGCGTTCGGCGAGAATTACGTGCAGGAAGCCGCCGCCCGGCGCACCGAACTGGCCGCGCTGGACCCGGCCGCGGCTGGACTGGAATGGCACCTGATCGGTCACCTGCAGTCGAACAAGGCGCGCGACGCCGCGGCGCTGTTCGACTGGGTGCAGACCGTGGATCGCGAGAAGCTGGTAGCTGCGCTCGCCCGGCACCGACGCGGGGATCAACTCCCACTTAACGTGCTGATCCAGGTCAACATCGATGACGAGACCAGCAAGCACGGCTGCGCCCCCGACGCGATCGCCGGTCTGGCACGTGCGGTAGCCGCCGCACCGGCCCTGCGCCTGCGCGGGCTCATGGCGATCCCGGCGCCCTCGCCCGAGTCCCGACGCCGTCGCGATGCATTCCGTCGCATGCGTGCCTGCTTCGACGAGTTGCAGCGCGTCCATCCGCATATCGACACGCTGTCGATGGGCATGAGTGAGGACTTCCCGCTGGCGATCGCCGAAGGCGCGACGATGGTGCGCGTCGGCAGGGCGCTGTTCGGGGCGCGACCGGGGAAGGCGGGCTGATCGGCGGCGGAACTGTAGGAGCGGCTTTAGCCGCGATGCTTCTGGCATCCGATCGCGGCTGAAGCCGCTCCTACAAGAATGCATGCCGGCATCACCGGCTCCTGCCAACGCTTTTCTGTAGGAGCGCCCCATGGGCGCGATCGCTTTGCATGTGGTGGACCGGTCGCGGGCATGGCCCGCTCCTACAGAGGCGCGCGGGTGCACGGGCTTGGGCAGCCACCGGGGCTTCGCCTTAGACTGGCCACACGTTCACGCAACTGGTGGTCCGATGAGTCCCGAATCCCAAGTCTCCAACCCCGAATCCCCCACCGTCGCCTTCATCGGCGGCGGCAACATGGCCCGCAGCCTGATCGGCGGCATGGTCGCGCGCGGCGCGGCGCCGGCCTCGATCCGGGTGGCCGAGCCGGTCGACGCCCTGCGCCAGTCGCTGCGCAGCGAGTTCGGCGTCACCACGTTCACCACCGCCGCCGAGGCAGCCGAAGGGGCCAGCGTATGGCTGTTCGCGGTCAAGCCGCAGGTCATGCGCAGCGTCTGCAACGCCATGACCGAACAGGCGCAGGCACATCCGCCGCTGGCGATCTCGGTCGCCGCCGGCATCACCTCCGGCCAGCTCTCGCACTGGCTCGGCGGCGGCATGGCGGTGGTGCGGGCGATGCCTAACACGCCCGCGCTGCTGGGCGCCGGCATCACCGGCCTGTTCGCCAACCAGCCCACCACCTCGACGCAGCGCGAGCAGGCCGCGACCCTGCTCGGTGCGGTGGGGCCAACCGTGTGGGTCGAGGACGAGGCGCAGATGGATGCGGTGACCGCGGTCTCGGGCAGCGGCCCGGCCTACGTGTTCCTGCTGGCCGAGGCGATGCAGGCCGCCGGCGTGGCCCAAGGCCTGCCGGAGCAGACCGCGCGCGCGCTGGCCACCCAGACCCTGCTCGGCGCCTCGCGCATGCTGGCCGAATCGGAGCAGCCGGCGGCGGAACTGCGCCGGCAGGTGACCTCGCCCAACGGCACCACCCACGCCGCGATCGAGACCTTCCAGGCCGGCGGGTTCGAGGCGCTGGTCGCCAAGGCGGTGGCCGCCGCCGCGGTGCGCGGGCGCGAGCTGTCGGCGGCCCACGATTGAGCATGCTGCTACCGCGCGTGGCTTCGTTGAGCATGGCGTCGTTGAGCATGGAATCGTTGAGCATGCCGTCATGGGCCCGGTCCATGCGCCGCGCCGGCTGCGCCGTGCTGCTGACGTCGGTCGCGGCCGTGGCCGGCTGCGGCCGCGAACCATCCGCACCATCGGCGACCGCCAGCCACGCCAACGCCACGCAGCAGGAGGCGACCAGCCGGGTCGGCGACGTCAGCATCCGCGCCAGCGTGGCGCCGACGGCGATGATCGGCGAGGCGGTGGCCGCGCAGTACGGGCTGGAGCGCGACGAGAACACGGTGCTGTTGCTGGTCGGCGTGCGCCTGGGGCCGGAGGCGCAAGAGACCGCGCTGCCGGCACGGATCACGGCCACCGCGACCGACCTGCGTGGGGTCAGCCAGGGCATCGAGATGCGCGAGGTGCGCAACGGAGACCTGGTCGACTACGTCGGGACGGCCCGGGTCGCGCCGCCCGATACGCTGCGTTTCGACCTGACGATCGTGCGCGAAGGCGGTGCGCGTTCGACCATGCAGTTCAGCCGCGACATCTTTCCGCGCTGACGAGCCGCACGGAGAGCTGCACCGATGTCCGGCGGGACATCCTTGGCGGCCGCCGCCGCGCCTCAGCGCGTGGTATCGCAGGCAGCGCTGCGTTCGACCCGGTGGCGCTGCAGCTCAAGACCGGTTTCGGCGAGGCGTTCGCGCCAGGGGCTGTTCTCGGGCAAGCCCGCCTGCGCTGCGGCGAGCGCCGCACGCGCCTGCTCGCGGCAGCCGAGCTCGCCGAGTACGCTGGCGTGGTTGTTGCCGAGCACCGGGTCGTCCGGCGCATGCGCGAGCCCGTCGCGGTAGTGCCGCGCGGCGGTCGCGCGCTCCCCCGCCGCATACGCCTGGTTGCCGAGCGCCAGATGCGCATGCGGCTCCCGCGGCCAGCGCTGCAGCGCGGCGCGATACGCCGGCGCCGCCGCCTCCGCGCCTGCCACCGCCTCGAAATCGGCGACCGCGCCCAGGTACGCCACCGGCTCGGCGCGGACCGGCATGTCGCCGGGCGCCAGAGCGACCAGTCCCCAGCGCCCCGCCCAGTCCCAGGTGCGCAGGAACTTCGGCGCGCGCATCGCCAGGCCGCGTTCGGTACCGCTGTTGAGCACGACGCGGTTGCGCGCCGGATCGCTGCCGACCACCACCGCGTAGTGCCAGCGCGGCACGCTGCGGGTCAGGAGGTTCTGCAGCACCAGCACCGGCCGACCGGCGCGGACCTCATCGAGCAATGCGTCCGGATCGCGCTGGACAACGAACGGGATGCGCCCCGCGCGGCGGGTGGCGGCGACCAGCTCCAGCTGCAGGCTGCCGCGCCGGCCCGGCAGGTAGACCTGCGGGGCCAGGGCCTCCGGCGAGGCCGGCACCCCGCTGGCGCCGAGCACCGTTGCGAGCGCCGCCGGCCCGCACTGGTAGTCGGTCTGCGGGTGGAATGGCACCTGCTCCAGCAAGACCGGAGCGGCGTCGGGCGCGGCGCCGGCGAGCGTCCAGGCCGGGTTGATCGCGCAAGCGGGCAGCATCAGAACGGCGGCGAGCGCAAGGCCCGCCGCCGCTAAACGTCCAAGACGCCGCAACGGATCGATCAAACCCGGTTGAAGACGTTGGTCACGCCGACCAGTTCGAGGATCAACAACACCAGGAACACTACGCCGATCACCGCCAGCGCATCGCCACCGGCCGGCAACTGGTCCAGTTCGCCCTGCAACCGGACCAGTTCGGCGTCGCTCAACGAGGCCAGCCGGCCATCGGCATCGACCGGATCCACGCCCAGGCGCTGCATCGCGTTGCGCACGTCCTCGCGTGCCAGGGCGCTGCGCACGTCGGTTTCGCTGGCGGCGCGGGCTTCGGCCGACAGCGCCTGCTGGGTGCTGATCACCGCCGCCGACGCGGTGCCGGCAAAGCCGTAAGACATCAGCGCGACGATCAACAACGGCATCACGAGGAATCTGCGGAACATGGCGCTCTCCTGCTTGAACCAAAAGTGGCAGGCAGCGGTATGCCACAGGCGGCGTGAAGGATTGCTGGTGGCGGAGTTGCTGGTCGAACCGGACGTGGAACACAAGTCCCCGCGCCTGCCGCTTTGCAAGGAGGGGAGCAGGAGCAGGCGAGCAGGCGCCTCAGCCCCGGCGATCGGCCCAGCGCTGGATGACCTCGGCGATCGCGCGCACGCCGTCGGTCAGCGCGGCCGGTCCGGGCTGCAGGATCATCGGCGACTTGATCTCGTGCAGCTCGCCGTCGCGTACCGCCGGGATCGCGTCCCAGCCGCGACGGGCGGCGACCTTCTCGGGCCGGAACTTCTTGCCGCACCAGGAGCCGAAAACGATGTCCGGGGCGCGCCGGATCACCTCGTCCGGATCCTCCAGGATGCGCTGCCGGGCCAGCGGCTCCGCGGCGCGCTCGGGAAAGATGTCGTCGCCGCCGGCGATGCGCACGATCTCGGCGACCCACTGGATGCCGCTGATCGGCGGCTCGTCCCATTCCTCGAAGTAGACCCGGGGCCGCCGTTTCAGCCGCGTGGACGCCTCGGCGATCGCGTCCAGTCCGCGCCGCAGGTCCTCGGCATAGGCATTTGCCTTCTCGCCCGCACCGACCAGTGCACCGAGCCGGCACACGTAGTCGAGGATGCCCGCGACGCTGCGGTGGTTGCTGATCCAGACCTCGATGCCGTGCTTGATCAGCGCGCTGGCGATCTCGGCCTGGATGTCGGAAAACCCGACCACGAAGTCCGGCTGAAGCTTGAGGATCTCGCCGATCTTCGCGCTGGTGAACGCACTCACCTTCGGCTTTTCCCTGCGCGCGATCGCCGGGCGCACGGTGAAGCCGCTGATGCCGACGATGCGGTCCTGCTCGCCGAGTGCGTACAGCGTTTCGGTCGGTTCTTCGGTCAGGCAGACGATGCGTTGAGGGCCCATGCGGGCATTCTGCCGCAATGCCGTCTCATCATTTGTAGGAGCGGCTTCAGCCGCGAGCTCTTCGCCTCGGTAGGAGCGACGTGAGTCTCGAAAGAACTCCGTCGGTGCGTGGATCGCGACTTACGTCGCTCCTACCAACGGGTGTACTCGCCAATGGGGCTGAAGAGCTCGCGGCTGAAGCCGCTCCTACATCGACAAGGACGCTCTTACGGATACAGCATCCGCTTGGACCATTCCCCCGCGAGATCGCTTTCATATGCAAAACGCTCGTGCAGGCGGAACTCGGCGCCGTACCAGAACTCGACCCGCTCCGGCCGCACGCGCAGGCCACTCCAGCGCGGCGGTCGCGGCACCTCGCGCCCTTCGAACTCGCGATCGACCTGGGCGATGCGCTGCACGAAGGCGTCGCGCGACTCCAGCGTCTCGGACTGCTTGGATGCCCATGCGCCGATCTGGCTGCCGCGCGGGCGCGAGGCGAAGTAGGCGTCGGCCTCCTCGTCGTTGACGACCTCCACCGCACCCTCGATACGCACCTGCACCCCCTGGCGTACCCGCGGCCAGTGCATCAGCAGCGCGGCGTGCGGGTTGGCTTGCAGGTCGCGGCCCTTGCGCCCGTCCAGATGCGTATAGAACACGAAGCCGCGTGCATCGAAAGCCTTGAGCAATACCGTGCGCGCCGAGGGGCGCGCATCGAGCGCGGCGGTGGCCACGACCATCGCGGTCGGGTCGGGCTCGCCCGCCGCGCGCGCTTCGTCGAACAGTTGCGCGAACGTGGCGAGGGCTTCTTGCAGCAATTCCGGGGCGGTCGGTTCGGGCGCGGTCATTGGGCTATTGTGCGGCGATGTCCCCACGTCTGCATCCGCCATCGAACGCGCCGGGCTATGAGCAGCGGTTCGTCGCCGGTGTACTGACCGATGCGCTGTCCCAGGGCGGTGGCGTGTACGCCATCGCCGGCCTGCAGGGCACCGGCAAATCGACGCTCTCCAGGCAACTGGTGGCCGCGGCGCGTACGCGCGGCGTGCATGCGGTGGCGCTGTCGATCGACGACTTCTACCTGGGGCACCGGGAGCGGCAGCGGCTCGGTCGCCACGTGCACCCCTTGCTCGCCACGCGCGGCCCGCCGGGCACGCACGACGTCGCGCTCGCCTGCGAGGTACTCGACCGTCTGGCTGGCGGCCTGCCGGCGCGGCTCCCGCGCTTCGACAAGATCGCCGACCGGCGCCTGCCGCCATCGCGCTGGCCGCGGGCCGACACGGCCGACCTGGTGCTGTTCGAGGGCTGGTTTTTGAAGGTGCCACCGCAGGCGCAAGCCGCGCTGGCCACACCGCTCAACCGACTCGAACGCGACGAAGACCCGCACGGTATCTGGCGGCGCCACTGCAACGAGGCGCTGGCACGGGACTACCCCGCCTTGTGGTCGCGACTGCCGCGGCTGGTGTTCCTGCAGGGCCCCGGTTTCGATGTGGTGCCCGATTGGCGCTGGCAACAGGAGCGCACCCTGCAGGCCGCGCACCCGCGCCGCAGCGCCATGTCGCGCGCGCAGGTCGAGCGGTTCGTGCAGTTTTTCGAGCGGGTCAGCCGGCACGCACTGCGGGCCCTGCCCCACATCGCGCAGCGCACGATCGCGCTGGATGCGCAGCGGCGCCCGCCTCGCCTCGATGATTGAACACTGCCGGTGACCGCACGCGTCGCGCCCCGGCTCGGCCGCCCCACAAGCGCGGGAACGACGGCCCAGTACGCTCCAACCAGCACCCCCATCGCGCACGCCGGCGAGTCGAGGCTACCGCCATGACTACAATCACCCGATGAACCCCGCCAACAACCTGATCCTGGTCGGGCCGATGGGCGCCGGAAAGACCTGCATCGGCCGCCGCCTGGCCGGGCGCTTCGGCCTGCGCCTGGCCGACACCGACCGCGAGATCGAACAGCGCGCCGGCGCCAGCGTGAGCACGATTTTCGAGTGCGAGGGCGAGGCCGGCTTTCGCGCCCGCGAGCGCGACACGCTGGCAGCATTGCTGCAGGACGACGGATTGCTGCTCGCCACCGGCGGCGGCGCAGCGCTCGATCCCGATAACCGCAGGCTGCTGCGCACGCGCGGCTTCGTGGTGCACCTGCAGGTCACCCCGGCGCAGCAGCTGGAGCGCCTGGCGCGCGACCGCAGCCGGCCGCTGCTGGCACGCGCCGACCGCGACGAGGTGCTGCACGAGCTGGCGCGGGTCCGCGGACCGTTGTATGCCGAGATTGCCGACCTGCGCTTCGACACCGACCACCTGACCGCGGCCGAGGCGGCGACCGCGCTTGCGCACGAGCTCGAGCGCTGCTGGCAACGCGGAGTGGCGGCATGAGCGCGCGCGTGATCGAGGTCGGGGGCGCGACGCCCTACCGGATCAAGATCGGTCCCGGCCTGCTCGATGACGGCCCCCGGCTCGCCGGCTCGCTGCGCGGGCGCCACGCGCTGATCGTCAGCGACGACAATGTCGCGCCGCTGTATGCCGACCGCGCCGAAAACGCGTTGCGCAGCACCCGCCCCGAACTCGTGATCGCCCGTTATGTGATGCCGGCCGGCGAGCAGGAAAAGACCCTGGCGCGCTTCGGCCAATGCCTGGACGCGCTGGCCGCGCTCGGCGCCACCCGCGATGCCGCGGTGGTGGCGCTCGGCGGCGGCGTGGTCGGCGACCTGGCCGGCTTCGCCGCGGCCTGCTGGATGCGCGGGATCGATGTGGTGCAGCTGCCGACCACCTTGCTGGCGATGGTCGATTCATCGGTCGGCGGCAAGACCGCAGTCGACCTGCCCGCCGGCAAAAACCTGGTCGGCGCGTTCCATCCACCGCGCGCGGTGATCGCCGACACCACCGCGCTGCGCACGCTGCCGGCACGCGAGCTGCGCGCGGGCCTGGCCGAGGTGGCGAAGTACGGCGCGATCTTCGATGCGACGTTTCTCGACTGGCTCGACGCCCACGCCGAGCGCCTGCTGCGCGGCGACGACGCGGCACTGACCGAGGCAGTGGCGCGCTCGTGCGCGTACAAGGCCGCCGTGGTGGCGCGCGATCCGTTCGAGCGCGGCGAGCGGGCGCTGCTCAACTTCGGCCATACCTTCGGCCACGCGATCGAGGCCGAGCAGGGCTATTCCGGGTCCGGCAGCGAGGCGCTCAACCACGGCGAGGCGGTGGCGGTCGGGATGATTCTGGCAGCGCGGCTGTCGACAGCCCTCGACTTGGCCCCCGCCGCCGACACCGAGCGGCTGCAGGTCCTGCTGCAGCGGCTGGGTTTGCCGACCTCGATCCCTGCAGGGCTGCAGCCGCAGGCCTTGCTCGCACGCATGCGCCTGGACAAAAAAGCCGATGCGGCGGGCTTGCGATTCGTCCTGTGGGACGGCGCGGGACGGGCGCGGATCGTTTCCGGCGTACCCGACGAGGCGGTCCTCGGCGTACTCCACCCCGCCTGAGCCCCGCCGCACACGCCCGTCTTCCCAGCGAAACGCTGCGGTTCGTGATCTGCTCTTGAGCTTGGACCTGCGGCTGCCGTTCCGGTTGCCTTTGCCGTTGCTTGGCTGTTGATCCCCAGCGTCAACCGATCCACCTCGCCACTCCACGAACCCCGAAGGGGCGGCGCACATGGATGTGCGCCGTTTTTCGACCGAGGCAGGATGCCGAGTCGGAAAATCCCCGCGTCGCCCGAACGCAAGGTGTTTGAAGTGTCGGGGAAGGGCCTTTCTTTGGTTGGCGGTCTCTAAGCTCAAGTGCATCACTTGGCAAAGAGAACTTGCAATGGGCCAGCACTACGCACACCTCAGCGCCGAAGAGCGCGGCGTGATCATGGT